>NZ_JBGNUU010000020.1:0-154821 GCF_041950485.1 Nonomuraea sp. ATR24
CGGCCTTGAACTCCGGCGTGAACGAGCGGCGAGGACGCGGCTTCTTCTTCCCCATGCTCTCCATCATGGACATCCTTCCGGGGACGAACCCCTGATCTCGGATGTCCGTCAAACCGGATCAAGCCCACTCCTCCTTGAGGAGCTGGATCGCTCGACGGACCGTCTGTCGTGTCACACCGTAGGTCCTCACCATCTCTACCTCGGAGGGCACGGCAGAACCGGGCGCGAGATCGCCGGAAGCGACGCGCTGCCTGATCTGGTCTGCAATCTGCACATATAGGAGTACAGGCCCCTCACGGTCGAGCACGCTCGAACACTAAGCAAGCGCCTACCTGCACTATCAGTGTGCTACCCGTAGATGTAGGAGTGTGTACAAGTACTAGAGGAGGCCATACCTATAGAGGTATGCTTCTTGCGTGACTCGCCATGGAGATCGAGAGGGCCCTAACCTGCCGCGACACCGCCCGGCCGAAGACGCGCGCTCGGGTCAGTTGCTTGACCCGAGCTTGCGTGCGGCCTTCCGGCGCTTCTATGTCTGGCGCGACACCTCGGGCCTGTGGCATGCGAGACCAATGCCAAAGGTGACTGCGTTTGAGGGCTCCCGTTGTAGCGCTTCCGAATTGACGGCGGACTCTGTGATCTCGCTGGCCATTCTGTGCATTTGGCGCAGGAACCGCCGTGCAACCGTCGGCTATTTCTGATTGGAGTCGGCCAATGGGCAGGAAGGGTAGGGCGGCCAGGTTCGCGGCGATCAAACATGCGGCAGGCATCTCATGGGAGCCTTTCAACTCTTCAGAGGAGCCGTCCATCATCGAAGTCATTGCGTGCTGCAATACGTATGTATGGGCAATCGATAATGACACATACGTCGTCCTGCGGAAAACGAAAGACGGCCCGGAAATGGCAGCAAGAGGCGCATGGGAAGAGGCTCGCCCCGTCTGGGACATTCTAGTGCTGGCACATGAGCAACATCACGAGATACTGAGTCAGTACGGAGTGCCAAAGATGTCACATAGTGCTGAGACAGCCTGGATACCATTCGTGCCGGCGGGCACAGTCCGAATCCGTGAGACATCCTGCTGCGGCATATACGAATGGGCGTCTCAGGGCGGACTCTTCTTCGTGCTCCAGCGTACCGCCGACGGCCTTCTAGAAACAGCCAGAGGACAATATAGGTTCGCACGCCAAAAATGGGATCACCTGCTGGAAGAACACCGCAAAACGCATCTGCCGATGGTTCGGAAGGTTGGCGCGCAGAAAAGAGGGAGAGACAAGGATACGACGAGCGAGGCTGCCGAATGAACTCCCCTGGAGAAGACATCTCTCGTACGTCGAATGATTCTGCCGCCCTCGAACCGATCAAGTACGCATACGAGCAGATCAACGCGAGCCTCCAGGGAATGGCTGATCTCGATGCGGCGTACCATATTGCCACTTGTTTAGCGGACTGCATGCGAAAGCTCGCCGATGATGCTGCGCTGGCTCGGGCCAGGTGTGCTGCAAAAATTTCTGACGCCGAAAATCTCTCGCGAAGAAGGTTGGCGGACAAGCTGGGCATCTCGAAGGCACGCGCAGATCAGCTAATCAGGGCCGCCCGTCGCAGGGCCGCGTCCTAGCTGCCATGTCCAAGGGCTTTGACAGCCTTGGCACGCTGACCTGCCTCGACGGAGCTCACACATCAGCAACAAGATCGATGGACAGGTCAAGATAGGTGTCCACCACTCGTGCCCGCAGCCTGGTACTCCCTTGGCCACTAACCTCGTCGGCTAGTCGGGTAGCCCCGAGAGCGTCGCACCATTCTTCGAATCCTCTGCGGCGTTCGCCTGCATCACCGGTGTCACAGACCGCGACGAGGGCTGATGTTGATGGGCTGCTTGCGATAGTCCAAGTGAGTACGGCAAGACCTTCATTCTCGGTACGTGAAAGAAGGTCCCGAAGTGCTTCCATGGCGCGCTGCTGGACATGTAGCTGATCCAGTTCGGCGCTTCTTGTCTGTTCCCGCTCCTGCACGAAACGCTCCCCGTTCTCGCCGATCGTTTCCATGTCATCGTGCATAGGTCTCCCCGACTAGCGCGCCTCCAGCCCTTCGGGAAGAGTGATCGGCTCTTGTCCGTGCTCGTGGTCGTACATACCGGCCAGCGCTGGGCGAAAGGCTGCTAGGTGATCCGGCCACCTCCCACACAAGGCCGTACGCGCGGCAGAGTCTGTTTGCAGTAGGAATTGCAGATGTCGCAAGCCATGCATGAGGACGTCGATATACCTCGGGATCGGTGCGTCCGTGGCCTCGACGGGAATCGGCTTTCCGACCGCATCGGGGAGGGCGGGACTGATCGGGGCAGCCTGCTCCCACTTATCGCGTACGAAAGCGCCGCATCCGAGTACGGCTACGTAAGTGAGAATGACGGCGGTTCCATCTGCGCGCCAGGATGTCGAGTGGAGGAGCTTTACGCCGTCTTCCGCGTCGTTCTTCGCCAGGAGGCCGATTACGGCGCTGTGAGGATCGCTGTCCTGCTGTACGGGACCCGAGCGCCAGGCATCGATGCCGCTGATGAGCCATAGGCCAACGTCGTCGGCCGAAACGGGCCAGACCTCAACGATCACCTCTGTCGGCTTGCTCATTATTAGCTTCCCTCCGCTGAATTTCCGCTTCGCCCACCGACATCTTTGGCAGTTTTCATCAGTTGGGCTGCGCGAGCTTTCGATACCCCGATGCGGTCAGCCAGGCCGGCCAACGACATCTGCTCATGCTCAAAAATGCGGGCTGCGGACAGGGCTCGTTGATCGCCTGAGGTCTCGACAAGCCGCCTGAGCGTCTCGACCAGTTCCGTCGCACCCGCATACGCCTGACTCGGGTCAGGCTCTGCATTGATCACTGCAAGCGCGGCATCGAAGGCGTGTTCGAGGGATGCAAGCGCGGTCTGAACCGCCTCGCTCACGTCTTCCTTCGCCATGGGGGCAGCGTACGCGCTCCGTTCAGAGGGGGCTATACCGCAACACGTGTAGCCCCCCCTTGACGGACGTGTAGGGCCCCCTGTACGTTCATTCGTGCAGCCCCCCCTACACGGGGCCCTGTCAGGGGAAACGGCTGCTGCGGCCAACGATGAGGGATTGGAGTGATCAATGGTGTTGGGTCTCGAAGATGCCAAACGCTCCCGTTTGATCATGACTATCCGCATCGTGGCCGAGTTGATGGACAACTGCGCGGATGGCCTGGCTTCCACGGTGCTGGCCACCACGGTGCTGCCGATAGTGATCATTGCGCTTCACGCCGTGGCGGACGTCCTGGAGCACTGCCCAGACGCGTCTGCGGGCGCTTTTCAGAAGCACGTAACGGTGCTTGCGGAAGCACCGCGAGTTCAAACGTCAGACAGGTAAGAGAGGAGAGCCGTTATGGCTCTGCAAGGCCCCATTCCCGTTACCTTCGCCATGGTCTTCCCGCACGGCTGCTACGTCGTGGGCGAGGTCGAGCCCGTCAAGGACTTCGACGCCTCGTCCAGCGGCCGGTTCGTGCAGGCCCGCGACAAGCAGACCGGAGAGCTGGTCTGGCAGGTCGCGGTCATGGACGGTGACCCGACCCTCAAGCCCGCGCAGAAGACGGTCGCGGTCAAGATCCTGGCGCCGGTTCAACCGGTCCCGCCTCAGCCGATGCCGGGCCTGCCGTTCACCCCGGTCGCCTTCGACGGCATCACGGTTACGCCGTACGTCAACGCCACGGGCCGTCTCGCGTACTCGATCAAGGTCCGTGAGATGCACGCACTCACCCAGCCCGCGCAGGCAGCGGGCAAGGCTTCGGCCGGAAAGGACGCCGCCTAGATGACTCGTCGCCGTACCCCGCGAAACAGCGTGATCCGGTTGACCACCGGGCATGCCGCTCGCACGCTCAACCACCCGTTCCCGCGCCGTCAGCCCGTCCTGGCGCTCGACTTCGGCGCGACCTCCGTCCTGGTCACCACGGATGGACCCGTGACGGCGGAGGACCTGGAGTTCGCACGCCAGCTCGCTCGCGAGGCCCACCGCTTTGCCCGATCCCTGGAGCGCAGCTTCTACGGACTGCCCGATGGCAAGGGGGTGGCGGCGTGACTCTCGGCTCGTACACCTACGTCACCTTGTTCATACGACCGGAGTCCACGCCTCAGGTCGACGTCTCCTTCTACACGCCGCGCCTGACGGTCTGCGCCGGGCTGCTGCTCAACGAGCCGCGACCGTACCTGAAGTTCAGCTCCCCGGAGGCGAACGTGCATATCTCCACCACCGGAGCCGGCCCGGTCACCGATGCCGACCTGGCCACCGCCCGCGAGATCTTCACCGCCGCTGCCCGCTACCTGGCCGACTGCGAGCAGTTGCACGCCGAACAGGCCGACAAGGACGCCACCGACCCGGCGACCTGACATGAGGCGGGGCCGCTGGAAGCGGCAACTTCCGGCGGCCCCTCGGTTCTCCCCTGACTCCACATCACGAGAGGTTCCCAGCTTATGTTCAAGCGGCTGCCTGGCGACGAGGCGCGCAACCTCGTCTCCACCACGCCCGACACGGCCGTTGTCTTCCGCCCGGCCGTCGTCACCACTCCCGCCATCCTCACCATCATCATCCTCGCCTGGCGTCTGCTTGCCGGGCTCGTCCGTACGATCTGCCGCCACCCCATGGCCACCGCCGTCCCGGCTGTCCTCGGCGCTACCTGGTACGTCTACGGCTGGCCCATGGCGGCGTCCCTGCTCGGCACAGTCGCCCTGGCCCTGGCCTCATGGGGGTACATCGACCGGCCGTCCTTCGCCCACCTGGTCGGCTACCGGCTGCTGGCCTGGTGGCGACTCGTCTGGATCTACCGGCGGCACTGGCAGCCCGTCATGGTCGTCTCAGGTCTCGGCCGTCACCTCCGGGGCCGTGACTACCTGCCTCCGCTGTGCAAGGTCACGTGTTCATCGTGGGCCGACGTGGTCACCGTGCGCATGCTCAAAGGCCAGGCGGTCAAGGACTGGACCGACCGTAGCGATCACCTGGCCCAGGGGTTCGGCGCGAAGTCGTGCCGAGTCGCTCTGTCTCAGGCCGGTCGGCTGACACTGACCTTCCCACGTAAGGACCCGCTCGCCTCGCCTCTACCAGCCCTTCCCCTGCGAGAAGAACCGACCGTGGGACCGGTCGAGATCGGCAGACGGGAAGACGGGCGACCGTGGCGGTTGAAGGTGCATGGCACCCACGTCCTTGTAGCGGGCGCGACCGGGGCCGGCAAGGGGTCGATCATCTGGTCTGTCATCCGCGCCCTGCTCCCCGCCGCCAGAGCAGGCCTGGTCGAGTTGTGGGCTCTGGACCCCAAGCTGATGGAGCTCTCCTACGGACGCGCTCTCTTCGGCTCCAGGTACGCGGCCAGTCCGGAAGAGTGCGCCGACCTGCTGGACGAGGCCGTGAGCGTCATGCAGAAGCGGGCCACCCAGTTCGCCGGTCTCCAGCGCTCTCACACCCCCACCATCGATGACCCGTTCGTCCTGGTCGTGGTCGACGAGGTGGCGTTCCTGACCGCCTACCAGTCCGACCGGCAACTGCGGCAGCGCATCTCCGCCGCGCTGGCCACGCTCACCACGCAAGGCCGCGCGGTCGGCGTCGGCGTCCTGGCCGCGTTGCAGGACCCGCGCAAAGAGGTCATGAACATCCGCAACCTGTTCCCCGACAAGATCGCCCTGAGGCTGGACGAGTCGGAACAGGTGGACATGGTCCTCGGCGACGGCGCACGCGACCGGGGCGCCCTCGCTGACCACATCTCACCCGTTCCAGAGCTGGGCGCGGGCGTCGGCTACGTCCGCTTGGAAGCCAGCCCCGAACCCGTCCGAGTCCGCGCCGCCTACGTCTCCGATCACGACATCTGCTCCATGGTCGCCGCCGCCGCCGACGAAGGGAGGGCCGCATGACCCATGTGCACGACCGCGCTCTACCTCGGGCCGTCCGCCAAGCCATGCCGATGGCCCGAGACGTACTCGAAGAGGTCGCCAAGCTTCACGGGGTCTGCATCAGGCCCGTCCCGCTGCGGCGACTCGACATCGTCACCGGCAAATCCGAGATCATCGACGTTCCGTGTGGGGCCGTCCTCGACAGCAAGTGCCCGCCGTGCGCCAAGCGCAACCGGCAGCTCCGCATGGCGCAATGCCGCGAGGGTTGGCACCTCGACACCGAACCGGCCATCACGCCGGATGAGCCGAACGAGGAACAGCGCTGGTTGGTCGAGTTCCGCGCTGACATGCAGGCCAAGCGTGATGCCGCTGAGCAGGCCGGCGACGACACGACCGATCTGGACGCCGTCCTGTCCGGCCTCGATGTCGAGATCAACGCCGCTGGCGTGCGGGGCAGCGTCACCGGATCCGCGGTGCCCAAGCGCTCCCGCTCGACCCGGCGACGGCAGGATGCTCCGGATCTGCCCAAGCGGAAGATGACCAACACCACTCTTGGGCGCACCTTCACCAGCACGGACGGCAAGACCTACCGGCCGTCGCTGTTCGTCACGCTCACCCTGCCCAGCTACGGCAAGATCCGCGACGGCGTCCCGATCGATCCCGGCACCTACGACTACCGGCGAGCTGCTCGGGACGCGCTGCACTTCTCCAAGCTCGTAGACCGCTTCGTGCAGAACCTTCGCCGGGTCGCGGGCTATGACGTGCAGTACTTCGCGGCTGTCGAGCCTCAGAAGCGGCTCGCTCCGCACCTGCACATGGCCATCCGGGGCACCCTGCCGCGCACGGAGATCAAGCAGATCGTGGCGGCCACCTATCACCAGGTGTGGTGGCCTCAAGCCGACAAAGTGCGTTTCGACGGTGATCAACTACCGGTGTGGGACGAGGAGGCCGGCTATCTCGACCCGATCACCGGTGAGGTCCTGGCCACCTGGGACGAGGCCCTCGACTCCCTCGACGAGGACGCCGAGCCTCTCCACGTGATCCGCTTCGGCGATCAGGTGGACGTGCAAGGTGTTCTTGCCGGTACGCCGGACGCTGACCAGTGCATCCGGTATCTGTCCAAGTACCTGACCAAGTCCATCGGCGACACCCTCGACGGCGGCCAGGCCCAACGCGAGCACACCGCCCGCATGGTCGACGCCCTCCGCTACGAACCCTGCTCGCCCACCTGCCCCAACTGGCTCCGCTACGGCGTCCAGCCCAAGAACGCCAAGCCCGGCATGCAGCCCGGCCGGTGCCGGTCCAAGGCGCACAAGCCCGAACACCTCGGCTACGCCGGGCGCCGCGTCCTGGTCTCCCGCAAGTGGTCCAACAAGACCCTCGCCGAACACCGGCAGGACCGCCGCACCTGGGTCCTGGAAGCCCTCGGCCAGACCGACCAGCCCATCGACCCACACCGCTATGTCTGGCGGCCCGTTCCGGCCGGTGATGCCAACGTGCCGCCGCTCGCCGTACGCCTCTTGCGCACCGTGGCCGAACGCCAACGCTGGCGAGCCCACCTCAGGGAGCTGGAAGCGAGAGCAGCCGGACAAGATCCTTCGGCAACCGAGGACATGGGGAGGGCCGCGTGAGCAGACGAGATGAGCTGCTGACCGTCGCCCAGGTCCTCGACGAACTCGGCGGCGTCTCCCGCCGCACCTTCTACCGCTGGCGCGAGATCGGCAAGGCACCGAACGGCATCCGCCTGCCCAACGGCGAACTCCGCATCTACCGCAGCGACCTCGAAGCCTGGCTCGAATCCCTCAGGAGCGCCGCATGACCACTTCCTACAAGGTCAAATTCTGGGACATCCGTACCAACACCAGAGCAGACAAGCCCGGCAAGAAGCCCCGGATCGTCTCCCACACCGTGCGGTGGACGGTCGGCAGCCGCGAGAAGTCGCAGACCTTCAAGACCAAGGGCCTGGCCGAGAGCTTCCTGTCTGACCTGCGGCAGGCGGCCAAGAAGGGCGAAGCCTTCGATCTGGATAGCGGTCTTCCCTCTTCGATGGCGAAGGCCAAGGATGCGCGGACCTGGTACGCCTTCGCCGTCGCGTACGTCCGTGCGTGCTGGCCTCATGCGGCGGCGAAGTCCCGAGAGGGCATGACCGACACGCTGGCCACCGTTACCCGCGTCTTGGCCGGCGACGCACCCGGCCGTCCATCCGACGAGATCATCCGGCGGGCACTGCGCGAGTACTCCTTCCTGCCCGACGAGCGCAGGCAAGAGCCGACACCGGAGATCGTTCGCGCTGTCCGCTGGCTGGAAGGTGCTTCGCATCCGCTGAGCGCTCTGGAAGAGACCAAGCACGCCCGTGCGGCGTTGGAAGCCCTGGCGCTGTGCCTGGACGGCAAGCCTGCGGCGACCTCGACCTACCGCCGCAAGCGGGCCGTCTTCCATCACGCGCTCGAATACGCCGTGGAGCTGGAAGAGCTTTCGGCAAATCCGCTGCACAAGGTCAAGTTCCGCAAGGTCAAGGTGAGCGGCGAGGTCGATCGGCGCTCGGTGATCAGCCCCAGCCAGGCGCGTGAACTGCTCATCGCAGTGACCTACGTGGGGCGGTCGCGCGGGCCGATGCTGGCCGCCATGTTCGCCTGCATGTACTTCGGCGGCCTTCGCCCGGCAGAGGCGGCGGGACTGAGGCAGAAGGACTGCCGACTCCCAGAGAGGGGCTGGGGGTTGCTGACCCTGGAGAAGACCAGGCCACAGAGCAACAGGCGGTACACCGACTCTGGACAGGCTCACGAGGAGCGCGGGCTGAAGCATCGGGACGTGAAGGACACGCGCACCGTGCCCATCCCGCCCGAACTGGTGGCCATCCTGCGGGCTCACATCGCGGCGTTCGGAGTCGGCGAGGACGGCCGGCTCTTCCGTACACGCACGGGTGGTGTGATCTCCGGTTCGGCTTACGCGAAGGTATGGCAGGAGGCTCGGACGTACGCCTTCACCCCTGACCAGGTCGCCTCTCCTCTGGCGGGCCGACCGTACGATCTCCGGCACGCGGCCGTGTCACTCTGGCTCAACGCGGGCGTGCACGCCCCGGAAGCGGCCGTGAGAGCGGGACACGGCGTGGACGTGATGCTCCGCGTCTACGCCAAGTGCATCGACGGCCAACAGGAGATCGCCAACCGGCGCATCTTGGAAGCACTTGCGGCGTGACGCAGGAGCTACGACAGGACCCCGGGACACCTCGGGGTCCTTTCGCCGTTCCGTTCACCCAAACAGCCGCGCCGACCTGGGGGAACGTGGCGGCGAGCATTCCGCGTATGTTCCGTGAGCAGTGGCACAGGGCTGCTTTCGGCGGCCTCCCGCTGCGTACGAGGCAACCGGGGCGATCATGCAAAAGACCAGGTCAACCCGTGGATTGCCTGGTCTCGGAAGCGCGCCCTGCAGGATTCGAACCTGCGACCGTCGGATTAGAAGTCCGGTGCTCTATCCAGCTGAGCTAAGGGCGCTCCTGCCTTATTGTGCATGATCCGGCGACTTGTCATGCACACGTTTTCTCCGTGTCAGCTCCCGCCGCCCCCGGACGCCTCCAGGACCACCCTGCCGCGGGCTCGGCCGTCCTCGAGCATGCGGTGGGCCTCGGCCGCCTGTGACAAGGGCAGACGGGCGGTGATGCGGGGGCGCCAGGCGGTGGTGCGGAGGAGGTGGATGACGCCGGCGGCCGCGTCGGCGAGTTCGGGGACGGTGGCGTTGCTGATGGCGAAGCCGGTGACGGTGGCGTCCTTGGTGTAGAGGCGGCCGAGGGGGAGGGCGGGGGCCTGGCGGAGGCCGGACATGATGACGAGGCGGCCGCGGTGGGCGAGGCGGTCGATGGCCGTGGCGGGGTCGCCCTGGCCGGAGGTGTCCACGTACAGGTCGATGGAGTCGCGGATGTCCGGCTGGTCGGGTGTCTGGTCGCCGGAGTCGCCGGAGTCGCCGGAGTCATCGGGGTCGCCGGGGCCGCCGGGGCCGCCGGGGTCGCCGGCTGGGTGGGCGGCTGGGGGGTCGGTGCGGTAGTCGCGGACGTCGGCGGCGCCGAGGGCGCGGACGTGGGCGTGGTCGCGCGGGTGGGCCGTGGCGATGACAGTGGCGCCTGAGGAGGCGGCGAGGGCGACGGCGGCGGAGCCGACGTTCCCGGCCGCGCCGCCGATGAAGACGCGGTGGCCGGGGCGCAGGTGGCCGTGGCGGACGAGGGCGAGCCAGGCGGTGGCGGCGGGGTGCGCGGCGGCGACCAGGTCGAGCGGGTCGAGGTCGTCGGGGGCGGGGTAGAGGCGGTCGGCGGGGACCGTGACGTACTCGGCGAAGGAGCCCTGCCTGCCGCCGTGGCCGAGGCTGTTGCACCAGACGGGCAGGCCGGGCGGGAAGGCGGTGGTTTCGGACGCTTCGACGTGGCCGACGAGGTCGCGGCCGATGACGAAGGGGAGGGGCATGGGGACGGGGTAGGCGCCGGAGCGTACGAACGTGTCCACCGGGTCGGCCGCCACGGCGCGCACCCGTACCAGCACGTCCGTGGGGCCGCGGCCGGGGACGGGGAGTTCGCCCCAGGTGATGGCCTCCGGCGGGCCGGGGGCGGTGATGTAGGCGGCGTGCATGATTTTCTCCATCGGAACGGCGGTTTCGGTCTAGGATCTCTTGGCATGTTCGCGACGCTCCTGCATGAAATACCCCTGCAGGGCGGGGATGTGACCGACGGGGTGGTGCGCGTCGGTGACACCGTGCGCAGGCCCGTCAGTCCGGCCACGCCCGCTGTGCACGCCCTGCTCAGGCACCTGGAGGCGGCCGGGTTCGAGGGGGCGCCGAGGGTGCTGGGGGTCGACGGGCTCGGGCGTGAGGTGCTCAGTTTTCTGCCGGGCGCGAGCGGGCTGAGCGCGGCGAGCGCCGGTGAGGAGGCGCTCGCGGGGGTGGCGGGGCTGCTGCGTGAGTTCCACGACGCGACGGCCGGGTTCCCGTTGAGCGGGCACCGGTGGGAGGGCGGGTCGAACGACGACGCGCCCCCGCAGATCATCGGGCATTGTGACTTACGACCGGACAACGTGATTTTTCGTGATCAGGTGCCGGTGGGGATGATCGACTTCGACCTGGCCCGGCCGACCACGCGGCTGTTCGACGTCGTGACCACGCTGCGGCACTGGGCGCCCATCGCCGACCCCGTCGACCGGCATCCGCTGCTGCGCGGCGTCGAGGTGGGGGAGCGGTTGCGGGTGTTCTGCGACGTGTACGGGGTTCCGCCCCGGGATCGGCGCCGGCTGCTGGAGCTGGCCAGACTGCGTTTCCACCGGTCGTACGAGGTCATGCGCACCCGCGCGGACGGCGGCGGGAACTGGGCGCGGATGTGGGCGGACGGCGCGGGGGAGCGGATCCGCCGGGCGTCGGCCTGGCTGGACTCCCACGAGGATGAGCTGTACGCGCATCTGATCTGATGTGCTTCATGCGTATTCAGGGTGATCGTGCCGCCGGGCTCGCGCTGGGAGTGGTGCTCGACGCGGTCGTCGGCGACCCGCGCCGGGGGCATCCCGTCGCGCTGTTCGGCAGCGCCGCCGCCAAGCTGGAGTCCAGGCTGTACGCGGACGCGAAGACCAACGGCGTGCTCCACGTGGCCATCTGCGTGGGGAGCGCGGCGGCGCTCGGCGTGCTGGCCGAGCGGGTGCCGAACCGTCCGGCCCGCGTCGCGCTGACCGCGGCGGCGACGTGGGCCGTGCTCGGCGGCACCACGCTGGCCCGCGAGGGCGCCCACATGGCGGCGGCGCTGGAGGCCGGCGACCTGGCGGCGGCCCGGGCCCGGCTGCCGCACCTGTGCGGGCGCGACCCGTCCGGGCTGGAGGCGCCCGAGCTGGCCAGGGCCACGGTGGAGTCGCTGGCCGAGAACGCCTCGGACGCGGCGGTGGCGCCGCTGTTCTGGGGGGCGGTGGCGGGGATTCCGGGGCTGCTGGCCTACCGGGCGATCAACACGCTGGACGCGATGGTCGGGCACCGTTCGCCGCGCTACCGGCGCTTCGGGTGGGCGGCGGCGCGGCTGGACGACGTGGCCAACTACGCGCCGGCCCGGCTGACCGGGCTGATCACCGTACTGGCCGGGCCCGCGCCGGCGCGGACGCTCGCCGTGCTGCTGCGCGACGGCGGGCGGCACCCCAGCCCCAACTCCGGGCGGTGCGAGGCGGCGTTCGCGGGGGCGCTGGACGTGACGCTGGGCGGGGCCAACGTGTACGGGGGGCGTACGGAGCACCGGCCCACGATGGGCGACGGGCGCAAGCCGGAGGTGGCCGACATCCGGCGGGCCGTGCGGCTGACGCGGGCCGTGTGCTGGGCTGCCGCCGGCGCCGCCGTGCTGGCCGCCGCCGGGCGCGTGGCCCGGCGGCGTGCCTGAGCGCGCCCGGCGGCGAGGCTCACATGATGCGATTGAGGTTGGCGACCAGCCAGAAGACGAACAGGGTCACGACGCCCACCCACAGCATGGACCTGGCGGCGTTGGACGCGACGAGCTTGCGCGCCGAGGCCGCCTTCATGGTGTCGCGCCACACCTGACGTGACGAGATCAGCGACTGGTAGCGGCGCCCGGCGACGAACACGGTGACGGCGATGATCAGGAACAGGATGACGCGGCCATCTGAAGAATTCACGAAAGCCTCCTCTGACACCCAGAAGGAGTACGGCCCGTGCACCTTGATACACCATAAGTTCAGATCAAATCTCCTGAAATTTCAGTCACTGCTGCCCGCCTGGTCGCGCTGTGTTGCACCAGCCTCAGACCCGCCTCGATCATGGCCCAGCCGAGCGCGCCCGCCCAGGCGGTGCGGGCGGGCCGGTGATGGCGGGCCCGCCGCCACCGCCGGGCGTCCGCGCGCAGCTCGGCGGCGCGGATGCGGTCGAGGCGTAGGTGGATGTCGGGATGCATGGGGGTGGCCTCCTTGCGCCGGTCAGGGGCGCGTGGGGAATCCGTAGAGGTGCAGGACGACGTTCTCGCGGCCTTCGACGTCGCCCGCCTCGGCGGCTGACGTGGCGTGCGCCTCCCAGCGCCGCAGCACCTCGGCGAGCTCGTCGTTGAGCCGGGTCAGCTCGTCGGCGGTGAGCCGGGGCAGATACTGGGAGCTGAAGGCGGCGGCGCGCCACTCCGGGTCCCAGGCGGACTGCTCGTCGAGGTAGCGCTCGTAGAGCTCGTTGTGCTCGCGGAAGGCCAGCCGGGTGAAGGACGCGTAGGCGGCTGCCCGTTCGGGGACGTCGCGGAAGTCGCGGTCCTGGATCTGCAGGCCGCGGTCGATCTGCCACCAGCGCTCGCGGCCGTCGGCGCTCTGCGGCTCGGCCTCCAGGATGAGGCCGTGGGCGGCGAGCTTGCGCAGGTGGTAGCTCACGAGGGAGACCGCCTCGTCGACCTGGTCGGCCAGGTGGGAGGCGGTGGCCGTGCCCGCGTGGGACAGCGCCCGGTAGAGCTTCAGGCGCAGCGGGTGGGCCAGTGCCTTGAGCGTGCCGAGATCGGTGATGCGGCGGTTCTCATCCCGTGCCATGCCCCGAGCGTAGATGCGAAGCGAAAATTGCGCAACTTTTCTTTCGCATCTCAGCACCCTGAGGCCCGGCCCCCGGGGTGTGCGGGGGCCGGGGGCGGGTCAGGAGTGGCGGGCGGCGTCGAGGACCTTCGCGGCGTCGCGCTCGAAGGAGGCGCGGGCGCCGAGCGTGAGCAGGCCGCCGATCACCATCGGGACGATCAGGATGTACATGCCGCCGACCAGCGAGCCGAGCTGGTCCGAGGCGATGCCGACGATGAGCGAGCCGAACGCTCCGCAGCCGGTGATGAGGAGCTGGAGCGCGGCGAAGCCGAGCCCCCGGGCGCTGGCCGGCACCACGTCCGCCAGGCAGGCGGTCATGTTGGGGATGGCGACCGACATGGACGTGCAGGCGATGAGGGTGAGGATCGCCATCGGCCACAGCGAGTCCATCGACAGCGCGACGGCCAGGACGAGCGCGCCGATCGTGATGCCGCCGCCTCCGGCCAGCAGGCGTCCGCCCTTGCGGGTGCCGTGCCAGGTGCGGCCCAGCCAGGAGCCGATCAGCGTGCCGGTCAGCGTGCCCGCGATGGTGATCAGGCCGGACACCGAGCCCGCGGTGCCGGCCGCGACGCCGAAGGTGCGGACCATGAGCGTCGGCAGCCAGAAGAACACCCCGGCCAGGCCCAGCGTGAGCAGCCCGAGCCCCACGCAGACGAACACCAGCGACGGGATGGTGAGCACCTGCCGCATCTGCCTGCCGAACGGCACCTTCTCCGTGGTCGGGACGGTGTCGGGCGTCGGGGCGGGCACCGGCTCGGCGCCGACGGTGCCGGTGGTGCCCGTGGTGCCAGTGGCGCCGGTGGTGGCCGAGCGGGCGACGATCCGGTCCAGCTCGCCCCGGCGGGGCTCCTTGAGCATCCAGACGAGCACGGCGGTGAGCAGGCCCGGGATCACCATGATCATGAACGCGTTCCGCCACCCGTACGCCTCGCCGAGCACCCCGCCGAGCAGGGTGCCGACGCCGCCCAGGTAGGTCGTCACGCGGGTCAGGCCGTACGCCTTGGCCCGGGTGACAGGCGGGTAGTAGTCGGCGAGCAGGCTGCCGGAGGCGGGGTTGTCGATGTTCTCGGCGGCGGCGAGCAGCACCCGCATCAGGTAGAACATGACGAATCCGGTCGCCAGGCCGGTGCCGAGCGTGGCGACGGCCCAGATGAAGACCACGACGGCGATGATCCGCGTGCGGTTGTACCGGTCGGCGAAGTAGCCGGCCGGGATGGCCACGATCGCCCCCGCCAGCGCCGCCGCCGTGGGGATGGAGCCGGCCGCGGTGTCGCTGAAGCCCCATTCCCGCTGCACCAGGGGGAGCACGCCCGACAGCAGGTTGGCTTCCATGCGGTCGACGAGTCCGACGATGAAGAGCACCACCAGCGGCGCCCAGCCGAACGGCGCCCGGGCGGCCGCGTCGATCCTGCCGGTCCGGGGCGAACCCAGCGTTCCGACCATGCCTCACCTTCCAGGAGGAAAATCTAGAATTCTGTTCTAGGCGAACGTTCTAGTTAGAGTGGCAGAAGTCACAGGATTCGTAAATGGGTGGTTCCTCACGATTTCCCACTAACCTGCTCCAGGTGAAGGGCGCACTCCTGGTCGCGGGCACCACCT
The DNA here is from genome assembly GCF_041950485.1 of Nonomuraea sp. ATR24. Lineage (NCBI taxonomy): Bacteria > Bacillati > Actinomycetota > Actinomycetes > Streptosporangiales > Streptosporangiaceae > Nonomuraea > Nonomuraea sp. ATR24. Next base: position 15,041 of record NZ_JBGNUU010000020.1, read on the forward strand.
CCGACGCCGGCAAGAGCGTGGTCACCGCGGGCATCTGCCGCTGGCTGGCCCGCCAGGGCGTGCGCGTCGCGCCGTACAAGGCGCAGAACATGTCGCTCAACTCGTACGTCACCGCCGACGGCGCGGAGATCGGCCGGGCGCAGGCGATGCAGGCGCAGGCCGCGGGCCTGGAGCCGGTCGCCGACATGAACCCGATCCTGCTCAAGCCCGGCAGCGACCGGCGCAGCCAGGTCGTGCTCATGGGCCGCCCCGTCGCCGACGTCGACGCGATGGAGTACGGCGAGCTGCGCGACCTGCTGCGCGCCACCGCGCTGGAGTCGCTGGCGCGGCTGCGCGACAGCTACGACGTGGTCGTCTGCGAGGGCGCGGGCAGCCCCGCCGAGATCAACCTGCGCCCCGGCGACATCGCCAACATGGGCCTGGCCAGGGCCGCGAACCTGCCGGTGATCGTGGTCGGCGACATCGACAGGGGTGGGGTGTTCGCCGCCTTCTACGGCACCGTCGGCCTGCTGGAGGCCGCCGACCAGGCGCTCGTCGCCGGGTTCGTGGTCAACAAGTTCCGCGGCGCGCGTGAGCTGCTCGAACCGGGCCTCGACCAGCTCAGGGAGCTGACCGGGCGGCGCGTGTACGGGGTGCTGCCCTGGCTCGACGGGCTGTGGATGGACGTGGAGGACTCGCTGGCCCTGGACGGCCGCACGGTCGCGGCGCGCCCCCCGTACGGCAGGCGGACGCTGCGCGTGGCGGTCGTGCGGCTGCCCCGCATCTCCAACTTCACCGACGTGGACGCCCTGGCCGCCGAGCCGGGCGTGGTGGTGCGCTTCGTCACCGACCCCGCCGGGCTGGAGGACGCCGACCTCGTGGTGCTGCCCGGCAGCCGCGCCACCGTGTCCGACCTGGCCTGGCTGCGCCGCACCGGCCTGGCCGACGCGCTCGTGTCACGTACCGGGCCGATCCTCGGCATCTGCGGCGGCTTCCAGATGCTCGGGCGTGAGATCGTCGACGAGGTGGAGTCGGGCGCGGGCCGCGTCGACGGCCTCGGGCTGCTGCCCGTGCGCGTCGAGTTCGCCGCCGGCAAGATCCTGGGCAGGCCGTACGGCGAGGCGTACGGGCAGCCGGTGCGCGGCTACGAGATCCACCACGGCCGGGCCACGGTCGAGGGCGGCGAGCCGTTCCTGGACGGCTGCCGGGTGGGCGCCGTTCAGGGCACCACCTGGCACGGCGCGCTGGAGAACGACGGGTTCAGGCGCGCCTTCCTGGCCGACGTGGCGGCCCGCGCCGGGCGTGACTTCGTCCCCGACCCCGCCACCGACTTCGCCCGGCTGCGCGAGGAGCGCCTGGACGCGCTCGGCGACCTCGTCGAGCAGCACCTCGACACCGGCGCGCTGCTCGACCTCATCACGGACGGCCCGCCCGGGGCGCCGACGCTGCCGCCCGGCGCTCCGCGACCCAGGTGCAGATGACCTCCAGCGCGGTCTCCGCCCCGCTCACTCCCGGCCGGCGACGTCCGTGGCCGCGGCCGCCAGGGCCAGCACCGGGAACACGGCCTGCGGCGGCACCCGGTAGACGCCGCGTTCGGGCTGCTCGACCAGGCCGGCCGAGGCGAGCGTCTTGAGGTGGTGGTAGAGCTGCCCCTGCGAGGCCAGCGCCAGCTCGCTCTGGAGGTCGGCGATCGGGCGCGGGCCGCTGAGCAGCAGCTGCAGGATGCGCAGCCTGGCGGGGTGGCCGGCGGCGGCGAGCACGGCGGCCATCGGCGCGGCCGGGCGCTCGACGAGCCAGCCGGGGGAGCGGGCCGACTCCCACCGCCACCGGTAGCCGCCCAGCCTGGCCTCGCCGCCGTAGACGACGCGGCCGGTGTCGTCGTCGGCGGGGGCCGCGACGGCCTGCCCGCCTTCCAGGGCGGCGACGCGGGCCTCCAGGGCGCGCACCCGTTCCTCGATGTCCACGCCAGCACTGTACTCAGGAATTCCGGATAAACGGTGTTGCCGGGTGCCGGAAGCGAACCGCCTCCCTCGCTGCCGGATCCGGCCGGTGACGCGGACGGGGACCGGGCGGGATCATTCCGGCATGACAGCGGTGGTGCGGGCCGAAGGGCTGACGAAGTACTACGGCAGGCGCCGGGGCCTGGAGGATCTCACGCTGGAGATCCGGCCGGGAGAGGTCTTCGGCTACCTGGGACCGAACGGCGCGGGCAAGACCACCACGATCCGGCTGCTCCTCGACGTGATCAGGCCCACCCGCGGCCACGTCACCGTCCTCGGCGCCGGCTCGCGGGAGGCCGCCGTGCGCGCCAGGATCGGCTACCTGCCGGGCGAGCTGGCGCTGGAGGGCAGGGAACGGGCCCGGGACTACCTCGCCTTCCTCGCCCGGGTGCGCGGCGGCGTGCCGCCCGCCCGGATCCGGGCGCTGGCCGAACGGCTGGACGCCGACCTGTCCGTGCCGATGCGCAAGCTCTCCAAGGGCAACAAGCAGAAGGTCGGGCTCATCCAGGCGTTCATGCACGAGCCGGAGCTGCTCGTCCTCGACGAGCCGACCGGCGGGCTCGACCCGCTGGTGCAGCAGGAGTTCCTGGCCATGGTGCGCGAGGTGCGCGCCTCCGGCCGGACCGTGCTCATGTCCTCGCACGTGCTGGCCGAGGTGGAGCACGTCTCCGACCGGGTCGGCATCGTACGGGCCGGGCGGCTGGTCGCGGTCGAGAACGTGGCGGCGCTGCGGGAGAAGGCGGTGCGCCGGGTGGAGCTGCACTTCGACGCGCCGGTCCCGGCCGAGGCGTTCGCCGGGCTGCCCGGGGTGCGGCAGCTGCGCGTGGAGGGGGCGGCGCTGAGCTGCACGATCGACGGGCGGCCGGACGCGCTGGTCAAGGCGGCGGCCCGGTTCACCGTGGTGCACCTGGTCAGCGAGGAGCCGGATCTGGAGGAGATCTTCCTCACCTACTACAGCGAGGAGGGGCGAGACGATGATCGCCAAGAGCCTGCGTGACTTCAGGCGGTCGCTGATCTGGTGGGCGATCGGGATCAGCGCCTTCATGACCATGTATTTAGGGATTTATCCCAGTATTCGGGAGAATCCCGATCTTTATGGGGCGCAGGCGTTGGCCAAGTTCCCCGGCGCGCTGCGTGACCTCATGGGCGGGCTGCAGGACATGACCAGCGGCGCCGGCTACCTGCAGTCGGTCGTCTACCAGCTGTTCGTGCCCATGCTGTTCGCGGTGTGCGCGATGCTCGTCGCCAACCGCGCCCTGGCCCAGCCCGAGGAGGCCGGCACGCTGGAGCTCGTCGTCACGCTGCCGGTGGCCCGGCGGCGGCTGCTCCTGGAGCGCTTCGCCGCCTTCGCGCTCGGCCTGCTGGCCGTGGCCGTCGTCACGCTGCTGGTCACCTGGGCGCTGGCCGAGGGCGTCGCGCTCGGCGTCGGCGCCGACCGGCTGATCGCCGCCCACATCGGCGTCTACCTGGTCGGGCTCTTCTTCGGCAGCCTCACGCTCGCCGCCGGCGCCGCCTCCGGCCGCCGGGCCCCCTCGCTGGCCCTGGCCGGCGTGTGGGCCGTGCTCGGCTACATGGTCGTCACCGTCGGCCAGAACGTCGAGGCGGTCGCCTGGCTCAAGTGGCTCTCGCCGTTCCACTACTACGCCGCCGGACGCCCCCTCTACCAGGGGCTTCCCGTGGGGGACTACCTTGTGCTGGCGGGCGCGAGCGCCGTGCTGGTGCTCACCGCCGTGCTCGCCTTCGACAGACGCGACGTAGGAGTCTGACCGTGACCCCCGAGGTGCCCGCTGAGCTGCTCGGCGGGCACCTTCACGCGCTCCGGCTGGCCGCCCGCAGCGGCCGGCTGCCCGACCGGGCCGCGCTCGACGCCAACCGCGCCGCCGGAGCCCGCGCCGCCGAGCTGGGCGTCCCGCTCCCGGCGCTGGTCGACGCGGCGCTCGCCGCCGCCGACGGGCTCCCCGGCGTGCTGCCCGCCCTGCGCAGGGCCATCGCCGCGCTCCTCGCCGGGTACGAGCAGGCCCAGCTCGACGCCCTGCGCGGCGCCTCGGCCGAGCGCCGGCAGTTCGTCGACGACCTGCTGCTGGGCCGCGCCGAACGCCTCGCCGAACGCGCCGAGCACTTCGGCCTGCGCCTGGCCGAGTCGTACGTCGTGGCCGCCGCCCGCGGCCTCGCCGACCCGGCGGACGCCGCCCAGCCCGAACGCATCGAACGCGACCTCATCGCCCGCTTCGGCTCCCACAACATCCTGCTCGCCGTCCGCGACGGCCTGCTCGTGTGCGTCGCCCCCGCCACGCTGCCCGCCGCCGTCGGCGAGTTCACCCATCACGTACGCGCCCGCTTCCCGGCAGGCTGGCGCGTCGGCGTCGGACGTCCGCAGCGCGGCCCCAGCGGCATCGTCGCCTCCTACCGCGAGGCCGCCGGAGCCCTGGACCTGGCCGACCGCCTCGGGCTCAAGCACGACGTCGTCAGGGCCGCCGACCTGCTCGTCTTCCCCGTGCTGCTGCGCGACAGGAGCGCCATGGAGGACCTGGTGACCAGCGTGCTGAGCCCGCTGCTGGAGGCGCGCGGCGGTCACGCGCCGCTCCTGGAGACCCTGGAGGCCGTCTTCGCCGCCCAGGGCAACCAGACGGCCGCCGCCCGCAGGCTCGGGCTCAGCGCCCGCGCCGTCACCTACCGGCTGCAGCGCATCCGCCGCCTGACCGGCTTCTCGCCCGACGACCCCACCCAGCGCTTCACGTTGGAGACCGCCGTTCTCGGCGCCCGCCTGCTGGACTGGCCGTGGGAGTGACGAGCCTGGTCTGCAGGCCGTCGAGGAAGCGAGCACCCGCTCCGGCTGCCGCAGCGGGTTCGGCCCCAGCTCGATCAGGCCCAGGGGATGACCGACACCGGCTTCCACGTGCCCGCCGGAGACCTGCACCGGCTGCCGGCCAGCTACGCGCACGACCCCGTCACCGGCGAGCTCGTCGTCTGGGACGAGGCCGAAGGCGGCAAGTACAGCAGGCCGCCCGTGTTCGAGGGAGGCTGCTCACCCAGGCCGCGATGGACTCCGCCGCGACGCCCCGGCTGCACCGCGACTTCTGGACCACCGCGTACCAGATGTGATCACTCCACCGCGAGCCGTACGCCGAACCCCACGATGACCACCCCCGTGACGCGGTCCAGCAGCCGGCGCACGGCCGGGGCGCGCAGCAGCCCGCCCATCACGGCCGCGAACGCGATCAGCACCCCGCTCCACACCAGCCCCTCCGCCACGTGCACCCCCGCCAGCAGCAGGCCCGACGCCGCGTCCGCCTGGTCCGACGGCAGGAACTGCGGCAGCATCGCCACGTAGAAGGCGCCCACCTTGGGATTGAGCAGGTTCGTGACCAGCCCGCGCCGGAACCCGGTGCGGAACCTCACCTCCCGCTCGGCCGGCGCCTCCACGTGCGCGTCCTTCCTGACGAACAGCAGGCGCAGCCCCATCCACACCAGGTACGCCGCCCCCGCCCAGCGCAGCACGTCGTAGGCGAACTGCGAGGCCGCCAGCAGCGTGGACAGCCCGGCGACCGACACCAGCCCCCACACCAGCACCCCGAGCTGGACTCCCAGCGCCACCCCCCACGCCGGACGCCGCCCGGCCAGCAGCGACGTCCGCAGGATGAGCGCCGTGTCCAGCCCCGGCGTGACGGTCAACAGCGCGACAACTAAGGCGAATCCCGCTATGTCCATGCGGGTCACAGTAAGGGATTTCGTGTGGGGAGACTCCCCCTGAAGAGATGAGGGCGAGGGCCGGTCGCGTCAGGGGATGAGGAGCAGCTTCCCCGTGGTGCGGCGGGCCGCCAGATCCTCCTGCGCCCGCCCCGCCTCCGCCAGCGGATAACGCCCCGACACCGTCACCTTCAGCTCGCCCGAGGCGATCCAGCCGAACAGGTCACGCGCCCGCCACAGCAGCTCCTCCCGCTCCGCCACGTAATCCACCATCGTCGGCCGCGTCAGGAACACCGAACCCGCCCGGTTGAGCCGCTGCGGATCCACCGGCGGCACCGGCCCGCTCGCCGCCCCGTACAGCACCATCAGCCCGCGCCTCCGCAGCACCTCCAGCCCCGCGTCGAACGTCGCGGCGCCCACCCCGTCGTAGACCACGTCGACCTCGCCGCGCCACGCCTGCGCGAAGTCGTCGTACTGCCGGACCTCGTCCGCCCCCGCCTCGCGGGCCAGCTTCGCCTTCGCCTCCGTCGACGCCGTCGCCAGCACCCGCGCCCCCCGCAGCTTCGCCAGCTGCGTCAGCAGCAGCCCCACCCCGCCGGCCGCCGCGTGCACCAGCATCGTGTCGCCCGGCTTCACCTCGTGCGTCGAGTGCGTCAGGTAATGAGCCGTCATGCCCTGGAGCATCACGGCCGCCGCCAGCTCGGCCGGCACCCCGTCCGGCACCGGCACCACCCGGTCCGCCGCGACCACGGCCTTCTCCGCGTAGGACCCCATCACCCCGGCCCACGCCACGGTGTCGCCCACGGCCACCCCGTCCACCCCGGACCCGACGGCCGACACCACCCCTGCGCCCTCCGACCCGATCCCGCTGGGCAGCTGAAGCGGGTACAGGCCGGAGCGGTGGTAGATGTCGATGAAGTTCACGCCGCTCGCGGCGACATCCACCACCACCTCCCCCGCACCGGGCTCCGGATCCGGACGCTCGACGTACTCGAGAACCTCTGGGCCGCCCTGGGCGGCGATCACGATGGCACGCATGCCCCTAGTCAACCCCGCCCACGCCCTTCCCCCCGCACCGCCCCACCCCTCCAGCGAATCCGCCCCCAGAACCTGCCCAACCCCTGCGCCCAGTCGACGCATACGGAGCTGGAATCGCCGAGCGCGTCGTCCTGATCGAGTTCGACAGCTTCGAACAGGCGGTCGCCGCACGCGCGAGCGCGGTCTACCAGAAGGCGCTGGCCGAACTCCCCGACGGCTTCGAGCGCGACTTCCGCATCATCGAAGGCCTCGACTGACCGAGGTCCGGCCGGCTCATCACTGAAGATCCACCATCTCGGCTTTCGCTGGTGCGGCCAGCGTGATGCAGTACGCCTCCCGCAAGCTCGGAGCGGCCGGATCGGAGAGCGGGAGCTCGGTCGCGGAGGACGGGACCTCGCGTGCGCCGGTCATGGGACGGCCGGTACGGCGGGTGCCGGTTGCGCACACGCCGTACCCGCACACCCGGTGCCCCCGGCGCACCGGTGCCCCGGGGGTCGTCAGGCCGGAGGTTCCATGCGGGCGAGGGCGCCGGATTCGAGGGCCGTCCAGATGGCGCCGTCGGGCCCCAGGGTGAGGCCGTGCGGCTCGGCGGGGGTGTCGGGGGTGGCGGGGAGGAGGTGCTCGTCCACCGCCCCGGTGGTGGTGATGCGGCCCAGGCGGCCGGTCGCCCAGAGGGTGAACCAGAGCGCCCCGTCGGGACCGGTGACGATGGCGTGCGGGCGGGAGGCGCGGTCGGGGAGCGGGAACTCGTCGATCTTGCCTGTGACGTCGATGCGCCCGATCTGGCCGGCGCCGATCTCGGCGAACCAGAGCGCCCCGTCGGGGCCGGGGGTGATGTGGACCGGGGCGGCGCCCTCCGTGGGCAGGGGGTGGACGGTCACCTCGCCCCCGGTGGTGATCCGGCCGACGGCGTTGCCCTGGTTGAGGGTGAACCAGAGCGCGCCGTCGGCACCGGCGGCGATGCCCGAGGGCATGCCTCCCGGCACCGGGATCGGGAACTCGGTGATCTCGCCGGTGGGCGCGATCCGGCCGATCGTGTCGGAGCGCATCGAGGTGAACCACATGGCCCCGTCGGGTCCGGCCACGATGCCGTAGGGCGAGTCGGCCTCGTACGAGGTGACCTCGCCGGTCGGGGAGATCCGCCCGACGCGGCCGCCCTGGAACTCGGTGAACCACATCGCCTCCCCGCCCGGCCCGGGCGTGATGACGGTGGGCCCGCCGTCGGCCGGGGTGAGCTGGTGGATCACCGGCTCACCGCCGGGGAGCAGCCTGCCGATGCGGCCCTCGTGGACGAGCGTGAACCACAGCGCGCCGTCGGCCCCGGTCGCGATGCCGTAGGGGGCACCTGCGGTGATCTTGGTTACGTGCATGCGAGTTCCCCCGATATCTCCAGCGTGGCGCCCCGCCAGCGGCGGCACAGCGTGCGGTCGTGGGACACGACGACGAGCGCGCCCCGGTAGTGGTCGAGTGCCTGCTCCAGCTCTTCCACCAGCGTCAGCGACAGGTGGTTGGTGGGCTCGTCGAGCAGCAGCAGGTCGTGCTCGCCGGCCAGCAGCGTGGCCAGCGCGAGCCGGCGCCGCTGCCCGACGGACAGCGCCCCCACCCGCAGGTCGAGCGTCTCGGGCCGGAACAGCCCGGTGGCCAGCAGCGCCGCCCGGCGCTCGTGGCGGGGGCCGTGCCCGTAGGCGTCCAGCACTGGCAGCGCCGGATCGTAGGCGACCTCCTGCGGGAGCAGGCCGACGGACCCGCGCGCCTGCTCGGCGACGGCGTGGAGCAGCGTGGACTTGCCCGCGCCGTTGGCCCCGCGGATCAGCACCCGGTCACCGGCCGCGACGCTGAACCGCTCGACGACCAGACGGTCGCCCACCCGTACGTCGCGCACCTCGGCGAGCACGCGCCCGACCTCCTCCGGCGCCTGGCCGGAGCGGGGGGACTGGGCGAAGGAGCCGCGGAAGCGGAGCGGCCGGGGCGGCGGCGGCACCGGGTCGGCCTCCAGCCTGCGCAGGCGCTCCTGCGCGTTGCGGACGCGGCTGGCGATCGAGCTCTGCACGCGGCCGGCGTTGCGGTCGTAGGCCATCTTGTTGTTGTCGCGCATCGCCCGCCCGGCGGCGACGCGGTGGGCGGTGGTGGCGGCGTGCTCGCGCACCTGGCGGACCTCGTCACGCCAGGCCGCGTGGGCCTGCTCCTGCCGGGCGCGGGCGGCGGCCTTGGCCTCCAGGAACCCCGAGTAGCCGCCGCCGAAGCGCGTCACGCCGCCCGACTCGACCTCCAGCACCGAGGTCGCCACCCGGTCGAGGAAGGCCCGGTCGTGCGAGACGGCGACGACGGTGCCGCGGTGGTCGCGCAGCCGCTCTTCGAGCCAGGTCAGCGCCGACTCGTCGAGGTGGTTGGTCGGCTCGTCGAGCAGCAGCGCCTCGGGGGAGGCGGCCAGCAGGCAGGCCAGGCCGAGCCGGGCCTGCTCCCCGCCGGACAGGCTGGACAGCACCCGGTCGCGCCCGACATGGGTCAGGCCGAGCCCGTGCAGCGACTTGTCCACCCGGGCGTCGGCCTCGTAGCCGCCCCGGGTCTCGAACGCGGTCGCGAGCTCCCCGTACTCCTCCATCCGGTCGGGGGTGAGGTCGGACTCCAGCTCGCGCATCCGGCGCTCGATGGCCCGCAGGCCGGCCAGGGCGGCGTCGATCGCCTGCCGCACCGTGTGGTCGGGCGGCAGGTCGAGCGTCTGGCCGAGGTAGCCCGCGTCGGCGGGCGGGACGGCCTCGCCCTCGTCGGGCCGCTCGACCCCCGCCAGGAGGCGGAGCAGCGTGGACTTGCCGGATCCGTTCTCGCCGACGATGCCCAGGCGCTCGCCCGGCCGCACGGCCATCGACACGCCGGCCAGCACCCGGTGCAGGCCGTACGTCTTGGAAACGTCTCGGAGGATGGTCAGGATGGAGCTCCAATCGCAACTGAGGTAGCTTTAGCTTGCCACAGCCTGCCCGACAAACGCAACTGGAGTAGTCTTTGGAGACGAGCAAACGTCCGGGAGGGCGGAGCGCCAGGGTGCGCGACGCCGTGCGCCAGGCCACCCTCGCCGAGCTCGCCGAGCACGGCTTCCGCGGTCTCACCGTGGAGAACGTCGCCGAGCGCTCGGGCGTGCACAAGACCACCGTCTACCGGCGCTGGGGCAGCGTCGAAGGGCTGGTCTCCGACGCGCTGGAGCTGGCCCGCACCGAGCCGTGGCCCATTCCCGACACCGGCAGCGTCGAGGGCGACCTGCGCGGCGTCGCCAGGCTGGTGCAGAGCGGGTTCGACGACCCGGAGCTGGGGCCGGTGTCGTCGGCGTTCGTGGCGGCGGCCATGCAGAGTCCCGAGGCGGCCCGCGCCCTGCACGACTTCTTCGAGTCGCGCCACGAGCAGTCGTCCCAGGTGGTGCGGCGGGCGGTCGAGCGCGGCGAGCTGCCGGACACGGTGGACGTGCGCGAGGTGATCAGAGTGGCGGTCGCGCCGATCTACTACCGGCTGTTCGTCGCCCACGAGCCGGTGACGCGGGACGACGCCGACCGCGCCGCCGACGCCGCCCTGGCGGCGGCCCGCGCGGGGGTGCTCTGAGCGCGGGTCACGGCTGCTGCCGGGCGCCCCGCAGCTCGAAGTCGTCCCAGGTGGTCTTCAGCAGGGACTCGCCGTCCTTGGGGACGCGGGCGAACAGCCCGACCGGGCCGTTGGCGATGCCGTTGGGGTCGTCGGCCTGCACGACGCGGTCGCCGTTCACCCACATGGACAGCCGCACCGTCTTGCCCGTCTGCTCGCAGGCGGCCTCGATGCGGACCTTGCCCTCCGGCTTGCCGGCCTCGCCCTGGGCGAGGGTGCCGCCGGAGCCGTCCCAGATGCGCCTGATCCGGGCGGTGCCGGCGGTGTCGAGGCCGAACTCGTAGTAGGTGCCGTCCTCGGCCGCGTGGCAGTAGACGCCGTAGACGCCGCTCCCGGTGATGTGCTCGACCTCGGCGCTGACGGCCACGAGGACGGTCTCGGGCAGCATCGGGGTGGGCGTGGCGGACGGCTCGGGGGCGGCGGTGGGCGTCTCGGTCAGGAAGGGGACGGCGGCCTCGGCCCAGTTCTCCTCGTCGCCCTGCTCGACGTCGAGCCCATAAGTGCCGTCGGTGCGGTAGCCGAAGCTGGCCTCGTCCTCGGCGTCGTAGGTGCCGGACCAGCCGCCGGAGGTCTGCGTGAAGTCCTCGCGGTGCAGGACGCCCAGCTCGGGCGGCCCGCCGGAGGAGAGGGCGACCCAGCCGGCGATCCCGAGCCCGGCGGCGACGGCCACGGCCGCCGCGATCCCGGCGTAGAGGCGGCCCCGCCGCGGCGGGCCCGGCGGGGGGCCGCCGGCGGCGGTCAGCGGCGTGGTGGCGCGCTGCCAGGCGACCTGGACGGTCTGGGCCACCTGCTCGGGCCCGGCGGCCCGGCCGACGAGGTGGTCGAGGAGCTGCTGGGCGGTAGGCCGCTGGGCGGGGTCCTTGTGCAGGGCGGCCCGCACGAGCTCGCGCAGGCCGGGCTCGACGTCGTCGAGGTTCGGCTCGGTGTTGAGCACCTGGTAGACGATGGCCGGCAGCGTCTCGCCGCCGAACGGTGAGCGGCCGCTCGCCGCGTACGCGATCAGGCAGCCCCAGGAGAACACGTCGCACGCCGGCGAGACGGGGTCGCCGCGCAGGACCTCGGGCGCCATGTAGCGGGGGGTGCCGATCAGCTCGCCGGTGCCGGTGACGCCGCCGAGGGTGTCGAGCGCCCGCGCGATGCCGAAGTCGATCACGCGCGGGCCGACGGGGGAGAGCAGCACGTTGGACGGCTTGAGGTCGCGGTGCACCACCCCGGCCGCGTGGATGGCGGTGAGCGCGGTGGCGACGCTGACGGCCAGCGCGTCGAGGCTGGAGCCGCGCAGCGGGCCGGACTGCTGGACGGCCTGCTCCAGGTTGGGGCCGGGCACGTACTCGGTGACGACGTAGAGCTGGCCGCCGTCGAGCGCCGCCTCCAGCACCGCCGCGGTGCAGAAGCGGCGCACCCGCTGCGCCGCGTCCGCCTCCCTGCGGAAGCGCATGCGGAACTGCTCGTGCTGGCTGAATTCCGGGTTGATCACCTTGATGGCGACCTGTTGCCCGGAGGGGTCCTCGGCGAGATGGACCGTGCCCATCCCACCCCTGCCCAGCACGTTCAGCAGTCTGTAGCGCCCGATGTGGGAGGAATCACCGCTCACGGCGGGTCAGCTTACCGACAGGTGCCCCTCACGCGCAGTGTCGCGGGTACGGAGCGCGTACGAGATCGCCGCCACCGCCATCCCGGCGCCCCACACCAGGTACGCGGGGACCGACACCCAGAAGAACGCCTCGGGCAGCGCGAGCCCGTCCTGAGGCGGGAAGGGGTTGCGCCCGTTCAGCCGCTCGGACACCATCTGCCCGAGCCCCGCGCCGAAGTAGGCCACCAGCCCGGCCGACACGCCCGCGCCCGGCCACAGCACCAGCGGCCTGGGCACCCGCCGCCCGGCCAGCCCGGGGACCCAGCGCGGCCAGATCCGCCCCCACCGGTGCACCAGCGCCAGCGGCAGCAGCGTTCCGCCCAGCAGGAAGCCGGCCTCGAACACCGGCATCATCCAGCCGTCCTCAAGAGGCGTCTCCCCGAACCCCACGACGGCCTGCGCCGCGACCCTGATCGCGCAGCCGGCCACGGCGGTGTAGGCGGCCGCGTAGGCCCACCAGGGCGTCGAGGCCAGCGAGGGCAGGGCGTGCCGGCCGGTCCGCCGCCGGTAGCGGAACGCGGCCCGCAGCAGCAGCGCCCCCGTGGTCACGCAGGCGGCCTTGCTCAGCGCGCCCAGCGGGTGGAAGGAGATCCCGAGGCCGGGCAGGACGCCGCCGACGACGTCGAGCAGCAGCAGCGCCCCCGCCACGATCAGCGCGGCCCCCACGGCCCACGACGCCACCGGCAGCGCCGCCCGCACCGGCCTCGGCGGGTCGGCCGCGAGCATGGCGGCCAGGAGCAGCGCCGCCGCCGCGCACAGCGCGACGGCCCACCACCCGGTGAACACCACCAGGTCGGGTCCGACCGGCGAGAGCCGCTCCGGCATGTGCCCCAGCTGCCAGTACGTGCGCAGCGCCCCGTACAGGAGCGCCAGCGCCAGCGCGAACGCGGTGAGCCGGTCGGGTCGTGTGCTGTCCATGACGCCGATCCTGCTGCGGCGGCGCGGCCCGCGGATCCCCGCCCGGGGCCAGGCGAGTCCCCCGCGCGGGGGAGAACGCCGCCGCGACTTGCGTTGAGGGGGCGTGAGAACATATGTTCGATTCGTAAGCGCCCGCCTTCCCCCGGGTGGCTCAGCAGGAAGAACGAGAGCCGCGGGGAGAAGCGTCTTGAGCAGACTCTATGGCGATCCGATAGAGGTGTGGACCCGGGACGGGGAGCCGACCCAGTTCGTCTGGCGCGATCGTCTCTATCTCGTCAGGCGCGTGCTCGACCACTGGGTCGTGGCGCGCGAGTGGTGGAAGACCGGCGAGGGCGACCCCGGCGAGCGCCGGTTCTGGCGGGTCGAGGCCAGCCCCGGCCGCGAGGTCGGCTCGTACGAGCTGAGGTTCGACACCGCTAGCAACGGCTGGCTGCTGCTGCGGGCGTGGGACTGATGGCGCCGTTCCCGCACCTCAACGTGAGCTCCGCGTACTCGATGCGCTACGGCACCGCGTTCCCGAAGGCGCTGGTGGCGCGGGCCGCCGAGCACGGGATGGACATCCTCGCGCTGACCGACCGCGACGGGCTGTACGGGGCGGTCAAGCACGCGCAGGCGTGCGCGGACGCCGGGATCTCCCCGGTCTTCGGGGCGAACCTGGCGCTCGCCCCGACGGGGGAGCGGCGGCCGCGGACCGGCCCGGGGGCGCAGGACCGGGTGACCGTGCTGGCGCGCTCGCACGGCTGGTCGCGGCTGGCGCGGCTGGTCACGGCCGCCCATTACACGGGCGAGCGCGGCGACCCCCGGGTGAGCCGGGAGCTGATCGGCGAGCACGACGGCGCCGACGGCGGGCTGGTGGTGCTGCTCGGGCCGCGCTCCGACGTGGGCCGGGCGGTGGCCGAGCGGCGCGACGACCGCGCCCGCGCGCTGCTCGCGCTCTGGCGCGACGCGCTGCCCGGCGTGGTGGTCGAGGTGGTCGACCAGTACGGGTTCGGCGACGCCACGACGGCGCTGCGGATGCTCGCGCTGGCCGAGTCGGCCGGGGTGCCCGCGGTGCTGAGCAACGCGGCGCGCTACCTGGACCCGGCCGACCACCAGGTGGGCGACGTGCTCGACGCGGCCCGCCAGCTCGTCCCGCTGCACCCGCGCCACCTGGAACGCACCACCTCGCACGCCTATCTCAAGAGCGGCAAGGAGATGCTGCAGGTGGCCGCCAAGATCTGCGGCGGCGACCAGGACCGCGTCACCCGGCTGCTGCGCGCCACCCGGCAGGTCGCCGAGGCGTGCGCGATGGAGGCGGCCGAGCTGCTCGCGCTCCGCAAGAGCCCGCCGGACCTGCACCTGCCGGAGATCGGCCGCGACCCGGTGCCGCTGCTGCGCCACCGGGTGGAGGACGGGCTGGCCGATCGCGGGCTGGACAGGTCGAGGGAGGCGCGGGAGCGGCTGGCGGCCGAGCTGCACATCATCGAGAAGAAGCGCCTGTCCGGTTACTTCATCGCGGTCGCCGGCATCACCGACATGATCCGCGAGATGGGCGTGCGCTGCGCCATCCGCGGCTCCGGCGCCGGCAGCCTGGTCAACTACCTCATCGGCATCGGCGAGGTGAACCCGCTCGACCACGGCCTGCTCATGGAGCGCTTCCTGTCGGAGGGCCGCGTCGGGCTGCCCGACATCGACGTGGACGTCGAGTCCGCCCGCCGCCTCGACTGCTACAAGGCGATCTTCGACCGCTACGGCGAGTCGCGGGTGGCCTGCGTGTCCATGATGGAGACCTACCGGGCGCGCAGCGCGATCCGCGACGTGGCCGGGGCCATGGGGCTGCCGCCGCACGAGATCGACGCCATCGCCAAGGCGTTCCCGCACATCAGGGCCATGCAGATCACCGCCTCCCTGCGCGACCTGCCGGAGCTGCGCGACAGCCGCCTCGGCGAGGCCGGCCTGGACCGGGTGTTCCGGCTGGCCGAGAAGCTCGACGGGCTGCCCCGGCACATCGCGCTGCACCCGTGCGGGGTGCTCGTCGGCAACTCCGGCCTGCGCGACCGCACGCCCGTGGAGCGCAGCCTGCTGGAGTTCCCCATGTCGCAGTTCGACAAGGACGACGTGGAGGAGGCCGGGCTGCTCAAGCTCGACGTGCTCGGCGTGCGGATGCAGTCGGCGCTCGCGTACGCGCTCGGCGAGATCAAGCGGGTGGACGACGTCGTCGTCGAGCTCGACACGCAGAGCGGCGACGAGCCCGGCGTCCAGTACGTCCCGCACGACGACCAGGAGACGTACGACATGATCTGCGCGGGCCGGACCCTCGGCTGCTTCCAGATCGAGTCGCCGGGACAGCGCGAGCTGGTCGCCAAGCTGGAGCCGCGCAGGATGCACGACCTGATCGTGGACATCTCCCTGTTCAGGCCGGGACCGGTCAACTCCGACATGGTCACCCCGTACCTGGAGGCCAGGCACGGATGGCGCAGACCGTACTATCCGCACGAGAAGCTGCGCGAGGCGCTGAAGGAGACGCACGGCGTGGTGGTCTTCCACGAGCAGGTGCTGAAGATCATCCAGGTGATGACGGGCAGGGACCTGTCCTACGCCGAGGCGCTGCGGCGCACGCTCGGCACGCCCGAGGGCCGCGACCGGGTGCGCCGCCACTTCGTGCCGCTGGCCAAGGCGAACGGGTTCGACGACGGCGCCGTGGAACGCGCCTGGAAGGTGCTCGACGCGTTCGGCGGGTTCGGGTTCTGCAAGGCGCACGCGGCGGCGTTCGCGCTGCCCACCTACCAGTCGGCCTGGCTCAAACGGCACCACGCCGCCGCGTTCTTCGCCGGGGTGCTGACGCACGACCCCGGCATGTACCCGCCGCGCGTCCTCATCGACGAGGCGCGCCAGTGCGGGGTGCGGATCCTGCCGCTGGACGTGAACAAGTCGGCCAAGGACTGGCGGGTCGAACGACTCCAGCTCCGCGTCGACCCCGCCGACCTGGCCGGGAGCGACGAGCCGCCCCGGCGGCGGCGCGACTTCAGGATCGAGGAGATCGGCAAGGGCTACGCGCTGCGCGTGCCGTTCTCGGCGGTCAAGGGGGTGAGTGAGGCCGAGGTGGCGCGCATGGTCGAGGGCCAGCCGTACACCTCGCTCGCCGACTTCTGGGACCGGGCCCGCCCGTCCAGGCCGACGCTGGAGCGGATCGTCCAGGTCGGCGGCCTGGACGCGCTGCACGGCCTGCGCCCCGGCGGCCCCCGCTGGAAGCCCGGCGAGCTCACCAGGCGCGACCTGATCGCCCAGGTCGGCGTGCTGGAGCGGACCTCGGCCCACGGCGTGCGGTCCGGGCCGCGCGCCACCAAGCGCTACACGCCCCGCCAGGCCGCCCCCGAACGCCACCTGGCCGCCGTGCAGCTCCCGCTCGGGTTCGCCGAGCACATCCCGCCCGGCGAACTGCCCGAGATGACCGAGACGGAGATGGTCGAGGCCGAGCTGGAGATCCTCGGCATGGACGTCAGCCGCCACGTCATCAGCTTCCACGACGAGCTGCTCGACGGCCTCGGCGTGGTGCGCGCCAAGGACCTGCTCACGCTGCGCAACGGCGCCGAGGTGCTGGTGGCGGGGGTCAAGGTCGCCACCCAGACGCCCGCCATCCGCTCCGGCCAGCGCATCGTCTTCGTCACGCTGGACGACTCGACGGGGCCGGTCGACCTGACCTTCTTCGAGTCGGTGCAGGGCAGGTGCGCCTCGACGGTGTTCGGGTCGTGGCTCATGGTCGTGCGGGGGGTGGTCAGGCGCACCGGCGCCCGGGCCGTCTCCATGCGCGCGGTCGACTGCTGGAACCTGGTGGACCTCGACGCCGTCTGGCGCTCGCGCGGGCTCGACGCGGTCCGGGCGGTCATCGCCGAGACCCCGGAGGAGCGGGGCGGCGTCGGCGGGCGGGCGATCGAGTACGCCAACGGGTTCAGGCTGTCGCCCTACTCCGACCTCGGCCCGGCGATCACCGAGCCGCCGCGTCGCCTCTGGCACACCAGCCCGGGCAGCTCCGGGCCCACGGCGGCGTGAACGGGGACCGAGGTCCAACAGGGACCGAAGTCCTTCGACGGCGGGCCTTGCGGCACTGCCGGGCGCGGGCCGGAGCCGATGTGATGGGACGTGACGACAGCGATCCACGCAGAGAGGTGCCCGTCATGGCCGTCCATGTGCAGCAGCCCGTCAGGCGTCACACCGTCACCGCCGGCGCCCGCCGCCCGGCCGACCACGTCTGGGCGGCCGCCCGGATCGCGCTCGGCTGGATCTTCCTCTGGGCCTTCCTGGACAAGACGTTCGGCTGGGGGCTCGCCACCCCGGCGGACAAGGCGTGGATCGCGGGAGGGAGCCCGACGACCGGGTTCCTGAAGGGGGCCGGGGAGAACGCGCTCGGCGGCTTCTTCGCCGGCCTTGCCGGTCAGGCGTGGGTCGACTGGCTGTTCATGGCCGGTCTGCTCGGGATCGGCGGCGCGCTCGTGCTGGGCGTCGGGCTGCGGGTCGCCGCGGTCACCGGCGGCCTGCTGCTCGTGCTGATGTGGGCGGCGGCGCTGCCGCTGGCCACCAACCCGTTCCTGGACGACCACCTGATCTACGCCGTCGTGCTGGCCGGGCTGGCGCTGGCCGACGCCGGGACCACGTTCGGCCTGGGCGGGCTGCCGGTCGTGCGCCGCACTCCCTGGCTCCGATAGCCGCGCCCCCGCCGCCCACCCCGGTCTCCTCCGGGGTGGGCGGCGTCGCGTTCAAGCGCGGGTGGTGCTCAGGCGGGTGCGGTGCTCAGGCGCTGTGGGCGGTGGGCTCCGCGACCACGCCGGAGTCGGGCAGCCGGGCGGCCCACTCCTGCCAGTGCTCCCGGGTGGTGCGCACCTCCGAGGAGTGGGCACGCGCCCCGGTGCCGCCCATCTGCCAGGGTCGCGGCCCCTCCAGCGGCCGGTACTCGCAGCCCGCCGCGTCCAGCCGGGCCAGATGCCCCCCGCTCAGCCGCTCGACCAGCGACGCGTAGCCGACCGGCGCGCCCGACCAGACCGCTTCGGCGATGGCGCAGGCCCGGGGGAACACCATGTAGTCCAGGTGCCGCTCGTGCGGGATGTACTCGCTCCACGCCTGGAACTGCCCGCCGAGCACCCTGGCCCGCTCCTCGTCCGTCCACGACGCGGGCAGCGGCGCGAACGCCGCCGCGTCCTCCAGCGTGATCGGCCCGCCGATGGCCAGCGGCTCGTCGGGCCGGTCGGACTGGTCGTAGTCGAGGTAGGTCGGGTACGTGGACGCGCGGACCACGTCGTGCCCGGCGGCGGCGGCCTCCCGGGAGATGGCGTCGCCGCGCCAGCACATCACGATCGTGTCGGGCAGCACGCCGCCCGTCTGGAACGCCTCGTCCCACACCACCATGCGCTTGCCGCGCCCGGCCAGGTAGGCGCCGACCTCGCGCAGGAACCAGCCGTGCAGGTCGCCCGGCGTCCTGGCGCCGATCGCCGCCATGTGCGCGGCCACCTCCGGGTCGCCCGGCCAGTCGGAGGTGACGCACTCGTCGCCGCCCAGGTGCACGTACGGGGTGTCGATGGCGGTGAGCAGCTCGTCGAGGAGCTCGCACACCAGCTTGACCGCGGCGGGGACCGGCTTGAGGACCCCGGCCGAGATGCCCCAGCCGCGCAGCACCTCGCGGGTGCCGGTGCCCAGCTCGGGGAAGGCGGTCAGCAGCGCGGAGGCGTGGCCGGGCAGGTCAATCTCGGGGACGACGACGATCCCGCGCTCGGCGGCGTAGGCGGCCACCTCGGCCAGGTCGTCGAGGGTGTAGTAGCCGCCGTGCGGGGTGCCGTCGAAGGTCGTCGGCCCGTGGTGGTGGCCGGACATGGTCTCGGGGCGGTGTGTGGCCAGCCTGTTGATCTCCGGATATTTCCTGCTCTCGATGCGCCAGCCCTGGTCGTCGGTCAGGTGCAGGTGGAGGCGGTTCATCCGGTGCATGGCCAGCAGGTCGACATAGCGCAGCAACGTGTGCTTGGTCATGAAATGCCGGGCGACGTCCAGCATGCCGCCGCGCCAGCCCAGCGCGGGCTCGTCCTCGACCTCGCCGCACGGCACCACGCCGCCCGCCCGCCCGGCGACCCGGTACGCGTCAGGGCCGCGCAACTGCCTGAGCGTCTGCACGGCGTGCCGTACCCCGGCGAGGTCCGCGGCCACGATCTCGGCGCCGCCGGCCGAGACGCGCAGCCGGTAGGACTCGGGCCGGCCCGCCTCCAGGCGCACGGACAGCGCGCCCTCGGGCCCGGCGGCCACGGGCAGCGGCCCGAGCAGCGACTGGACCGCCTCGACCAAAGCGGGCTCGCCGTGCACGGCGCCGAGGGCGAACGTGCCCCCGGAGCCGGCCGCACGACGGGGAGCGGGCAGCAACGTCCGGTACGGATCGGTCATGTCAGTGCCTTTCGTGAGCTTCCGGTGCGGAAATAGAGAGCGAGGGGCACGATGGCGCCCGAGGTGACGGCGACGGCGCTGAGCGCGCCCGCCAGCCCGATCTGCTCGGCGAGGAAGCCGATCAGCGGCGGCCCGCCGAGCATCCCCGTGTGCCCGATGGTGGAGGCCAGGCTCACGCCCGAGGGCCCGCCGAGCGCCCCGGCCTGCGCGATGGCCAGCGGGAACACGTTCGCCAGCCCGAGCCCGACCGCGACGAACCCGGCGAACGCCACCGCGACCGAGCCCGTCCAGGAGGCGGCGAGGATGCCGCCCAGCGCCAGCAGCGCGCCGGTGACGAGCACGGCCGTCGGGCCGTGCCGGCGCACCAGGTGGCTGCCCGTCAGCCGGGCGAACGCGATCGCCACGGAGTAGGCCGAGAAGCCGAAGGCCGCCAGGCTCGCCTCCGCGTGCAGGTCGTCGCGCAGGTGGAGCACGCTCCAGTCGGCCACGGCGCCCTCGCCGAAGGCCGCGCACCCGGCCAGCGCCCCGCACAGGGCCAGGGCCAGGCCGAACCCGCCGCGCCCGCCCCGCGCGGGCCGCACGGGCCGCACGGCGGGCAGCCGCCCGCGCAGCAGCGGCCGGGCGAGCACGGCGGTGCAGGTGAGGACGAGGGCCGACACCAGCAGGAAGTGCTGCAGGGTGGTGAGCAGGGTGGCCAGCAGGCCGCCGAGCAGCGCCCCCGCGAGGCCGCCCGCGCTCCACAGCCCGTGCAGCATCGACATGACCGGCCGTTCCGTGGCCTGTTCGGCCTCGACGGCGGCGCTGTTCAGCCCGATGTTGAGCACCCCGTAGCAGAGCCCGGTGCCCGCGAGCGTCACGCACAGCGCCACGATCGTGCCGGGCAGCGCGATCAGCGGCACGGCCAGGCTGAGCATGGTGATCGCGGCCAGGACGACCGGCCGGGTGCCGAACCGCGCGCACAGCCGCCCGCTCACGGTCATGGCCAGGCCGGTGCCGATGGACATGCACATGAGCGCGACGCCGAGGCCGCCGGTGGTGACGCCCAGGTGGTCCTTGATGGAGGGGATGCGCACCACCCAGGTGGCGAAGACGACGCCGTCCAGGAAGAAGAACAGCGACAGGGGCATACCCGGCAAATTAACAGGATGGGATCCAGAAAGAAAGAGGCCGTGTGATACACAGTCGCCATGCACACCGCCTCTCCGCACACCGCGCGACTGATCAACGACCGGATGGCGTACGAGGTGCTGCTGTCCCACGGCCCGCTGTCCCGGGCGGAGCTGCAGCAGCGCACGGGCCTGTCCAGGGCGACGGTCGCCGAGCTGGTCGACCGCATGGTGGAGTCGGGCCTGATCTCCCAGGCCGGTCAGGCGCAGACCCGCAGGCGCGGCCCCAACGCGCTGCTCTACGGCGTGGTCGCCGACCGGGCGCACGTGGCGGGCGTGGAGGTGCGCCCCGACCGCATCCTCGTCTCGGTCAACGACGTCACCGGACACCAGCTCGGCACCGCCGAGCTGCCCCAGGACCCGGCCGCCGAGCCCGACAGGCTCGTCTACGACGCCATCACGGCGGCGCTGGCCGACGCCCGGATCGGCGGCCTCGACGGCGTCGTCATCGGCACGCTCGGCGTGGTGGACCCGGTCAGCGGCGACGTCGCCTACATCCAGGCGCTGCCCACCTGGCACTCCAATCTGCTGCCCGGCCTGCGTGCCCGGCTCGGCGTGCCCGTCCTGGTGGAGAACGAGGTCAACCTGGTCGGCCTGGCCGAGCACCGGCTGGGCGCGGCCCGCGGGCACGACACGTTCGCGCTGCTGTCGCTCGGAGAGGGGCTGGGCGGGGCGGTGATCCTGGACGGCCGCCTGCACCGGGGCAGGTCCGGCGGGGCGGGCGAGCTCGCCTACGCCCCGACCGGCGTCGGCGGCGGCAGGCTGAACCAGCTCGTCGACGGGCCTGCCGTCCGTGCGCTGGCCGCGCGGCACGGGCTGCCCGCCGGCGACGCGGTCGAGGCCGTGCGGCAGGCCGCCCCGCGGTTCCTGGACGAGCTGGCCGAGCGGGTCACGGTCGCCGCCCAGGGCGTCTGCGCCGTCCTCGACCCCGGCTTCGTGGTGCTGGCCGGCGAGATCGGCCGGGCGGGCGGGCCCGCGCTGGCCGCCCGGGTCGAGGAGCGGCTCCGGGAGGCCACCCCGCTGCCCACCCAGGTCGCCGCCGGCACCGTGGAGGGCGACCCGGTGCTGCGCGGCGCCGTGGTCATCGCCCTGGAGCGGCTGCACCGGCAGACGTTCGGCCTGACGACCTGACGAGCGGGCTGACCAGGCATGTTCGATGCCTGGCGCCCGATTCGCGACAGTGAGCGGTACATGCGCGGCGTTGCTTGAAGATGCTTGAATTTGCGGCCAATCGCTTGACATTGCTCAAAATGGTGGAACACCATTGCGCCCACTGTCGACGAAAGGTCCTGTGAGATGAGGAGCCGCACCGAGGGCGCCGGCCTGATGCAGCGAACGGCCGACCTGTGGCATCGCACCGTCCCCTGGCGCTGGCTCACCCCGAGCACGGTCCTCATCGCGTGCGTCGTCCTCTTCCCGGCCCTCTACATGGTCTACATGTCCTTCCTGGACATCAGCCGGATCGGGCTGGTCAGGGGCTTCGCCGGGTTCGACAACTACGCCAGGCTCCTGGCCGAGGACGCGCTCGGCACCGTCGTCGGCAACACGCTGCTGTGGCTGGTCATCGTCGTCGGCCTGACCGTGCTGCTCTCGCTCGGGCTGGCGCAGTTCCTGTCCAAGGAGTTCTTCGGCCGCAGGTTCGTCCGGCTCGCGCTGCTGGTGCCCTGGGCGACCTCGCTGGTGATGACCGCGACCGTGTGGCGCTTCATCTACGAGGGCGGCAACGGGCTGCTCAACCGGCTGCTCATGGACCTGTCGATCATCTCCGCCCCGGTCGACTGGTACAAGGACCCCGCCACCGCCCTCTACTCCGTCATGGCGGTCGGCATCATCACCTCGATGCCGTTCACCACGTACGTGCTGCTGTCGGGACTGCAGACGGTGCCGCACGACGTGCTGGAGGCCGCGAAGATCGACGGGGCCGGGGCGTGGGCGACCTGGCGCCGGGTGACGCTGCCGATCCTGCGGCCCTCGCTGATGATCGCGCTGATCCTCAACATGCTGCACGTCTTCAACGCGTTCACCGTGATCTGGGTGATCATGGGCAAGACGTCGGGCAACCACGCCGACACCACCGTCACCTGGCTGTACAAGATCGCGTTCACCGCCCAGCTCGACTCCGGCGAGGCGGCGGCGCTCGGCGTGCTCAACGTCGTCTTCCTGCTGCTGCTCATCCTGCTCTTCGTGCTGGTGCTGCGGCCCCACCGCAACCCCGCG
Organism: Nonomuraea sp. ATR24; assembly: GCF_041950485.1. NCBI lineage: Bacteria > Bacillati > Actinomycetota > Actinomycetes > Streptosporangiales > Streptosporangiaceae > Nonomuraea > Nonomuraea sp. ATR24. The sequence goes on from NZ_JBGNUU010000020.1 coordinate 37,705, forward strand.
ACGACCGAGGAGCGCTCCACGAAGGTCGCAGCTCCGTCCACAGCTGCGTCCACTGGGGCGGCCGTCGCCGTGGCGCGTCCCGTGCGGATCAGGCGGAGCAGTCCCGCGCTGGTCCGGGCGGGCCGGGCCTGGCGGCGCGTGCGGCCCGTCGTCCTGCCGGTCGTGGGGTTCGCCGTGGCGCTGTTCTTCCTCGCGCCCTACGCCGCGATGCTGTCGGGCTCGCTCAAGACCGACGCCGAGCTGTTCGCCGTCCCCGCCGACTACCTGCCCGGGACCTGGGCCTGGTCCAACTACGCCGACGTGTGGAACAAGATCCCGCTGGCCGACTACTTCCGCGTCAGCCTGACCGTCGCACTCGTCTCCACCGCGCTCGTGCTCGTGGTCGCCGCGCCGGCCGCGTACGTGCTGGCACGCTCCAGGTTCCGGGGGCGTACGGCGTTCCTCGGCGTGATCCTCGTGACGCAGATGTTCCCCGCGGTCGCGCTGCTCATCGGCCTCTACCAGCAGGCGCTGTTCGTCGACGGGATCAACAGCTACGGCGTGATCATCGCCATCAACTCCGCCTTCAACCTGGCCTTCGCCGTGTGGATCCTGCACGCGCACTTCAGCTCGATCCCCGTGGAGATCGACGAGGCGGCGATGATGGACGGCCTCGGCCGGTTCCGGATCATGGTGCGGATGATCCTCCCGCTGGCCGCCCCCGGCCTCGTCACCGTGATGATCTTCACGTTCATCCAGGTGTGGAACGAGTTCGTCATCGCGCTGACCCTCTTCAACGACCCGGCCACCGGCCGCGTGCCGCTCACCGTCGGCGTCCAGCAGTTCATCGGCCTGTACGAGACCAACTATCAGTACCTGTTCGCCGCGGCCCTCATGGCGATCGTGCCCGCGGTGATCCTCTTCGCGCTCATCGAGAAGCATCTGGTGAGCGGCCTGACCGCAGGCAGCACCAAGTGACTAGAGAAGGACTGGCGTGACATGACCAGAAGAAGATCACGACTTGGCGCCCTGGCCGCGCTGGCCGGCCTCGTCCTCACGACGGCGGCGTGCGGCGGCGGCTCGGGCGGTGGCGGCGGCGACCAGCAGTCGATCAAACTGGTCGTCGCGCAGTACACCGAGGGCACCCGGCCCTACTGGGACGAGCTGATCAAGTCCTTCGAGACCGCGCACCCCGGCAAGAACGTCGACCTCCAGGTCATCGACTGGGGCAACCTGCAGAGCCAGGTCAACACCATGGTGCAGACCAAGCAGTTCCCCGACGTGCTCAACATCAACGTCTTCGCCGACTACGCCGAGGCCGGGCTGCTCTACCGCGCCGACGAGGTCGTCTCCAAGGAGGTGCTGTCGGACTTCCTGCCGTCCTTCGCCGAGAACGCCTCCTACGACGGCGCCCAGTACGGACTGCCGTTCGTCGCCACCGTCAACGGCATGTACTACAACAAGAAGATCCTCAAGGAGGCCGGCTACGACAAGCCCCCGGCCACCTGGGACGAGTTCCGCGCCGCCGCGAAGGCGATCAAGGCGCTGCCCGGCGGCTACGTGCCCTACGCGCTGGCGCTCGGCGCCGAGGCCGGCGACTACGAGCTCGGCACCTGGGTGCGCGCCAACGGCGGCGACTGGCGCACCGACGGCAAGTGGACCGTCAACGGCGAGCGCAGCGTCGAGGCGCTGCAGTTCCTCAAGTCGCTCGCGCAGGAGGGCTACACCCAGCCGAACCCCGGCCAGACCAACCGGCCCGACGGCACCTGGCCGCTGTTCGCCCAGGGCAAGGTCGGCATGGTCTACGCCTCCTTCGGCACCCGCGCCTTCCTGGAGCAGGTCGACCAGGCGAAGATCGACTACGGCGCCACCACGCACCCCACCAACCACGGCGCCGAGCCCGCCACGCACGGCATCCAGGACTATCTGATGGCCTTCAAGAAGGACGGCAACCAGCAGCTCGTCCGCGAGTTCCTCGACTACTTCTACCAGGTCGACAACTACACCAAGTATCTGAAGGTCGAGGGCCTGCTGCCGACCACCGCCTCCGCCACCGAGGCCATGCGGAAGGACCCCAAGGTCAGCCCCTACGTCGACATGGTGGCCAAGGCCCGCTTCGACCCGACGTCGCAGCCGGTCTGGGCCGAGCTGCGCGGCACCATGGCGGCCGACCTGGGCAACGCCCTCGCCCCCACCGGCGACCCCCGCGCGACCCTCGACAAGCTGCAGAAGATCGCCGAAGGCTCCTAGGTGGCGCTGCCGAGCCCCGGCGGCGTGAACGGCGCCAGCGCCGCCACCGGCTCGGGAGCCTCACGCTCCGCGCAGGCCGACTGCTGGACCCGGGTGATCCGCCGTACGGTGGCCGCGCACAGCAGCGCGGCCAGCGCGGCGCAGGCGAGCTGCGGGACGCCGAGGCCGGTCAGGTCGCCCTCGGCGGCGTCCAGCGGCAGCACGATCGTGATCAGGGCCAGCGCCGTCAGCCAGCTCAGCCACCAGCCCGACACGAGCGCCAGCCAGCGCCACCGCTCGCCCTCGGGCGGGCGGGCGCCCTGCCACACCTCGTGCACCAGCATCGCCGGGGCCAGCAGGTTGACGCCGGGGATCAGCCACGCGGCGGCCACCGGCCCGGTCGTCGCCGCCGGGTCGTTGACCTGCCGGGCGCGCACCAGCCAGGTGACGTAGGCGGCCCCGGCCGCCACGGTCGCGCCCGTGGCCAGCATCATCAGCACCGCGAACGCCGTCACCGCCCCGACCACGGCCTCGGCGTCGGCCCCCTGCGGGCGGCCCCCGTACGCGGCGAGCTGGGCGGCGAGGCTGCGCCCGCGCACCTGCTCGAAGACGACCAGAGCGCTCAAGGAGACGACCTGCGCGGCAAGCGTGAGGTAGACGGCATTGGCCGCTTTGACGGGCGGTGCCTGGGCAAAGCGCACGATGTTCTCCCCCCGGGCCATGCGCTGAGGTTCTGCCTTCACTTCTATCCCGCGGGCACCTCGGTTAATCAGCTCACGACCCCCGATTCCCACGCCCAAGCCGCGATTTCCACCCGGTTCCGAGCGCCGAGTTTGGCGAAGATGCTGCCCAGATGCGTCTTGACCGTCGACAGCGACACGAACAGCTCGGCGGCCACCTCCTGGTTGGTCCGCCCCCGCGCGATCAGCCGCACCACGTCGAGCTCCCGGTCGGTCAGCGGCTCGGGCAGCGGCGCGGCCCGGCGCTGCGGCTGCGCCAGATGCCGCAGCAGCCGCACGGTCACCGACGGCGACACCAGCGACTCCCCGCTCGCCGCCGCCCTGACCGCCTCCACCAGCAGCGTCGGCCCGCTGTCCTTCAGCAGGAACCCGGTCGCCCCCGCCCGCAGCGCCCCGTACACGTACTCGTCCAGGTCGAACGTGGTGACGATGACCACCCGCAGCGGGCTCTCCACCCCCGGGCCGGCCAGCGCCCGGGTCGCCTCCAGCCCGTCGAGCCTCGGCATCCGGATGTCGAGCAGGCACACGTCCGGCCTGAGCCGCCTGGCCTCCGCGACCGCGTCGGCGCCGTCGGCCACCGCGGCGACGACCTCCATGTCCGGTTGGGCGTCCAGGATCATCTGGAAGCCGGTGCGCACGAGCTGCTGGTCGTCGGCGATGAGTACCCGAATAGTCACGGCCCAACTCTAGGATCAGCCGTTCGGCCGAGGCGCAACCGGTCACAAGGCCGATCCGCCGCACCCCGCCCCGGCGGGAGGCTTGCCCGCATGAACGACGTGCTTGCAGGATTGGCTCTGACCAAGAGGTTCGGGCAGACAGTCGCCCTCGGTGGCGTGGACATCACCGTACGGGCCGCCGAAGCGGTGGCGATCATGGGGCCGAGCGGCTCCGGCAAGTCCACCCTGCTCCACTGCCTGGCCGGGATCATGAAGCCGGACGACGGCGAGGTGCACCTGCTCGGGCAGCGCATCGACGCCATGGGCGAGCGCGAGCGCAGCGCCCTGCGCCGCACCCGGTTCGGGTTCGTGTTCCAGTTCGGCCAGCTCCTGCCGGAGCTGCCCGCCGAGGAGAACGTCGCGCTCCCGCTCATGCTCGGCGGCGTCGCCAGGGCAAAGGCCGTCCGCCAGGCACGCGAGTGGTTCGGGCCCCTCGGGCTCCAGGGCATGGAGACGCGGCGGCCCGGCGAGCTGTCCGGCGGCCAGGCCCAGCGCGTGGCGATCGCCCGCGCCCTCGTCACCAAGCCCGCCGTCGTGTTCGCCGACGAGCCCACCGGCGCGCTCGACCAGAGCACCGGCCACGACACGATGCGCCTGCTCGTCGAGGCGACCCGCGCCAACGGGGCCTCCCTGATCGTCGTCACCCACGACCCCAACGTGGCCGCCTGGTGCGACCGCACCGTCGAGGTCCGCGACGGCAAGCTCCTCGCAGGCGGGGTCCCGGCGTGAACCTCGAACTCACCTGGCGGCTGCTCAAAGGCGGCGGCCGCCGCGGCCTGCTCGGCACCTGGCTCACCCTCGGCGCCGTGGCGGTCTCCACGGCGCTGCTGCTGTTCGCCGTCACCGCCAACTTCGCCTTCGAGGACAGGGGCGAGCGCGGCGCCTGGCGCAACCCGGTCCCCGCCGCCCAGGGGCAGCGGGCCGTCGCCGTCGAAGGCACCCGGCTCGACTACGTACGCGACCGGCAGATCGTCATCGTCGACCTCGCCGCCCTCGGCAGCTCCCTGCCCGTCCCGCCCGGCATGCCGCGCTTCCCCGCGCCCGGCGAGGCGTACTTCTCGCCCGCGCTCGCCGCCCTGGCCAAGCAACTGCCCGCCGCGCAGCTCGCCGGGCGCTTCCCCGCCATGACCGGCGTGCTCGGCGAGGAAGCCCTCGTCCACCCCGAAGAGCTGGTCGCCGTCGTCGGCCAGCGCCCCGACGCGCCCGTCATGACCGCGCCACGCGGCGCCGACGACGCCCCCGTACGCGTCGCCGACCTCGCCGGGGAGCCGTCCATGGACTCCCAGGGCTACCGCATCCTCGCGCTCATCGGCAGCGTGCTCATGGCGGTGCCGCTGCTCGTCTTCGGCGGGGCCGCCGCCCGGCTCACCGTCGCCAGACGCGACCAGCGGCTCGCCGCCCTCCGGCTCGTCGGCGCGACCCCCGGCCAGGTCGTCGGCATGACCGTCGCCGAAGCCGTCATCGTCGCGTTCGCCGGCGTGCTCACCGGCACCGTCGCCTACGCCCTCGCCCTGCCGCTGCTGACCCGCATCCGCATGAGCGGCGGCCCCTGGTTCGCCGCAGACCTGTGGCCCGACCCGCCCGTGCTCGCCGCCACCGTCGTCGCCGTGCCCCTGCTGGTCGGCCTGTCCGCCGTCGCCGGGCTGCGCCGCGTCGTGGTCAGCCCGCTCGGCGTCGCCAAACGCGAGACGCCGCCCGCCATGCGCTTCCTGCGCGTCCTCGTCCTGCTCGCCGCGCTCGCCGCGTTCCCTCTGATGGGGCGCGACACCGGCATCGCGATCATCGTGGCGGCGATCGGGCTCGCGTTCCTGTCCGTCAACCTGGTCGGGCCGTGGGTCGTCGCCCTCATCGGCCGCATCACCGCCCGCGGCGCCCGCGGGCCCGCCCGGCTGCTGGCCGGACGGCGGCTCGTCGACGACCCCCGCTCGGCCTGGCGCACCGTCAGCGGCGTCGCGCTCACCGGGTTCGTCGCCGGGTTCCTCGCCCTGCTCAGCCCCGGCGTGCTCACCAGCGACGCCGTCCCAGGCCAGCTCCGCGTCCTCGTCCCCGAAGGCTCGTCCGCCACCGTCGCCGAACACGCCCGCGACCGGCTCCGCGAAGCCGGCGTCACCGCCACCGTCAAGCAGTCCGACGACGTCGTCGCCGTCACCGTGGCCAACCGCGACGACCCCGCCACCCTCGACCGCGGCCGCACCGCGCTCGCCGGCCTCGTCCCCGGCCGCACCGCCACCACCGGGGCCGACGACGACCACACCGGCGCCCAGCTCCTCGCCGACATCGGCGTCGGCACCGTCGTCGTGCTGTCGGTGTCCTTCCTCGTCGCCATCGCCAGCGCCGGCATCACCGCCGCCTCCTCCATCCTGGACCGGCGGCAGACGTACGGGCTGCTCAGGCTCGCGGGCACCCCCCTCACCGTGCTCGACCGGGCCCGGCGGGCCGAGACGCTCATCCCGCTCACCGTCATGGGCGGCGGCTCCATCCTGGTCGGGGCCTTCTGCGCCACGCCGTTCATGTTCGGCGCGCCGAACGCCAATGGGCTGATCATGCTGCTGGTGTGCGTCGGGCTCGGCTTCGCCGGCGTCCTCGCCGCCGGCGCCCTCAGCCGCCCCCTCCTCCGCGCGGTCACCACCGACCCCGCCCCCCGCCCCGACTGACCTTCACGGGACGTCGGACCGGGGTTGCCCCCCGCTCGGCTGCGCGCGGGGCGGGGCCGCTCCACCACCGCCCGGGTCTGCGGAGAAGGGCCCCGGGCCGCCGAGCGCCGCGGCCGCCCACCCTGGCCGGGCTGCCGAACGGGCGGGCGGCTCCTCCGTCACCTCGGCCTTCGGCCTTCGGGGGTGGCCCGCGCCCCGGCTGCGCCCACCCGGTCGGCCCCGGGGTGGCGGACCGGCCGCTTGGGCCGCTCGGCGCCGCGAGGTCGCCGCCGGCTCCGTAAGGGGTCGTTCCGTAAGCACCCGCCCAACCACCAGCCCCGTCGGTCACGCCCAGTCCCATCCGGGAAGGGGGTGCCGTCGGGGGCGTTCCCTTCGCCGGGCCGGGGTGGTGGGTGGGTGCGCTGTGGGCGAATCTGGGTGGGTTTGGGGTGGGTGGGGTGTTTGGATGGCGGAATGGAGATCTTGGTACTGGGCGGGACCGCCTGGGTGGGGCGGGAGCTGTCGCGGCAGGCGATCGAACGCGGGCACCGGGTGACGTGCCTGGCGCGCGGCGAGAGCGGGCAGGTGGCCGACGGGGCGACGCTGGTGGCCGCCGACCGGCGTGACCCCGCGGCGTACGAGCGGCTGGCCGGGCGTGACTGGGACGCGGTGGTCGAGGTGTCGTGGCAGCCGGGCTTCGTGCGCGGGGCGCTGGACGCGCTGGCCGGGCGGGCGCGGCACTGGACGTACGTCTCCTCCGTCAACGCGTACGCCTCCCACGCCACCCCGGGCGCGGACGAGTCGGCGGAGCTGCTCGCGCCCACCGACCGGGACGAGGTGGACCGTGAGCTCTACGGCGAGGCGAAGGTCGCCTGCGAGCAGGCGTCGGCGTCGGCGGCCGGGGACCGGCTGCTGGTCGCCCGCGCGGGGCTCATCGGCGGGCCGGGCGACCACAGCGGGCGCTCCGGCTACTGGGTGGCGCGGGCGGCCCGCGACCCGCTCGGCCCGATGCTGGTCCCGGACGAACCGGACAGCCCGACGCAGGCCGTGGATGTGCGTGACCTGAGCGCGTGGCTGCTGGACTCGGCCGAGAAGGGCGGCACGGGCACGTTCGACGCCGTGGGGCCGACGGTGCCGTTCGGGGAGTGGATCGAGCTGGCCCGTACGGTCGGCGGCCACACCGGTCCGGTCGTCACCGCGAGCTCCGACTGGCTGGTGGCCAACGGCGTGGGCCAGTACATGGGGCCTGAGTCGCTGCCGATGTGGCTGCCGGAGCCGGGCTGGGAGGGCTGGTCGGCCCGCACCGGGGCGGCCGCGCGCGCCGCCGGGCTCAGCCACCGGCCGCGCGCCGAGCTGCTGGCCGACACCCTGCGCTGGGAGCGCGAGCAGGGCCTCGACCGCGAGCGCCGAGCCGGTCTCAGCGCTGCCCGCGAACAGGAACTCCTGGCCGCCCTCGGCTGACGTCCCTTCCGGACCGGCGCCTTATGGGTGGGCGCCTGCCGTAGGACGGCGCCTCCCGGGGTCGGCCTGCGGCAGGCGGGCGGGTCTCCGTGCCGGGAGGGCTCGGGTTGGCGGGGTCAGCTCAGGACGAGGTCGCGGGTGAGGCGGAGGGAGGGCTCGTCGCGGGGGCCCATGACCAGCAGGGTCGTGACGGGGGACTTGTGCCAGGGTTCCAGGCGTTCCTTGATGCGGCCCGGCGGCCCGACCAGGGAGATGCCGTCGGCGAGTTCGTCGGGGATGGCGCGGAACGCCTCGTCCTTGCGCCCGGCGAGGTAGAGCGCCTGGATGCGCTCGGCGGCCTCGGCGTAGCCCATGCGGCCGATGATGTCGGCGTGGAAGTTGCGCTGTTTGGCGCCCATGCCGCCGATGTAGAGGGTGAGCATCATCTTGACCCCGTCCAGGGCGGACCGGACGTCGTCGGAGATGACGACCATGACCATGGCGGCGATGTCGAAGCCCGGGTCGCGGCCGGCGAGGGCCGGGCCGTACATCTCCTCGATCTTGCCGGGCAGGGCGAACAGCGGGAGCCAGCCCTGGCCGAGTTCGGCGGCCAGGGCGACGTTCTTGGGGCCTTCGGCGCCCAGGTAGACGGGGATGTCGGGGCGCAGCGGGTGGGTGATGGGCTTGAGCGGTTTGCCGAGGCCGCCCGGCAGGGGGAGCGGGTAGTGGGGGCCGCCGGAGGTGACCGGGTGCTCGCGGCGCCACACCTGGCGCATGATGTCGACGTACTCGCGGGTCCTGGCCAGCGGCTTGGCGAACGGCTGGCCGTACCAGCCCTCGACGACCTGGGGGCCGGAGGCGCCGATGCCGAGCAGCAGGCGTCCGCCGGTGAGGTGGTCGAGCGTCATCGCGGTCATGGCGGTGGTGACCGGCGGCCGGGCTGACATCTGGGCGATCGAGGTGCCCAGTTTGATGCGCGTGGTGCGCGCGCCGTACCAGGCCAGCGGGGTGAACACGTCGCTGCCGTACGCCTCGGCGGTCCACACCGAGTCGTAGCCGAGCCGCTCGGCGGCGAGCACCGAGTCGGTCGCGTCGTCGGCGTGGCGTTGCCAGTAGCCGAGGTTCAGGCCGAGCTTCATGAGGCGCCTCCCGAATCAAGTTCCATTTACGGGTGGCGCGGGGGCGGGTGTCAATGCGGGATCATCCGGGGACGAGTGCTTTCGTGCTCAAGGGTCTGCGGCATGTGGTGTGCGTCCTGCTCCTCCTGGTGCCTGGAGCCGAGCCGGTGGTCGTTTCCGGCGGGTCGCGGCCGAACATCGTGTTCGTCATGGCGGACGATCTCGAAGCGGGAAATCTGACGCAGTTTCCCAATATTTCGCGCCATATCGTGCAGCAGGGCGCGTCGTTCGACCGGTTCTTCGTGACGAACTCCTGGTGCTGCCCGTCACGCGCCTCGATCCTCAGATCCCAGTACGTCCACAGCCACGGCGTCTGGACGAACACGCCACCCGAGGGCGGATTCGAGCGCTTTCACGAGCTCGGCCGGGAACGCTCCACCATCGGCACCTGGATGCGCGATGCCGGATATCGCACCGCGCTCATGGGCAAGTACCTCAACCACTACCCGGACAAGGCGGCCCCCGACGACTACGTGCCGCCGGGCTGGGACGAATGGCATGTCCCGGTGCGCAACCTGTACGACGAGTACGGCTACCGGCTCAACGCCAACGGCGACCTGGCCGAGTACGGCTGGGGCGAGCAGGACTACCTCGCCGACGTGCTGGCCGACAAGGCGCGCGACTTCATCACCGGCTCCCGGGGGCCGTTCTTCCTGTTCCTCAACCCCATCGCGCCGCACCTGCCGGCCAACCCGGCGCTGCGCCACACCGACGCCTTCGCCTGGGCCAGGGCGCCCCGGCCGCCGTCGTTCAACCAGGAGGACGTGAGCCGCGAACCCCTCTGGCTGCGCTCCCGGCCGCCGCTGGACGAACGCGAGCTCGCCGCCGTCGACCGGCGCCACCGCAACCGGATGCGCGCCATGCTCGGCGTCGACGACCTCGTCGGCGCCGTGGTCGCCGCCCTGGAGGAGAGCGGCAAACTGGACAACACGTACCTGTTCTTCGGCTCCGACAACGGCTTCCACCAGGGCACGCACCGGCTCGCGCAGGGCAAGACCACGCCGTTCGACGAGGCCATCAGGGTGCCGCTGGCCGTACGCGGGCCCGGGGTGCGCCCCGGGACGACGATCAGCGAGCTGGGCGCGACCGTGGACCTGGCGCCGACGTTCGCCGAGCTCGGCGGGGCCGAGGTGCCGCCGTTCGCCGAGGGGCGCTCGCTGGCGCCGCTGCTGCGCGGCGAGCGGCCCGCCACGCGGCGCAGGAACGTGCTGGTCGAGTTCGCCCGCCCGGCCAAGCGGTCCTCGGCCGCGCAGACCCCGGTGCCGCCCTACCAGGCGTTGCGCACCGAACGCCACACGTACGTCAGATATGCGACGGGGGAGGAGCAGCTGTACGACCTGCGGACGGACCCGTACCAGCTCCACAACCTGGCCGCGGACGCCGACCCGAGGCTGGTGGCGCGTCTGCGCGCCCGGCTCGACGGGATGCGCGCGTGCTCCGGGGCGTCGTGCCGGGTGGCCGACTCACGCGGCTGAGCACGGAGCCGGCGCGGGCAGCCGGCCCGCCCGGTAGGCGCTCGGCGGCACCCCCATCACTGCGCGGAACTCGGCGGTCATGTGCGACTGGTCGTAGTAGCCCGCGTCGGCGGCCAGCGCCGCGGCCGGCCGGCGGCACACCTCGCCCAGCACCCGACGTACCCGGTCGATCCTGGCGAACCGCTTGGGCGCCACCCCGACGCCCGCCGTGAACACGTCACGCAGATGCCGCTCGCTCACCCCCAGCTCGCCCGCCACCGCCCGCACGCCGGCCCGAGGCAGCAGCCTCGCCGCCGCGTCCACCAGGTGCGCGCGGTCGAGGTCGGCGCGCGGCTGCCCGGCCAGCCGTTCCAGGAACGCCGCCTCGATCCGCTCCCGAGCCCGCCGCTCCCAGCCGTCGCCGCCCGCCTGCCCGGCCAGCTCGTCCGCCAGCCGGTCGGCCCGTACGCCCCACAGCTCCCGCAGCGGCACGACCCGGTCGGCGAGCTCGTCCAGCGCCACCCCGAGCAGCGGCCGGGCCCGCCCCGGCCGCAGCCGTACCGTCACGCAGTGCGGCACCAGCTTGGGCTCCAGGTACGAGGCCCGGGTGCGGGGCCCGAGCGCGTACAGCTCGCCCGCGCCGTCGGTGCCCGTGCGGAAGGCCACCGTGGCCGCCGTGTCGGGCTCGCGGACGTGGAAGGAGAGGTGAGCGGAGGCGGCGTCCTTCATATGCCGATTCTTCCTAGAGTCGCGGGCGGGTGCGGCGGCACGGTGAACCCATGATCCTGATCACCGGTGCCACGGGCACCATCGGCGGCCACGTGACCCGCCTGCTCACCGGCCGCGGCGAGCCGGTCCGCGTCCTGGTCCGCGACCCGGCACGCGCCCCCGCCGGGGCCGGCGTCGTCCGCGCCGACTACGCCGACCCCCGCTCGCTCGCCGCCGCCTTCGACGGCGTCACCGCCGCGTTCCTCGCCACCGCGTTCGGCCCCGCCCTGCCCGCCCACGACCTCGCCCTGGTCGAGGCCGCCCGCGCGGCGGGCGTCAAGAAGGTGGTGAAGCTCTCCACCATCCCCGTCGCCGCGACCGGCGGCGCCGACCCCGGCGCCTGGCACCGGCCCGGCGAGCGGGCCGTCGCGGCCGGCGGCCTGGCCTGGACGCTGCTGCGGCCCGCCGGGTTCGCGTCCAACTCGCTGGCCTGGGCCGAGGCCGTACGGACGGGCGCGCCGATCCCGAACTTCACCGGCGACGGCACGCACCCCGTCGTCGACCCGCGCGACGTGGCGGCGGTCGCCGTCGCCGCGCTCACCTCGCCGGGCCACGAGGGGCGCTCCCACGACCTGACCGGGCCCGCGATGGTGAGCGTCCCCGACCAGGTCGCGACCCTGGCACGACTGCTCGGCCGCCCCCTGGAGACCGTCGACGTGCCGGCCGCCGCAGCCCGGGACCAGATGGTCGCCGCCGGCGCCGACCCGGTGCTGGCCGACCTCGCCGCCTCGGGCTGGGCGATGCTCCGGGACGGCGGCTCGCCGGGCGTCACCGACACGGTCCCGCGCATCCTGGGCCGCCCCGCGGCCACCTACGCCACCTGGGCCGCCGACCACCTGACCGCCTTCACCGGTAACTGATCCCCGTACGTCCCGCCCGAGGCACGACCTCCCCGGCCCAGTCGAAGGCGGCCTCCTGGTCGTCCTGGGGGATGGCGGCGGTGAAGTGGACGGGCGTCCCGCCACCGGCGGGCCGCACCACCCAACCGCCCCTCTCCCTGCTCAACACCCACCGCTCGACCGCCGGGGCCGGGACCGTACGCGGCCGAACCAGCTGCCGGGCCGCCGCCGGAAGGGCCGCCCACCGCGACCCGGGCGCCGGAGCGTACCCGGTCACCCCGGACCGGGTACGGCCGGAAAGACACCACCGCAGCACCCCGGCCAAGTGCCCGAACGCTTCCCGCCGCCGCCTCCACGAGTCAGCCGATCCCGCATTCATCAGTGGACACCAGCCTCTCCGCGCTGTCCTTCTGGGCGGGCTCGAACTCCTGCACCCGTCCGTCGTCCGCCCGCAGGGCGCCCACCGCCGTCCCACGGGCCCGCCACAGCCCGGGAAAACACGGCACTGCGACCGTCAGCGTCTGCGGCTCCGGCACGGGCACCCTCCTGTCGGTCCTCTCGTCCATTGTCACCCAACGGCCGTTGGTGTCCCGGGTCTGCAGGCGAAGGGAGATCCGGTGCCGGACAGGTGGAAGGTCGCACCAGTACTTCAGGGTGGCGCCGATCCCCGCCGCGGACACGCTGACGGTCTGATGAAGCACCTCCATGAAGCACCGGGGTTCGGACACGCGCCCCCTCTCACCGGTGCGGTCCTGCTCGTCGCATCTGGCGGGCGCGGTCATGAGCGTGACCATCGCGCATGCCGCAAGCTGCGCTCGCACCAAGCTGAAGAGCATCGAGGCCGGCCTCCGATCCGTGGGTGCGCACGGCGGAAACGGTAGTGCTCGTCAGTCGGTGGAGGCGGGGGTTTCGGCAGGGAGGGTGAAGTGCCAGATGATCATGGTGGGGCGGTCGGTGTTGGCGGCCTGGGTGGCTTCGGGGACCACGGCGGTGAGGATCCAGGGCCAGACGTCCCACCGGGCGACCGCCTCCGAGGTGGTGAGGGGTTCGGCCGGGGCGGGAGCCGGGGGGAGGCGGGGTTCCTCGCAGGCGCGGAGCTGGAGGCCGGCGGCCAGGGCGGCGCGCAGGTAGTCGCCCACCGGGTGGTGGTAGGTGGCGATCCGCCCGGGCCGTCCGTCGGGCAGGCGCACCGTGGGGACGAAGCCGCGCGCGACCCCCTCGGGGTGCATGTCGGAGATCACGAGGTGGCCGCCGGGCCGCAGCACCCGGGCGAACTCCGCCATCGCGGGCCCGAGCGACGGCACGTGAGTCAGCGCCAAGGAGCAGACCACGAGGTCCACGGCGTCGTCGGGCACCGGCAGCCGGTCCAGCTCGCCGTGGCGGAAGTCGCCCTGCGGCACCCGTTCGCGGGCCAGGGCGAGCATGTCGGGCGAGCTGTCCACGCCGATGACCTGGTGGCCGCGCCCGGCGAGGGCCGCCGCCATCCGGCCGGTGCCGCAGGCGGCGTCCAGGGCGGCGCCCGGCGGCAGCTCGCCGACGATACCGGCCACGAGGGGCTCGTCGATGTCGAACAGCCCGTTCGGCCCGTCGTAGGTGCCGGACCAGATCCGGTATCCCTCGGCCGACTCCACCCGCGCGACCTCGACGGCGGCGTCGGCCAGCGCCTCGTCGTCCAGCAGCCTGCGGATCTCGGCGATGCGGGCCTCGACGAACGCGCGGTCGTGCCCGCCGGTGAAGGACCGCAGCAGGGCGGCCCCTTCGATGCCCAGCAGGTAGGCCAGGGGGTGCTCGTGGATCACCCGGGCGAGACTAGCCAGGACGTTCCGGACGCCGCCAGCTATTTACGCCGTCAGAGCGAGGGGTAGGCGCGGGCGAGGTGGTCCGTGACCGCCCGCTCGGCCTCGCCGGGGTCGCCGCCGGTGATGGCGGCGAGGATGCGCGCGTGGTCGGCCTGGAGCGCCGTGGTGTCGCCCAGCCGTTCCACCGCCTCGACCGCGTAGCGCCGCATGGAGTCGCGCAGCGACCGCATGATGGCCCCGGTCAGCCGGTTGCCTGAGGCGTCGGCGAGCGCGCAGTGGAAGGCGGTGTCGTGCTCCACGAACTCCTCCGGCGTGCGCGCCGCCGCCATCCCTTCGTAGGCGGCGGTGAGGGCCGAGGTGTCGGCGCGGGCGGTGGCGGCGTGGCCGGCGGCCCAGCGTTCGATCATCAGCCGGGTGTCGACGACCTCGCGCAGCTCCAGGGCGGCCAGGCCGAGGTGCAGCCGGAGCAGGTCGGTCAACGCGGTGTCGGGACGGGAGACGAGCACGGCGCCCGCGTCGGGGCCCCGGCCGGCCTGGGAGGACACGACGCCGAGCGTCTCCAGCACGCGCATCGCCTCGCGTACCGATGACCGGCTGACCCCGAGCTGCTCGGCGAGCTGCCGCTCGGCGGGGAGCCGGTCGCCGGCGGTGAGGCCGTCCTCGGAGATGCGGTGCTCGATCTGCGCGAGCACGTCCTCGAACGTGCGGGTCCGCTTGACGGGACGCCAGCGGGTGTCGGTCAACGAGGCCCCCTCGGAGCGTGGCGGGGATGCGGTCCGCCGATGCCATCGGATATGGTCTGACCATACTGTGGTCCGACCATACCTGAAGGAGAGGCGTGCGAGTCGCCCTGTTCATCACGTGTGTGAACGACACGCTCTTCCCCGGCACCGGCAAGGCCGTCGTGTCGCTCCTGCGCAGGCTGGGCTGCGAGGTCGACTTCCCCGCCGCGCAGACCTGCTGCGGGCAGATGCACGTCAACACCGGCTACCGCGCGGACGGCGTACGGCTGGCGCGTCACTTCACCGAGGTGTTCTCGGGGTACGACGCGGTGGTGGCGCCTTCCGGTTCGTGTGCCGCGATGGTCCGCGAGCAGTACCCGAAGCTGGTGCGGCCCGGCAGCAGGGGAGCGGCGGCCGTCGCGGAGGTGGCGCCGAAGGTGTACGAGCTGTCGGAGTTCCTGGTGGACGTCCTGAAGGTGGAGGACGTCGGCGCATATTTCCCGCACCGGGTGACATATCACCCGACGTGCCACTCGCTCCGCGGCCTGCGCCTGGGCGACCGCCCGGCCCGGCTCCTGAGCCGCGTGCGCGGCCTGGAGCTGGTCCCGCTCCCGGCGGCCGACGAGTGCTGCGGCTTCGGCGGCACGTTCGCGGTGAAGAACCCGGCCGTCTCCGCCGCCATGGGCGCCGACAAGGTGCGCAACGTGCTCGGCACCGGCGCCGAGGTGCTGTGCGCGGCGGACAACTCCTGCCTGATGCACCTCGGCGGCACGCTCGACCGGCAGAAGGCGGGCGTACGGGTCATGCACCTCGCCGAGATCCTGGTCGCGACGGAGGCGACGGGATGAGCGGCACTTTCCTCGGCATGCCAGGCAATTTCCCGAAAAATGCCGAAAAGGCGGTTCAGAACTCGCAACTCCGCTTCAACCTCCGCAAGGCTACGCACACCATCCGGGGGAAGCGCGCGAGCGTCGTGGCCGAGCTGCCCGACTGGAAGGAGCTCCGCGCCGCCGCCAAGGCCGTCAAGGACGAGACCCTGCGCCACCTCGACCGCTACCTCGTCCAGCTGGAGGAGGCGGTCACCCGGACGGGCGGCCACGTCCACTGGGCCCGCGACGCCGCCGAGGCCAACCGCATCGTCACCGGCCTGGTCCAGGCCACCGGCGAGAGCGAGGTCGTCAAGGTCAAGTCGATGGCCACCCAGGAGATCGGCCTCAACGAGGCGCTGGCCGAGCACGGCATCACGGCGTACGAGACGGACCTGGCGGAGCTGATCGTGCAGCTCGGCGACGACTTCCCGAGCCACATCCTGGTGCCGGCGATCCACCGCAACCGGGCCGAGATCCGCGAGATCTTCCTGGAGAAGATGCCCGAGACGCCCGACGGCCTGAGCGACGAGCCCGCCGCGCTGGCCGAGGCCGCCCGGGTTCACCTGCGCGAGCGCTTCCTCAGGAGCAAGGTCGCGATCTCCGGCGCCAACTTCATGATCGCGGAGACCGGCACGCTGGTCGTGCTGGAGTCCGAGGGCAACGGCCGCATGTGCCTGACGCTGCCCGAGACGCTGATCAGCGTGGTCGGCATCGAGAAGCTGCTGCCCTCCTGGCGCGACCTGGAGATCTTCCTGCAGTTGCTGCCCCGCAGCTCGACCGGCGAGCGGATGAACCCGTACACGAGCATGTGGACCGGAGCCACCGAGGGCCAGGAGTTCCACCTGGTGCTGCTCGACAACGGGCGCACGGACGTGCTCGCCGACGAGGTGGGCCGTCAGGCGCTGCGCTGCATCCGCTGCTCGGCCTGCCTGAACGTGTGCCCGGTCTACGAGCGTACGGGCGGCCACGCGTACGGGTCGGTCTATCCGGGGCCCATCGGCGCGATCCTCACCCCGCAGTTGCGCGGCATGGGCTCGGAGCTGGACGCCTCGCTGCCGTACGCCTCCAGCCTGTGCGGCGCGTGCTTCGACGTGTGCCCGGTGGCGATCGACATCCCCGAGGTGCTGGTCGACCTGCGCGCCAAGGCCCCGCACGGGGCCGCGGAGCGGGCGGGCATGCGGGTGGCGGGCTGGGTGCTCGGCGACGAGGCGCGGCTGGCGAAGGCGCAGCGGCTGGCCGTGCGCGTACGCGGGCTGGTGCCGCGCAGGCTGCCCGGCCCGCTGTCGGCCTGGACCGACACGAGGGATCTGCCCGAGATCCCGGAAGAATCGTTCAGAGACTGGTGGGAGCGGCATGAGCGCCCGTGAGGAGATCCTCGGCCGGATCAGGCGGGCCGTCCGCGACGCGCCCGAGGTGGAGATCCCGCGCGACTACCGGACGAGTGTCCCGGTGGACGACCCGGTGGGGCTGTTCACCGAGCGGGTGGACGACTACCGGGCCGTCGTGCACGTGCTGCCGGCGGCCGAGGTGCCGGCCAAGGTCGCGGAGCTGGTGCGGGGCAGGCGGATGATCGTCCCCGACGGGCTGCCGGACGAATGGACGGGCGGCGCGGCGGGCGGGGCCGAGCTGAGCGGCGCCGACGGTGTGGTCACCGGCTGCGCGGTGGCGATCGCCGAGACCGGCACGATCGTGCTGGACGCGGGACCCGGCCAGGGCACCCGCGCCCAGACGCTGGTGCCCGACTACCACCTGTGCGTGGTGCGGGCGGACCAGGTCGTGGCGAGCGTCCCGGAGGCGGTCGCCCGGCTCGACCCGGTCCGCCCGCTCACCTGGATCAGCGGCCCGTCCGCCACCAGCGACATCGAGCTCAACCGGGTGGAGGGCGTGCACGGCCCCAGGACGCTCGAAGTGATCGTCAGTATCTGAGCACCGCCGCGACGTCCGCCACGTCGTCGCAGAACCAGAGCTCGGCGTCCGTCATGGCCGCCGCCCTGGCCAGCGCCGAGTCGGCGCGCTCCTCGACCGGCTCGGCCACGCCCCAGGCGCGCACCTCGCCGGCGTCGGTGGAGATCTGCGTGGCGCTCTCGCCCGTCCAGACGCGGCCGGGCAGCTCGCCCGGCAGGAGCAGGGCGTGCACCCGGCCGTCGCGCAGGGCCTGGGCGACCCTGGCGAGCCCGGTGGGCCCGTTCTGCTCGCGGTGGCGGTTGAGCAGCTCGGCCCGCCTGCGGTCCAGCCAGCTGTCGAGCGCGCTCTGCACGTCGCGCTCGAAGCCGCCGTGGTCGCCGCGGTGGCCGTGCTCGACCATGAGCATCCGGTCGGCCGACTTGGTGCCGAGGTGGTCGCCGAGCAGCGAGCGCGACTTCGGCTCGCCCGCGACCAGGACCAGCTCCGCGCCGATCCGCCGCACCTGCTCGTCGATCTCGTGGGCGACGGCCGTGGCGTTCTTCTCCCAGGTCTCGTCGACGGCCCGCTCGTAGCGTTTCTGCGACCAGCCGCCCTGCGCGGTCTTCTGCAACGGCCAGGACTCGGCCTCGATGGTCGCGGTGCGCGGCGAGCCGTTGGCGTACACGCTCACCTCGGCGCCCGCGTGGTCGATGATCACGCGCAGGTGCGGCACGCTCTCGCCGCGCCGCATGAGCATGGGCGTGACCAGCGGCAGCGGCGAGACGTGCGCGAGCGGCACCGGCTGCCCGCTGAACGTCTCGGCCAGCACCACCTCACCCCCGGCGCAGAACACGGCCCGCCCGGGCGCCGGGCGCAGCACCTCGTCCTCCAGCGCCGCGGGCGGGTTCACCCCGGCCTGCTCCAGCTTGTCGCGCAGGCTCGTCCACTGCGTCGACCTGTCCCGCTCGGTGATCGCGCCCACGTACACGGACGCGTACGGCCCGCTGCGCTCATAGAGGGGACGGATGAAGTCGAGCCGCACCGGTCACCACCTCCGCTTCTCCACGCCGAGCCCGAGCGCCCGCGCCACCTCCGCGATGTTGGCGAAGCGGCGTTCCGGCAGGGCGTGCAGCATCTCCGTCACCTTGTCGGGGGCGTCCATCTCACGGGCGTGCCGCAGCAGATCGCCCTTCTTCGCCGGGAAATCGGTGTCACTGAGCCATTTGGCCAGATCGCTGCGGACATCCACCCCTTCGGCGGTGATGCCTTCCGCCGTTCCCGGCTCGCGTCCGGGCGCGTAGCTGCGGACGGACTCCTCCTCGCCGGGCGCGGGCATGGGCTCGGGCTCCTTCCACTCCTCGGCGTGCGAGGTGCCCCCACCTCGGACCAGGCCCTCGGTCTCCTGCTTCTGATGCTCATCGATGCGAGGACCGTGCTTCGAGCTTCCGCGTTCCATAGATGTCACTCCTCCCCAAAGCGCCCCTACCCCCGCTTTGGTGGACAAACATCACCAGTGTGTACGCTGCCGAGCGTGTTCGACGCTGACGCCGACATCGCCACCGAACGGCTGGTGCTCCGGTCGTTCGGCCCCCACGACGAGCGCCGGATCCGCTCGATCGTCGAGGCGCGGGTCCCCTTCCTGCCGCCCGGCGCCCCCGGCCACCTGTCGGGCGTGCGGCAGTGGCTCACCCACGGCGTGCACGAGCTGCACCGCTCCGGCCAGGGCAGGCACCTGGCCATGACCGACGCCGAAGGCCGCATCGTGGGCGCGATCAGCCTGTTCAAGACCTCCTGGGGCGCGGGCACCACCGAGGTCGGCTACGGCGTCCACCCCCTGCACCGGCGCCGGGGCTACGCCACCGAGGCGCTGCGCGGCCTGACCGGCTGGGTGTTCGACACCACCGCGCTGCGCCGCATCGACCTGACCGCCAACCTGGACAACCTGGCCTCGCTGCGCGTCGCCCAGAAAGCGGGCTTCACCTGGGAAGGCGTGCTCCGCGCCGCCGTGCTGGAGGACGACGGGCCGCACGACCTGGTCATGTTCGGGCTGCTGCGCGGCGACTCCCGGCTTCCCTCGGACACCCTGCCCCGCGCCGAACTGAGCACCGTACGCCTCCTGCTCAGGCCGCTCGCCGAGCAGGACATACCGGATCTGGCCGCGACCGGCGCGGACCCGCTCACCCAGGCCGGCACCGGCGTCCCGCGCGGCTACACCGAGGACGACGCCCGCGAGTGGGTCGCCGCCTCCGAACGGATGAGGCTGCGCGGCCACGGCGCCGCCTGGGCGGCGACGGACCGGACGACCGGCCGGCTCCTGCTCAGCCTGGACGTCAGGGACGTCGACTGGATCAACCGGACCTGCGAGGTCGGCTACATGGCCGCGCCGTGGGCCCGCGGCCACGGCTACACCGGCGAGGCCGTCGCCGCCGTCGCCCGCTGGCTCTTCGCCGAGCGGGGCTTCCAGCGGCTCCGCCTGCGCGCCGCCCCCGCCAACACCGCCTCCCTCCGCGTCGCGGAGAAGGCCGGGTTCGTCCGCGAAGGCGTCGAACGTGCCGCGCTGGGCGGCCAGGACCTGGTGGTGTTCAGCCTCATCCCGGCCGACCTGCCCTGAAGCGCCCCGCCTCCCTGTGGTGAAAAGCCGGGAGAACCGTCACTCTGGGTACGAGGGGACGGTGAGGCGCATGATCACAGTGGTCGGGTGGGACGGATCCGAACTGTCGGCCCAGGCGGTCGACCGGCTGCGCGAGGCGACCCTCGTCGTCGGGCCCGCGGCGCTGCTCGGCAGGCTCACACTGACCGCCGTGACCGCCCCCGACGACGCCCTCCTCGACACCCTCGACCTCCACCTCGAACAGGGCTCCGGCCCCGCCGTCGTGCTCGCCGCCGGCGACCCCGGCTTCTTCGGCGCCGTCCGCGCCCTGCGCGGCCACGGGCTCAAGCCGGACGTGCTGCCCGCCACCTCCCTCGTCAGCCGGGCCTTCGCCCGCGCCGGCCTCAACTGGGAGGACGCCCTCGTCGTCGCCCCCGCCGGGGCGCATCAGCTCAACCGCGTCGTCAACGCCTGCCGCGCGCACCCCAAGGTCGCCCTCGTCGTCGCGCCCGGCGTCGGCCCCGGCGACGTCGCCCGCGAGCTCGCCCCGACCACGCCGCGCTCCCTCATCGTCTGCGAGGACCTCGGCGGCCCCGGCGAGCGCGTCACCCACAGCCGCATGGGCGAGGCCACCACGCGCCCCTGGAAGGACCCCGACGTGGTGCTCGTCCTCGACCCGCTGCACCGGCCCAAGGAGCCGAGCTGGGTGGCGGGCGCCCGCCCCGGCCCCGCCGAATGGGCGCTGCCGCTGGAGTCCAGGCTGCCCGCGGAGGTCAGGGCGTACGTGCTGGCCAAGCTCGGCCCCCGGCTCGGCGACCTCGTCTGGGACGTGGGCGCGGGCGGCGGCGAGATCGCCGTCGAGTGCGCCAGGCTCGGCGCGGCCGTCGTCGCCGTCGAACGCGACGCCGCCTCCTGCGACCGGCTGCGCGCCAACGTCCTCCACTACGGCGTCAAGGTCGCGCTGACCAGGGGACAGGCCCCGCCCGCCCTCGAACCGCTGCCCGACCCCGACGCCGTGTTCGTCGGCGGTGGCGGCCCCGACGTGGTCGCCGCCTGCGCCGCGCGCCGCCCCCGCTCGCTCGTGTGCGCGCTCAACTCCGTCGAACGCGTCCCCACCGTGCTCGGCCTGCTGCGCGAGCAGGGCTACCGCGCCGAAGGCAGCCAGATCCTGGCCGCCAGGATCGCCCTCGAACCCGACGGCTCCCACAGTCTGGCCGCCGCCGACCCCGTCTTCGTCGTGCACGCGACACCCGCGCACACAGCGTGACCTGTCGCCCACCGGCGCCCATCGGTTATCCTCGCGTGTCTTCCTCTACGCACCGGAGCACCTTCCCATGAAGCCCCCGCTCCTGCTCATCGGGCAGGGATCGAACGACGACGCCGACTCCGCGGAGTTCGGCCGGTTCGTCCACCGGCTCCGTTGCCGGCTCGACCAGACGGCCGCCGACGTCTCGGGCGGCTACCTGGAGCGTGCCACGCCCCGCCTCAGCGAGTCCGTCGCCTCCCTCGTCGCCCGCGGCCACCACCGGCTCGTCGCCATGCCGCTCAGCCTCAACCGGCTGAGCGAGGAGCTGCCCGCCGCTCTGGAGCAGGAGCAGCGCCGCCACCCCACGCTCATGTACGACTACGGCAGGCCGCTCGGCCCCGACCCTCGCGTGCTCTCCCTGCTGGCCGAACGGCTCAACGACGCCGCCACCGACATCCCCCGGCTGCGCCCGCTGGAGCTCGTCGGCGCCCGGCCCCGCCTCCGCGCCGTCGACACGCCCCCCGCCGACGGCCTCCAGACGCACGTCGAGCCCGGCGAGACCGCCGTCGTCCTGGTCGGCGAAGGCGCCACCGACCCCGTCGCCAACGCCGAGGTCCACCGGGTGTCGCGGCTGTTCTGGGAGACGCACGCCTACGACTTCATGACCGTCGAGACCGCGTTCGTGTCGCTCACCCCGCCCGGCGTCCCCGGCGGCCTGGAGCGCTGCCGCCGCCTCGGCGCCAAGCGCGTCATCGTCGTGCCCTACCTGCTGTTCGCCGGGGCCACGCTGGAGCGCGTCTGGGCGCAGGCCCTCGCCTACGGAGCCGGGCACCCCGAGCTCGACATCCGCTGCGCCGAGGTGATCGGCGACTGCGAGACCCTCGCCGACGTCGTCATCGACCGCTACGAGGAAGCACTCCAGCTCGTCCCGTGACCGGAGGTAGTGCAGTGCCCGCCGACACCGAGCCCGGCCAGTCGCCCCTACCCGGGGTCCTCGCCGCCATCCGCCCCGCCGACCCCGCCGTCCTCGCCGACGCCCGCGCCCACCAGGACCGCCTCACCAAGCCCCGCGGCTCGCTCGGCGCCCTGGAGGACGTCGCCGTACGCCTCGCCGGCGCGGCAGGCGTCACCCCGCCGCCCATGCCCGAGCCCGCCGCCCTGGCCATCTTCGCCGCCGACCACGGCGTCCACGCCCAGGGTGTCAGCCCGTGGCCGCAGGAGGTCACGGTCCAGATGGTGGCCAACTTCCTGGCCGGCGGCGCCGTCGCCAACGCCTTCGCCGCCCAGGCCGGCGCCACCGTCACCGTCGTGGACGTCGGCGTCGCCGCCGACCTCCCGGACGATCCCCGCCTGGTCAGGCGCAAGGTCGCGTACGGCACGGCCGACCTGTCGCAGGGGCCCGCGATGACCGTCGACCAGGCCGTCCAGGCGCTGGAGACCGGCATCGCCGTCGCCCGCGACCTCGTCGCCCAGGGCGCCCGCTGCCTCATCACCGGCGACATGGGGATCGCCAACACCACGGCCTCGGCCGCCCTCATCTCCGCCTTCACCGGCCGCGACCCGGCCGACGTCACGGGGCGCGGCACCGGCATCACCGACGAGACCCACGCCCTCAAGGTCCGCACCGTCCGCCGGGCCCTCCACGCCAACGCCATCCCCGCCCCGGGTGCGCGGCTTCCTGGAGAGGAAGGCGCGGAGGGTGCGCGGCTTCCCGGGGAGGGCATGGAGGCGGTCGAGGCGTTGCGGGTGCTCGCCGCCGTCGGCGGGTTCGAGCATGCCGCGATCGCCGGGTTCATCCTGGGCGGCGCGGCCCTGCGGGTTCCGGTGATCCTCGACGGCGTGATCGCCGGCGCCGCCGCCCTGGCCGCCGCCGCGCTCGACCCCGCCGCGACCGACCACTGCGTGGCGGGCCACCGCTCGGCCGAGCCCGGCCACTCGGCCGCCCTCGACCACCTGGGCCTGCGCCCCCTGGTGGACCTGGAGCTCCGCCTGGGCGAGGGCACCGGCGGGCTGCTGGCCCACCCGCTGGTGTGCGCCGCCGTACGGGTGATGCACGACGTGGCGACCTTCGACGCGGCGGGAGTGACCGAAAAGCCCGTGTGATGATGGGGACACGGCAACGACCACGTGAGGTGACCAGTGTCCCGATACGGCCCGATGTTCGGTCCCGACATCACGTTCCTCGGCGTTGAGCGGTGCGACGTCGGCGATCCCGCCACGTACGCGGACGCCGACGTGGTGATCATCGGAGCGCCGTTCGACGGCGGCACCTCCAACCGCCCGGGCGCCAGGTTCGGCCCGATGGCGCTGCGCCAGGCCTGCTACCTGCCGCACGACGGCTCCCGCCCGAGCCTGGCCCTGCGCGTCGACGCGCTGCGCGACCTGCGCGTGCTCGACGCCGGGGACGTGGAGTGCTATTCGGGGGACGTGGAGGGCTCGCTGGCCGCGATCGAGGACGCGGTGCACCGGGTGGCGTCCTCGGGCGCGATCCCGCTGGTGCTGGGCGGCGACCACACGGTGGCGCTGCCGGACGCGCGCGGCACCGCGCGGGCCCACGCCCCCGGCCGCACCTCGATGATCCACTTCGACGCGCACGCCGACACGGGCAACATCTCGTTCGGCCACCTGTACGGTCACGGGCAGCCGATGCGCCGCCTCATCGAGTCCGGGGCGATCCGCGGTGACCGGTTCCTCCAGATCGGCCTGCGCGGCTACTGGCCCGATCCGGAGACCCTGAGCTGGATGGCCGAGCAGAACATGCGCTCGTACGAGATGACCGAGATCGTGGCGCGCGGCCTGGAGACGTGCCTGACGGAGGCGTTCGGCATCGCGCTCGACGAGTGCGACCGGATCTTCCTCTCGGTCGACATCGACGTGTGCGACCCCGGGCACGCGCCCGGCACCGGCACCCCCGAGCCGGGCGGGCTGACCGCCAGGGAGCTGCTCGACGCCGTCCGCCGGATCTGTTACGAGCTGCCCGTGGCAGGGATGGAGGTGGTGGAGGTCGCCCCGCCGTACGATCACGCCGACGTGACCGCGTTCCTCGGGAACAGGGTTATCCTTGAGGCGCTCTCCGCGATGGCCAGACGCCGTAAGGACGACGAAGGCGGGCCGCGCTGGGACCCTCGGCAACCCCTTCTCGACGGGCGTTGACCCATGCGAAACGAATGACGCGATGAGACCCGGTAGGTTTACGTCCTAGCACACCAACCTTCGCGAACGGGAGATTCCCGACAATGGGTCCCTACCTCCTCGGCCTGCGGCTTTCCGGCCGCCGGGTCCTCGTCGTGGGCGGCGGGCGCGTGGCTCAGCGGCGGGTGCCGGCGCTGCTCGCGGCGGGTGCGGAGGTGACCGTGGTCTCGCCGAGCGTCACCCCCGCTCTCGACGATCTCATCGCCGCCGGCCGCATCACCTGGCACGCCCGCCCGTACGAGGTGGGCGACTGCGACGGCGCCTGGCTCGTGCAGGCCTGCACCGACGACCGGTCGGCCAACACGGCCGTGGCCGCCGAGGCCGAGGCCAAGCGGATCTGGTGCGTGCGCGCCGACGACAAGGACGCCTCCGCCGCCTGGACCCCCGCTTCCGGCCGGGTCGACGAGGTCAGCGTGGCCATCACCGCCGGCGGCGACCCGCGCCGGGCGGCCGGCATCCGCGACGCCGTCGTGAACGCCCTGCGCGACGGCACCGTCGACGCCCGCCGCAACCGCACCAAACCCGTCGGCGTCGCCCTGGTCGGCGGCGGCCCCGGCGATCCCGGCCTCATCACCGTGCGCGGCCGCCAGCTCCTGGCGCAGGCCGACGTCGTGATCGCCGACCGGCTCGCGCCCCGCGCGCTGCTCGACGAGCTGGCCCCCGACGTCGAGCTCGTCGACGCCGCCAAGGTCCCCTATGGCCGCTCCCTGTCCCAGGACTCGATCAACGAGCTGCTCGTCGACCGGGCCAGGGCGGGCAAGTTCGTGGTCAGGCTCAAGGGCGGCGACCCGTTCGTGTTCGGGCGCGGCGGCGAGGAGATGATCGCCTGCGCCCGGGCCGGCATCCCGGTGATGGTCGTGCCCGGCATCACCAGCCCCGTCGCCGTCCCCGCCGCCGCGGGCGTCCCGGTGACCCACCGAGGCGTGAGCCAGGAGTTCCACGTCATATCGGTGCACGTCGCCCCGGACGACCCCCGATCCACCGTCGACTGGCCCGGCCTGGCGCGCTCCCGTGGCACCCTGGTGCTCATGATGGCCGTCGAACGGCTCGCCAAGGTGGCCGAAACGCTCGTGCGAGACGGACGTCCGCCGGAGACTCCCGTAATGGTGGTGCAGGACGGTACCCTTCCGACCCAGCGGGCGGTAAGCGCCTCGCTTTCCACCGTGGCCGACCGCGTGTCCGCGGCTGGGATACGGCCACCGGCGATCGTCGTCGTCGGCGACGTCGTAAAGGTCGGCCAGGAGGTCGAGATGGTTCGAGCGGAGCGCTTGCCGTGAACACGGCCATGGATGACGGGCGCATGGATGACGGGCGCGAGGAGTCGCCGGGGGAGCAGACCCTGACCTTCCGCGCCATCACTGACGTGCCCCCGTCCGACACCGCCCCGGCGGTCCCCGACGCCCCCGGCCCCACACGGCCGTCCCCTCCACCTGCGGCGGAGGCCGACACAGGCGACCAGGACGAGGCGCCCACGTCGGTGTGGGACGTCCCCGTACGCCGCCCGCCCGCCGCGCCGACCTCCGTATGGGAACGCCCGTCCCGCCCGGCCCCTGCCGCCCCGCCCGCCTCCCCTGAGAGGGACGAGGATCTCTTCACGGAGACCGCCGCCGCCTCCTCCGACGACGAGGACCTTCCCGACAGCGCGGACGCTCCCGCTGAGAGCGACCACGCCCCTGAGGACGCCACGGCTGCCCTCGCCGAAGAGGACGACTCCGACGAGGACGCCGACAGCGCGTGGCTGTGGGGCGACGACGAGAGCGACGCCGTCCCTTCCGACGAAACCCCGCTTGACGACGCGCCGTCCGACGAGGCCCCGTCCGACGAAACCCCGTCCGACGAAACCCCGTCCGACGACGCGCCGTCCGACGAGGCCCCGTCCGACGAGGCCCCGTCCGACGAGGACGATGCCCCCTCCGATGAGGCGGACGTGGCCGGTGACCTCGCCGGGGCCGCCGACGCCGACGCCGACGACGGCGCTTCCGACGTCGCCGAGGACGCCTCCGACGAGGACGAGACCGCTTCCGCCACGGCTGACGATGACGCCGGGGCGGAGGACGTACCCGGTGAAGCCGAAGAGGACCTGCCGCCCGAGACCGTCGAGGCGCTGACGGCGGCGCTCGGGGCGCTGCGAGAGAGCGTGGCCGGGCTGCGGTTCGGGCTCGACCTGCCGGGTGCCGAGGAGGCGCGGCAGGCGCGGGCCGACCTGCAGGCGCAGCTCGAGGACTACGTGCTGCCGAGGGTGCGCACCCGGACGGCGCCGGCGCTGATCGTGATCGCGGGCTCGACCGGCGCGGGCAAGTCCACGCTGGTCAACTCCCTGGCGGAGAAGAACGTCTCCCGCACCGGGGTACGGCGGCCGACCACCGGCGTGCCGGTCCTCGTGTGCCACCCGGACGACCGCAAGTGGTTCACCGAGGGCGAGCTGCTGGGCGGGCTGCGGCGGATCGACAAGCCGGAGCCCGGCGCGGGCATGCGCAGCGTCGTCGTGGTCGCCACGGAGAAGCTGCCGCAGGGCGTCGCGCTGCTCGACACGCCGGACATCGACTCGGTGGTCGAGGAGCACCACGAGATCGCGCACCGCATGCTCGACGCGGCCGACCTGTGGATCTTCGTCACCACCGCCGCCCGCTACGCCGACGCCCCCGCGTGGAACCTGCTGCGCCTGGCCAAGGAGCGCGGCGCCCGGCTGGCGATCGTGCTGTCCAGGGTGCAGCCGAGGGCGCGCGAGGTGGTGCTCAAGCATTTCGTCCGGATGCTCACCGAATACGGCCTGGGGGAGATCGACCGGTTCGTCATCGAGGAGTCGGCGGTCACCGACGGCAGGCTGCCCGACAGTGAGATGACCGATCTGCGGCTCTGGCTCGCCGAGCTGTCCGTCGACGACAAGCGCCGCGCGCAGGCCGTGCGCAAGACGCTCAACGGGGTGCTCGACAGCTTCCGCACCCGGGTTCCGGCGCTGGCCAAGCAGCTTGAGCTGCAGGTGGCGTTCCGCAGCGAGCTGCGCGGCGACGTCGAGGCGGCCTACATGAGCGCCCTGACGGAGATCGACAAGGCGTTCCGCAGCGGCATGATCATTCAGGGTGAGGTGCTGGCCCGCTGGCAGGACTTCGCCGGTTCGGGCGACCTGATGCGCTCGCTCCAGTTGCGTAAGCGCCCCCGTTCCTCGCAGGCGCCGGAGCGGATCACCGCGTTCCGTGGGGCGTTGAAGGCGGGGCTGGAGTCGGTGATCGTGGCCGCGGCCGGCCGCGCGGCCGAGGAGGTCGCGGGCCGCTGGCGGCACCGCGCCGAGGTGGGCGCCACGCTGGCCGAGGGGCTGGAGCGGCCGTCCGACGAGCTCGTACGGCATGCGGGCCGGGCCGTCGCGTCCTGGCAGGAGCATGTGATCGAGCTGGTCCGCACCGAGGGCGTGGCCAAGCGGTCGGTGTCCAAGCTGGTGTCGTTCGACGCCGACTCGCTGTCGCTGATCTTCATGGTGGCGATGTTCAGCGGCGGACGCACCGAAGGGGTGCCGCACCGGCTGGTCAAGGCGCTGCTCGGGGCCGAGTCGCTGCGCGGCATCGGCGCCAAGGCGCTCAGCGATCTGAGAGCCAGGATCGGCATGCTGTTCGACGAGGAGTCCATGCGTTACGTGCAGGCGCTCGACTCGGCGGGGATCCCCGACGAGTCCGCCGCCACCCACCTCTACCAGGCGACGTACAACCTCGAGGTCGCACGATGACCACCGTCACGACCAGGCCGGGGCTCGCGCCGCGGCTGTCCGCCCTCACCAAGGTCGTCGAGCTCGGCCCCGGCCGGCTGGACGACAAGCTGGTGTCCGAGGCCCAGAACCTGCTGCTGCGGGCCGGCGACCGGCTCAAGCTGTCGTCGGAGCACACCGTGGTCGCCCTCGCGGGCGGCACCGGCAGCGGCAAGTCGTCGCTGTTCAACGCCGTGTCCGGGCTGGAGCTGTCGCCCACCGGCGTGCGCCGGCCCACCACCGCCCACACCCACGCCTGCGTGTGGGGGCTGGAGGGGGCGGCGCCGCTGCTCGACTGGCTGCAGATCGAGTGGCGGCACCGGTTCGCCAGGGCGAGCGCGCTCGACAAGGGCGAGAGCCAGCTGCACGGCCTGATCCTGCTCGACCTGCCCGACCACGACTCGATCCGGGCGCTCACCGACACCGAGGCCGACCGGCTCATCGGCCTGGCCGACCTGGTGGTGTGGGTCCTCGACCCGCAGAAGTACGCCGACGCCTCCACCCACCGCCGCTACGTCACCGAGCTGGCCGGGCACGACGCGGTCACCGTGTTCGCGCTCAACCAGGCCGACCGGCTGTCCGCCGAGGAGCTGGCCGAGCTGGTCATCGACCTCAACGACCTGCTCCGCCGGGAGGGCGTCGAGCATCCGAGCGTGGTGCCCACCTCGGCGGTCAGCGGGCGCGGCATCGAGAGCCTCAAGAGCGTCATCGCCGGAGCCGTGTCCCGCCGCCGGGCCGCCATCCAGAAGCTGGAGGCCGACCTGCACCGGCTGGAGCAGCGGCTCACTCGCAGCATGCCGGTGGGCGAGGCCCTGAACGTGCCGGCGTCCGTCGACGAGGCCCGCCGCATGGGCCTCACCGACGCGCTCTGCGACGCCGTCGGCGTTCCCGCCGTGGGCGAGGCCATGGAGAACGTGTACGCCGAACGCTCCGGCCGCTGGGTCGGCTGGCCGTACCCGCGCTGGCTGGACCGCTTCCGCCCCGACCCGGTCAAGCGCCTGCGGCTGCAGGATGTGGGCGACGAGATCCGCGGCATCACCACGGGCTCGGTCAGCGCGCAGTCGGCCGAGGTGGCCAACGCCGTGCAGGCGCTGGCCGACGGCCTGACGGTCGGGATGCACCCGGTGTGGCGCAGCGCCGTGCACCGGGCGGCCCGCTCGCAGCTCGGCATGCTGCCGCGCACGCTCACCGAGGACCTCACCCAGGTCGCGCCCCGGCTCGACAGGGTGCCGGGATGGTGGCGGGCGCTCAAGGTGTGGCAGTACGCCCTGGTGGCGGCGTTCGGCGTCGGGCTGGTGTGGCTCGGGTTCGGGCTGCTGCTGCCCGGGCGGCTGCCGGCGTCGCTGCAACTGCTGGGCGACACGTCGGCGCTGCCGTGGGTGGCGCTGATGATGGCCTCGGTGCTGGGGCTGGGCATTCTGTCCGGCATCGCGTCACGCAACTTCGTGGAGCTCGGCGCGTCCCGTGAGCGGGAGCGGCTGGAGCGGGAGATGCGCCGTCGGGTGGCGGCGATCGCCGAGAAGGCGGTGGTCGAGCCGGTGGAGCGTGAGCTGGGCCGGCACCACGCGTTCTACCAGGCGATGCGCGGCCTGGCAGGCTGACGCCCACTCCGCGCGGACGACGCGGCCCCGGCCGCTCGTCGCGGCTCGTTCCGCCGTGTGCCTGCTTTGTGCGTGCTTGCCCGTCCGTGCCCGCTCGCCCTGTGCCCGCCCGTCCGCGGCCGCCCGTCCGTGGTAGCCCGCCTGTTGCCGCCCGTCCTCCCACGTTGTTCGCCCGCGTCGCTCCTCTGCGCTGTTGGCCCGTGTCGCACGTCTGTGCCGGTCGTCCACAGGGCGGGTCGCGCTCCGGCGGCGTCATCCACAGAACGCGGTTCGCCCGCCTGCCGGAGGTCCCCGGCGCGGCACTGTGTTCCCAGGTCGCGGGCGTCCGGCCCGCTGCATGGGAGGCACGGAATGAACGACATCTACATCACGCTAACCGGCAACGTCGCGGCAGAGCCCAGGCAGCACACCTTCGACGACGGCGTCAAGGTGACCTCGCTGCGGGTGCTCACCTCTCACCGCTACTTCGACCGGAAGACGGGCCAGTGGATGGACGGGGAGAGGGTCTGCTTCGCGATCCGCTGCTGGCGGACGCTGGCCGACAACGTCGCGCGTTCGGTCCGCGTCGGGCAGCCCGTGGTGGTCTCCGGCAAGCTGCGCATCCGGGAGTTCGGGCCCGAGGGGGATCGCCGGTTCATGCCGGAGGTGGAGGCCAGCGCTGTGGGTCACGACCTGCGCTGGGGCACCGGCAGCTTCGTCAAGCCGGAGCGGGGCGGCGCCGCGTCGTCGGTGAGCCCCGAGGTGCGCGAGCGGCTCGACGAGGAGATCCAGGACTGGGCGATGGGCGCCACCCGCACGGGCTCCCGCCGGGGCGCTTTGGACTCGATCCCCGACCCGGCCGCCGACTTCCAGCCACCGGAGGGCGCCACCGTGCGCATCCTCGGCGCGGACGACAACGAGACCGAGAGCGAGGACGCCGAGTGGCCGGTTGAGGAGCGCGCCGCAGCCTGACCCCGGCCCGGGCTTCGGGTTTCCGCCTGGGCGTCGAGGGCGACGGCTCGGCGCTTCGCTGGGCTGGGCCGTCGCGCCTTCCAGTTGCCCGTTCCCTCGTTGCTGCCCAGCTCTCGGGGAACTCGCGCACGGCGTAAGGGAGGTGAAGTCGGTACGGCGTGCGAGGGGTTCGGCGTGGGCCCACACGCTGAGGCCGACGCGGGACGACGCCGCCATGTCCGGGATGGGAACGGGTCGGTGGCTGTCACGTCCGGGATGGGAACGCGCTGTGGCCGTCACGTCCGTGATCGAGATGGGCTGGTGGCCGTCATACCCATGATCGAGACGGGCCGGTGGCGGTCATGTCCGTGATGGTGACGGGTTGGTGGCCGTCGCGTACGGGATGGTGGCCGTCACGTACAGGGTCACGCTCACCTGTCGGCCGGGGTCGGCGTCTGTTGCGGAGCTCGGCGGATCGTACGCGGCGCCAGTTCTGACAGCCCACTGGCCGTACGTGATCAGTGACCGACATGGACGAGGCTGGGTGGGGCGGCGTGCGGGGCTGAGCGGTGCTGGGCCTGAAAGGGGTGGTCGGGCGGAGGGGGGATCGGCCGACGGTGCTCAGGCACCGGGGGAGCGGCCGATGGGTGCTGCCCGAAAGCTGGCCAGGGCATCTATCAGGTCCAGGTTACGCCCCGCACGATGAGTGCTCCTTTCCGAACGGTTGCTCGCGGATTGAGCAATGTCCCGTAACTAACCACATCACGTATGTGGTCGCTCCGCCCAACGTATCGTTTCCCTTCGCACATCGCACACTCC
Source organism: Nonomuraea sp. ATR24 (assembly GCF_041950485.1). Lineage (NCBI taxonomy): Bacteria > Bacillati > Actinomycetota > Actinomycetes > Streptosporangiales > Streptosporangiaceae > Nonomuraea > Nonomuraea sp. ATR24. Next base: position 69,069 of record NZ_JBGNUU010000020.1, read on the forward strand.
GCAATTATTGTGTTACACATCGTTAGTCAGGGAGGAGACGAGATGGCGGCGACCAGTCACACCTCGACGAAGCCTCGCGGCGGTGTGTCGAGTCTGGTCGGCCGATGGCCGCTGCTGGGCCAGGGGCGGCTGCTCGTCGCCTACGTCAGCGCCATCGTCCTGCTCGACCTCGCGGCGATCGTGTTCTTCGCCGCCTCCACCGCGATTCGCTGGCCCGACGTGCTGACGTTCGCCGCGCTGATGAGCTGCGGGGCGGTCTGCATCGAGGCGACCCGGCGGCTTGGCATGCCGGCCGGAGTCTCGCGTGACCTGCTGTCGGCCTGGTGGCTGCCGGTAGCGCTGCTGCTGCCGCCGCTCTACGCGCTGCTGGCGCCGATCGTTTTGCAGGCGTTGCTCCAGTTCCGGGTTCGGGCGACCGTGCTGCACCGGCGGGTGCTGAGCTCGGCGGCGATCGGGCTGGCCGGAGGCGCCGCGTCCCTGACGTACCACCGGCTCGTGCCCGATCCGCTGCTGCTGGCCCAGGGGAGCGGGAGCGCGATCATGCTGGCGGTGGCGGCGGCGCTCGTGTTCGCGCTGCTCAACACCGGGCTGGTGGCCGTGGCCGCGCACACCGCCAATCCCGACTCACGCTGGCGTGAGGTGTTGTGGGATCGGGAGAGCGCGCTGCTCGACGTCGTGGAGCTGTGCCTCGGCGTCATCGTCGCCATCGCGTGCGCGCTCAACCTCGCCCTGCTTGTGCTGGCGCTGCCGCCTGTCGTCCTGCTCCAACGCAGCCTGTTGCACGCCCAGCTCCAGGCGGCCGCGCGTACCGACCCGAAGACGGGGCTGCTCAACGCCGCCGCCTGGCAGCGGGAGGCCGACACCGAGATCGTCCGGGCCCGGCGCACGGGTGAGACGCTGGCGTTGCTCATCGTCGACATCGACCACTTCAAACGGGTCAACGACGCTCATGGGCACCTGGTCGGCGACCAGGTGCTGATCGGTGTGGCGGGCATGTTGCGCAGCCAGCTGCGCGATTACGACGTGGTGGGGCGTTTCGGCGGCGAGGAGTTCGTCGTCCTGCTGCCGCGTGCCGACCTGTTGGAAGCCCGGCAGGTCGCCGAACGCCTCCGCACCCGTATCGGCCGCATGTCCGTTCCGGTGGACGAAGCCCTCATCACGGTGACCATCTCAGTGGGGGTGGCGCTCATGAACGTGCACGGTGACGACCTCATAGACCTGCTGGCCGCCGCCGACCTCGCCCTCTACCGCGCCAAGGAATTGGGCCGGAACCGCGTCTGCATCCCGGCCGCGCCCCCACGCCCCCGCCTACCGGGAGAGACGTCGGCCTGACGGCCAGCGGGCGTACGGGTGAGAGAGTCGGCCAGCCTGAGTGTGGTGCGGGCCGGGTCGTGGCCGAGGCTCGGCGGTTCGGCCGTGGCGCTGGGGTGAACGGCTGCTGGCGCTGAGGATGGTGGCTGCGTTCTGCGGCTGCAGTGACCCTGGCGCTGGCGCTGCCGCTGGGGCTGCGGTGGCGAGCGCGAGGTGGCGGGAGCTGGGCGGTGGCTGCGGACGGTGAGCACGGGGTTGGTGTCGACCCGGCTGCGCAGGCCAGGGGGTGTCCACCGACAGGGTGCTGCCTGGGGAGCGCCGACTGGGGAGCGCCGACCGGCAGGGTGCGACCGGGGTGTACCGACCAAAGGGTGCGACCGGGAGGGTGCTGACCGGCATGGGGCGACCGGAGGCGCGACCGGCGTGCGCCGATGGGGAGGGGCGCGGCCGGGGGTGTGCCGACCGGGGGCCCGACCGGGGGTGTGCCGGCGGGGAGGGGTGCGATGGGGGCGCGCCGACCGGGGAGGGTGCGAACGGGGTGTGCCGCCCGGAGAGGGGGGCGACCGTGGGGTGTGCCGACCGAGTGGGGGTGACCGGGGTGCTGCTGGGGTGTGGGTGGGGGATGGGGGTGCTGGGCGGCGGAAGTGTGGGGCGGGAGCCCCTAAGCTAGGTGGCATGCCGGAGTACATCTACACGCTGCAGCGCGTGCGCAAGGCGCATGGCGACAAGGTTGTCCTTGACGACGTCACGCTGTCGTTCCTGCCTGGAGCCAAGATCGGTGTCCTGGGGCCGAACGGCACCGGGAAGTCGACGCTGCTCCGGATGATGGCCGGCCTGGAGCAGCCGTCCAACGGTGAGGCCAAGCTGATGCCTGGGTTCACGGTGGGGATGCTCCAGCAGGAGCCGCCGCTGAACGAGGAGAAGACCGTCCTCGGCAACGTGCAGGAAGGCGTCGCGGAGACGGTGGCGATGCTCCAGCGCTACAACGACATCGCGGAGCAGATGGCCACCGACTACAGCGACGAGTTGCTGGAGGAGATGGGCAAGCTGCAGGAGCAGCTTGAGCACCGTAACGCGTGGGATCTCGACAGCCAGCTTGAGCAGGCGATGGACGCGCTGCGCTGTCCGCCGCCGGACGCCGAGGTGACGAAGCTGTCGGGTGGTGAGCGCCGCCGGGTCGCGCTGTGCAAGCTGCTGCTGGAGGCGCCTGACCTGCTGCTGCTCGACGAGCCCACCAACCACCTCGACGCGGAGAGCGTCCAGTGGCTGGAGTCGCACCTGGAGAAGTACGCGGGCACCGTGCTGGCCGTCACCCACGACCGCTACTTCCTCGACAACGTCGCCACCTGGATCCTGGAGCTCGACCGGGGCCGCGCCTACGCCTACGAGGGCAACTACTCCACCTACCTGGAGGCCAAGGCCCAGCGGCTCAAGGTCGAGGGTCAGAAGGACGTCAAGCGCAAGAAGCGCCTGGAGGACGAGCTGGAGTGGGTTCGTTCGAACCCGAAGGCCCGCCAGACGAAGAGCAAGGCCCGTCTCCAGCGCTACGAGGAGATGGCGGCCGAGGCGGACAAGCACCGCAAGCTGGACTTCGAGGAGATCCAGATCCCGCCGGGCCCGCGTCTGGGCACCACGGTGATCAAGTCGGACGATCTCACCAAGGGCTTCGGCGACCGGCTGCTCATGGAGGGCCTGACGTTCGACCTGCCGCGTAATGGCATCGTCGGCATCATCGGCCCCAACGGCGTCGGCAAGACGACGCTGTTCCGCATGATCACGGGCAGCGAGACGCCTGACAGCGGGTCGATCGTCGTCGGCGACACCGTCAAGATCTCGTACGCGGACCAGAGCCGGGGCGGCATCGACCCGGCCAAGAACGTGTGGGAGGTCGTCTCCGACGGGCTCGACCACATCAAGGTCGGCAACGTCGAGATGCCGTCGCGCGCCTACATCGCCGCGTTCGGCTTCAAGGGGCCTGACCAGCAGAAGAAGGCCGGCGTCCTGTCGGGCGGCGAGCGCAACCGGCTCAACCTGGCGCTGACCCTCAAGCAGGGCGGCAACGTGCTGCTGCTGGACGAGCCCACCAACGACCTCGACACGGAGACGCTGTCGTCGCTGGAGAACGCGCTGCTGGAGTTCCCGGGCTGCGCGGTCATCACCTCTCACGACCGGTGGTTCCTCGACCGGATCGCGACCCACATCCTGGCGTGGGAAGAGGGGTCCAACTGGTTCTGGTTCGAGGGCAACTTCGCCGACTACGAGAAGAACAAGATCGAGCGCCTCGGCGCCGACGCGGCCCGTCCGCATCGGGTGACGTATCGGAAGCTGCACCGCGACTGATCGGCTGACGGCTGGCATTGCGCCGCACGGCAGGTTCGTAAAGGGCCTGCCGTGCGGCGTTTTCGCGTTCGGCCAGGGGTGGGCCGGTCGGCAGGACGGCAGACCGGTTCGTGCCGGATCACCGGGGCATGACTAGAATGCAGTTCTAGGATTGGCCCGAAGGGAGTCCGCATGGAGCTGGAGCTCGACGGTATCGAGATCGCGTTCGACCACACGGCAGTGGCCGCCCCCCGCATCAGGGATCTGCTGCCCATCTACCGCGACCTGCTGGGCGGCCGGCATCTGGGCGGCGGAGGCGACAACCGGGTGGCCGGTTACCGCACCTTCCAGCTGACCTACGCCAACGGCAGCAAGGTCGAGCTGATGGAGCCGCTGGCCGGGTCCACGTTCTTCGACAGCTTCTTCGAGCTCACCCGAGGCCGGGGCGGCGTGCACCACCTGAACTTCCACGTCAGCGACCTCGACGCGGCGGTGGCCCGGCTGACCGAGCGGGGCTACCGGCTGCACGGCCTGAACGTGTCCGACCCCCGCTGGCGGGAGGTGTTCCTGCATCCGAAGGAGGCGCACGGGGTGCTCATCCAGCTCGCCCAGCCGGGACCGCGCGAGCCGGGCGAGCCCCGGCCGTCGCTGGAGGAGGTGCTGGCCGGCAACGGCAGGAACGGCAACGGCATCCCCAGCCCTTGAGCGTGCGCTGGGCGGGTGCCAGGCTCTTGAGTCTGAGTAGAACTAAAATCTAGAATGGAGTTCTAAATCCGACGAGATTGGGGACCCCATGAAGGCGGTACCGAAGCCGACTCCGGACACCCAGCCGTTCTGGGACGGCACGGCGGCCGGGGAGCTCAGGATCCAGCGCTGCCGGACCTGCGAACGGCACTACTTCTACCCCCGCCCGAGCTGCCCCCACTGCGGCTCGGGCGCCGTCGAGTGGGTGCGGGCCAGCGGCCGGGCCAGCCTCTACTCCTACGTGATCAACCACCGCCCGGCCCCCGGCTTCGAGGAGGGCGGCCCGTACGCGATCGCGGTGGTGGAGCTGGAGGAGGGGGTGCGGATGATGACCAACATCGTCAACACCGAGATCACCCCCGAGAACCTGCCGCTCGACCTGGCCCTGAAAGTCGTCTTCGAGCGGCGCGGCGACGTGCACGTGCCGCTGTTCGAGCCCGCCGGAGGCGCCGCGTGAGCACCGAGGGCATCGTCATCGCCGGCGCCGCCGAGACCGACGAGGTCGGGCGGCTGCCGCAGCACTCCACGCTGTCCCTGCACCTGGAGGCGGCCCGCAACGCGCTGGCCGACGCGGGCATGACCAAGGACGACATCGACGGCATCGCCACCGTCGGCACGCCCGGCCCGATCCAGGTGGCGCACGCGCTCGGGATCACGCCGTCGTGGCTGGACGGCACGGGCGTGGGCGGCTCGTCGTTCCTGTTCCACGTACGGCACGCGGCGGCGGCCATCCGGGCGGGCCTGTGCACCACGGTGCTGATCACGCACGGCGAGTCCGGCAGGTCGCGGGTCGGGGCGGGCAGGTTCGGGCTGGGCGCGGACTCGCTGATGGGCCAGTTCGAGCTGCCGTACGGGGTGGTGGGGCCGCCGTCGACGTTCACGTTGACGGCGTTGCGCTACATGAAGGAGACCGGGCTCACCCACGAGCAGCTCGCCGAGGTGGCGGTGGCGCAGCGGCGCTGGGCGCACCTGAACCCGCGGGCGATGTACCGGGACCTGATCACCGTGGACGACGTGCTGGCCTCGCGGCTGGTCGCCTACCCGTTCCACCTGCTGGAGTGCTGCCTGGTGACCGACGGGGGTGGGGCGCTGGTCGTCACTTCGCGGGAGCGGTCGCGGCGTGACCCGGTGCACCTGCTGGGCGCCGGTGAGGCGATGGACGCGCCGATGATCTCCCAGATGGAGGACTTCACCACGTCGAAGGGGTTCCGGCTGTCGGGCGAGGCGGCGTTCGCCGAGGCGGGCATCTCGCACGACGACGTGGACCATCTGATGGTGTACGACGCCTTCGCGCACGTGCCGATCTACGGACTGGAGGATCTCGGGTTCGTCAAGCGGGGCGAGGCGGGCGCGTTCATCGCGGAGGGGCACACCTCGCCGGGCGGGAGGCTCCCGCTCAACACGAACGGCGGCGGCCTGTCGTACACCCATACCGGGATGTACGGGATGTTCGCCATCCAGGAGGCGGTCAGGCAGTTGCGCGGCGAGGCGGCGGCGCAGGTGCCGGGCGTGGAGGTGAGCGTGGTGCTGGGCAACGGCGGCATGTTCGCCTCGGCGGCGACGCTGGTGCTGGCCAACCGCTTGCCCTGATCCGCTGGCCGGGCATCGATCTTTCGTTCACGATGGGGGCGCGGATCCCCCATCACACGGAAGGTCGATGCCATGCGTGCACGCGCGTGGGCGGTGCTGGTCGCCGCCCTCCTGATGGCCCTGCCCGTGACCACCCCGGCGGCGGCGCAGGCGGAGGTGAGGTTCCACGCCGACTCCGGTGACTCCTGCCCGCACGGGGTCACCGGAGGCGTGCTGGACTGGCTGGAGGGCCCGGTGGTCAAGCCGACCGTGCGCGTCGAGGGCACCCTGTCCGACAGCGGGCCGCTGTCGTGGTGCACCGCGGACGGCCTGTACTCCCGGGCCACGTTCACCGCCTACGACGGCGCCGCCGTGGTCGACACCGAGTCGGTGAAGGCCGACGACGGCGAGGTGTCGTTCACCTTCGAGCTGGCCGACCCGGCCGGGGTCGCCGGGATCGACGAGGTGGTGGTGCGCGTGTGCCGCTTCAGCAACACGCCGATCGGGATCAGCTACTGCGGCCCCGCCGCCGCGTACCAGATGCCCTGAGGCCGGGGCTCGGCGCCGTCACTCGCCGATGGCGCCGAGCCGGGCGTGGCCCTTGAGCAGGTTGCGGGCGATGGTGCGGCGCTGGATCTCGTCGGTGCCCTCGAAGATGCGCAGCAGCCGCAGCTCCCGGTACCACCGCTCGATCGGCAGCTCCTTGGTGTAGCCCATGCCGCCGTGGATCTGCAGCACCCGGTCGACGACCTGGTTGGCCATCACGGCCCCGTTGAGCTTGGCGATCGAGGAGGCGTGCCGGGCGTCCATGCCCTCCTGCACCCGCCAGGCGGCGTACAGCGTGAGCCACTTGGCCGCCTCGATCTCCACCTGCGAGTCGGCGATCATCCACTGGATCGCCTGATACTCGGAGATCGCCTGCCCCATCGACTTGCGGATCTTGGCGTAGTCCACGGCCATGCCCAGCATGCGCTCGGCCGAGCCGATGGCCCGCGCCGGGATCATGTACCGGCCCTGCCCGATCCACTGCATGGCCAGCTCGAACCCCTTGCCGAGCTCGCCCAGGACGTTCTCCTCCGGCACCCGTACGTCCTCGAACACCAGGGAGGCGGGACCCCATTCGCCCATGGTCGGGATCGGCTCGGACTTCCAGCCCATGTCGCGGTCGACCAGGAAGCACGTCACCCCGTACGGCTCGGCCACGGCGAAGACCATGACGAAGTCGGCCTCGCTGCCGCCGGTGATGAACGTCTTCTCGCCGCTGATCAGCCATTCGGAGCCGTCGCGCACGGCGCGGGTGCGGATGTTGCGGGCGTCGGAGCCGGCGCCGGGTTCGGTGATGGCGAAGCAGGAGCGCCGCTCGCCCTCGATGGTGGGGATGAGGTAGCGCCGTTTCTGCTCCTCGTTGCCCGCGTAGAGGATGTTGTCGGCGCTGCCGCCGAAGCTGAACGGCACGAACGTCCGGCCGAGCTCCATCGCGATGATGGCGGACATGATCGGCCCGAGCGCGGCCCCGCCGTACTCCTCGGGCGTGTTGATGCCCCAGAAGCCCATCCGCTTGGCCTTGAGCCGCAGCTCGCGCAGCACGTCGGCGGGGACTCCCGGCAGGCCGGCGCGTTCGTTGCGCAGCACCTCCGGCTCCAGCGGCATGACCTCCTTTTCGACGAACGCCCGCACGGTGTCCCTGATCTGCCGTTCCTCGGTGCTGAGCGAGAAGTCCACGCCGCCTCCACATTTCTAGAACCGTCCTCTAGGAAGAGGTTCCAACGCCGGTCCGCGACGTGTCAAGAACATGATTCTAGAATTCGACGGAGTACGATGTCCTCCATGGCACGCAAGTCCTCCTGGGAGTGGAGCCGCACCGCCCAGACGCGCAAGAGCATGCTGCAGGCGGCGCGCGAGGTGTTCGGCGAGCACGGCTTCGCCGAGGCCAGCGTCTCGGAGGTGGTGGCCCGCGCCGGATCCAGCGTCGGCAGCCTCTACCACCACTTCGGCGGCAAGACCGAGCTGTTCCTGGCCCTCTACGAGGACCACCAGGCCGCCCACGAGCAGGCGTCGGCCACCAGCGTGTCGCGGGCCAAGCAGTCGGGCGTCTCCGACCCGGTCGAGCTGCTCATCGCCGGCGCCCGCGCCTACCTCGACGGCGCCTGGGAGCGCCGCGACCTGGTCAGGCTCTTCATCGACGGCGACGGCCCGCCCGGCTTCGAGCTGATCCGCCGCACCCGGGGCCGCGAGTGGGTGCGGCAGAACGCCGTGCTGCTCGGCGCCGGCGGCGACCCGCTCGACAGGTTCACGGTCGCGGTGCTGACCAGCATCATCGGCGAGGCCGCCCGCGAGGTCGCCACCAGCGACACCGAGGAGGAGGCGCGCGAGGTGGCCGAGGCGGCGATGGCCCTCATCCGCCGCCTCGACCCGCTCAAGCCCCTGAGCTGACCCCGGGCCTGATCACGGGGCTGATCACGGGCTGATCACTGCACGGCCCCGGTCGATCACCACGGTCCCGTCGTCCTTCGCCGTGCGGAACAGCACGGCGGGCCCGTCCACCCAGATCGACACCGTCAGCGACTCCCCGGGCAGGACCGGGCTGCTGAACCGCCCCGACATGGCGCGGAACCGCGCCGGGTCCGAGCCCGCCACCGCGTGCAGCAGCGCCCGCCCGGTGATCCCGTACGTGCACAGCCCGTGCAGGATCGGCCGGTCGAACCCGGCCCGCGCGGCGAACTCCGGGTCGGAGTGCAGCGGGTTGTAGTCGCCCGACAGCCGGTAGAGCAGCGCCTGGTCGGGCCGCGTCGGGTAGGTCACCTTGTGGTCGGGCGCCCGGTCCGGCGCCGCCCACTCCTCGCGGGGCCCGCGCTCGCCGCCGAAGCCGCCCTCGCCCCTGATGAAGACGGCGCTGCGGCTGGTGACGACCGGCTCGCCGCTGCCGGGGTCGACGGCCAGCGCCTCGGTGGTGACCAGCGCGCCCGACCCCTTGTCGTAGATGCCGGTGACCTTCGACGTCGTCCGCACCGCGCCCGCCGCCGGGAGCTCGCGGTGCAGCTCGAAGGACTGCTCGGCGTGGACGAGCATGGCCGGGTCGTAGTCGCCGAGCCGCCGCCCTGGCGCCTGGGCCGCGAGCACCGCGAACGTGGGCAGCACCCGCTGGCCCTTCTCGGTGGCGAAGGCCGGCTCGCCGGTGCCCGCGCCGACGCCGAGCGCGTACAGCATGGTGTCCTTGGCGGTCCACCTCCGCTCGCAGGGCGCGCCCTCGACGCCGACGACGGAGTGGTCGAGCGGCATGTCAGGCCTCCCGTCCGGGGATCTGGCCGTTGGTCAGCGCGTTCGGCGCCGCCTTGTCGACCAGCGCCGGGATGACCGCGCCGAGCTCGGCCGGGTCCCAGCGGCCGCCCTTGTCCACGGCCGGGCCGGCGTGCCAGCCCTCGGCCACGCTGATCACCCCGGCGCGCACGTTGAACACCCGGCCGGTGATGCCGCGCGCCTCCGCGCTCGACAGCCACACGACCAGCGGCGCGATGTCGTCGGCGTCGGCGTTCGCGCCGCTCGGGATGAGGCCCTCGGTCATGCGGGTCAGCGCGGCGGGCGCGATCGCGTTCACCGTGACGCCGTAGCGCTCCAGTTCCCTGGCGGCGATCACGGTCAGCCCGGCGATGCCCGCCTTGGCCGCGCCGTAGTTGCCCTGGCCGGGGTTGCCGTAGATGCCGGAGGACGAGGTGGTGTTGATGATCCGGGCGTCGACCGCCTCGCCCGCCTTGGCCTTGCCCCGCCAGTAGGCGGCCGCGTGCCGCAGCGGCGCGAACGTGCCGCGCAGGTGGACCCGGATGACCGCGTCCCACTCCTCGGCCGACATGTTGACCAGCATCCGGTCGCGCAGGATGCCGGCGTTGTTGACCAGCACGTGCAGGTCGCCGAAGCGCTCGATCGCGGCCCGGACCAGCCGTTCGGCGCCGTCGAAGTCCGAGACGTCCTCGCCGTTGACGATCGCCTCCCCGCCCAGGGCCTCGATCTCGGCGACGACCTCGGCGGCGGCGCCGGACGAGCCGGTCCCGTCCACCTCGGCGCCCAGGTCGTTGACCACCACCTTGGCCCCCTGCCTGGCGAACTCCAGCGCGTGGCCGCGCCCGATGCCCCTGGCCGCGCCCGTGACGATCACCACGCGGCCGTCGACGATCCCGCTCATGTGTCTCCTCGCTCCTTCGCAGACGATGCGAACAAAATTCTAGTAACCAAATCTAGAAATGGTAGGCCCAGGCCACGACGGACCTCACGCACCGACCCGGTAGCGTTTGTCCCGTGGTTCAACACTCCCTCGCACAGCGGCACGTCTTCCTTCGCATGGTGAGATTCGCGGACATCGACTCCCAAGGACATGTGAACAATGTCCGCTTCCTCGACTACCTGGAGGACGCCCGCTGGGGGATGTTGCACGTCGACCCGTTCAAGGCGGGCGAGGTGCCGTTCAAGGGCCTGGTCGTGTCCCGCCACGAGATCGACTACCGCCGCCCGCTCGGCTACCGCGCCGAGCCCGTCCGCGTCGAGACCTGGGTCACCGAGATCCGGCCGGTCCGCTTCACGCTCAGCTACGAGATCCGCGACGACGACGACCTGTACGTGACCGCGAGCTCGGTGCTCGTCGCCTACGACGTGGAGCGCGAGGCCCCGCGCCGGCTCACCGCCGACGAGCTGGCCTACCTCAAGCGCTTCGCTTGAGCGAGCCGACCCCGCGGCGCTGGCTGATGCTGGCCCTGGGGGTCAACGCGCACGCCGGCGTCACCCTGGGCCTGTCCGGGCTGCCCCTGGTCATCCCGGACATCCAACGCCACTTCGGCGTCTCCCTGCCGGTCGCCGGCATCATCGGCAACGCGCCGGGCATCGGCGTGCTGTTCGCGCTGGTGGCCTGGGGCTGGCTGGCCGACCGGCACGGCGAGCGGCTGGTCCTGGGCGTCGGCGTCGGGCTGGCCGGGCTGCTGTTCGCCGCCGTCTCACTCGCCGAGCGGACCTGGGCCGTGGTCGTGCTGCTCGCGCTGGCCGGCGCCGCGGGCTGCGCCGCCCTGGTCGGCGGCGGGCGGATCGTGCTGGGCTGGTTCGAGCCGCCCGAACGCGGCGTCGCCATGGGCGTGCGCCAGGTGTCCTACACGCTCGGCATGGCCGTCGCCGCGTTCCTGCTGCCGCCCGTGGCGCGGGCCCACGGGATCTCCGGCGTCCTCATGGTCTGCGCGGGCGTGTGCCTGCTGGCCGCCGTCCTGGCCGCGCTCTTCCTGGCCGAGCCGCCGCACGCCCGCACCCGGGTCGTCGCCGCGCCCCCCGGCTCCCCGTACAGCCGGCCCGCGCTCTGGCGCGTGCACGCCACCAGCGCGCTGCACGCGGTGCCCCAGGTGATCGTCGGCACCTACGGAGTGGCCTGCCTGGTCAACCTGTACGGGTGGGGCGGGGTGGACGCCGGGTGGCTGTTCGGCTTCGCGGCCATCGGCGGCGCGATCACCAGGGTCGCCGCCGGCCGCTGGTCCGACGTGAGCGGGCTGCGCATGGCCCCGCTGCGGCTGCTCACCTACGCCACGGTCGCCGTGCTGGCCCTGCTGGTCCCGGCCACGCTCACCGGGTCCTGGCTGGGCTCGGCCGCGCTGGCCGCGGGCGCGGTGATCACCGTCGCGGGCAACGGGCTCGCCTACCTCAAGGCGGGCGAGCTCGCCGGGCCCGCGGCGGCCGGCCGCGTGCTGGGCCTGCACAACACCGTCCAGAACGTGGTCCTGCTGGCCGTGGCGCCGCTGGCCGGACTGCTGATCACCAGCTCCGGCTACTGGGCGGCCTTCGCGGCCGGCCTCGCGTGCGCGCTGCTCTCCATCCCGGTCATCCCGGTACGCGACGAGAAGAGGGAAACTAGCTGACCTGGCGCTGCAGCCACACCGCGTGATCCGGAGGCAGCAGGCCGCCCTCGACCGGGCCGGTGGCCAGCAGCACGTTCTCGTGGGGCGGCAGCCGTACCGGACGGGTGCCGCAGTTGAGCGCGCACACCAGCGGCCCGCGCGCGAACACCAGCGCGTCCTCGTCCGAGGCGAGCCACTCCAGCTCGTACGGAATCGTGCGGACCAGCTCGCGGCGGCAGGCCAGGGCGCGCCGGTAGAACTCCAGCGTCGAGCCCGGGTCGCCGGTCTGGCTCGCCACGCTGAGCGCCGCGAACGAGCCGGGCTGCGGCAGCCACGGCGTCACGCCCTCGGGCGAGAACCCGAAGGAGTCGCCGCCGGGGGACCAGGGCATCGGCACCCGGCAGCCGTCCCGGCCCGGCAGCTTGCCCTCCGACTGGATGAACACCGGGTCCTGCCGCGCCTCCGGTGGAATGTCCTGTACCTGGGGGAGGCCCAGTTCCTCCCCCTGGTAGAGATATGCCGACCCGGGCAGCGCAAGCATGGCGAGCAATGCGGCTTTCGCCCGGGAAAGTCCGGTCCCGGGGTCGGCGGTCTCGTACCGGGTGACGTGCCGCACGACGTCATGGTTGGACAGCACCCAGGTGGCGAACGGCACCGTCGCCAGCGTCTCGTCGATGACCTTCCGGAACGCCGTCGCCGACCAGGGCGCCTGGAGCCAGGCGAAGTTGAAGCTCTGCTGCAGCTCGTCCGGCCGCACGTACAGCGCCAGATCCTCCAGGGTGTCGGTCCACACCTCGCCCACGGCCATCCGCTCGCCCGGGTAGCTGTCGAGCAGCTCGCGCCACTCCCGGTAGACGCCGTGCACCTCCGGCTGCCCCCACACCGGCGAGTCCGACATGAACGACTGGTCCTCGACGTCCGGCAGCCCCTCGGCCTTGAACAGCCCCATCGCCACGTCGATGCGGAACCCGTCGACGCCCCGGTCCAGCCAGAACCGCAGGATGTCCAGGAACTCCGCGCGCACCTCGGGGTTGCGCCAGTTGAAGTCGGGCTGTCCCGGGGCGAACAGGTGCAGGTACCAGCTCCCGTCCGGCAACCGCGTCCACGCCGGGCCGCTGAAGGTCGACTGCCAGTTGTTGGGCCGGTCGCGGAAGATGTAGCGGTCGCGGCCCTCGCCGCGCAGCGCCGCCTGGAACCACGGGTGCGCCTCGGAGCTGTGGTTGGGCACGATGTCGACCAGCACCCGCAGCCCGAGCGCGTGCGCGTCGGCCACCAGCGCGTCGAAGTCGGCCAGCGAGCCGAACAGCGGATCGACGTCGCGGTAGTCGGCCACGTCGTAGCCGCCGTCGGCCATGGGGGAGGTGTAGAAGGGGCTGAGCCAGACGGCGTCGACGCCCAGCTCCTTCAGATGGGTCAGGCGCTCGCGCGCGCCGGCCAGATCGCCGACGCCGTCTCCCGAGGCGTCGGCGAAGCTGCGAACGTAGATCTCATAGACGACGGCGTCGCGCCACCAGGGGATGTCCATGTGGCGTGTCATGCCCGTTATGCAGGGGAGTTCACCAAGCTCTGCGCCGCGTACACGAGGTAGTCCCACAGGCGCTTGTCCTGGTCCTCGGGCAGCTCCAGCGAGTCGACGGCGTCGCGCATGTGCTTGAGCCACGCGTCACGCTCGGCCTCGCCGATCACGAACGGCACGTGCCGCATCCGCAGCCGGGGGTGGCCGCGCTGCTGGCTGTAGGTGTTGGGGCCGCCCCAGTACTGGATCAGGAAGCCGCGCAGCCGGTCTTCGGCGCCCGTGAGGTCTTCCTCCGGGTAGAGCGGGCGCAGCAGCGGGTCGTCGGCCACCCCTTCGTAGAAACGGTGGACGAGACGCCGGAACGTCTCCTCACCCCCGACGGCCTCATAGAAGGAGATCTCAGTCACGTCTCCAGCCTATGCGTTGGGGACCATGGCGATGCCCGCGGAGTCGAGCGCCGCCTTCACCCGCACCCTCAGCTCACGCGCCACCGGAGCCTGCTGCGCGGGCAGCGTCTTGGCCGCCAGGCGGAAGACCAGCATGCTGTCGGAGAGCTGCTCCACGCCGAACACCTCCGGCGGCTCCACGATCTTCGACTCGCGGAACTCGGAGTCGGCCCAGATCTCCTCGGCCACCTGCTCCAGGATCAGCCGGACGGTGGTGATGTCGCTGTCATAGCCGACCGGGACGTCCATGTAGGCGCGCGACCAGCCCTGCGACTCGTTGCCGACGCGGGTGATGGTGCCGTTGCGCACGTACCAGACCCGGCCGTCGGCGTCGCGCAGCCGGGTCACGCGCAGGGTGACCGCCTCGACCGTGCCCACCGCGGCGCCCGCGTCGATCACGTCGCCGACCCCGTACTGGTCCTCCAGCAGCATGAACATGCCGGCGATGAAGTCCTTGACCAGCTCCTGGGCGCCGAAGCCGATGGCCACGCCGAGGATGCCGACGCTGGTGAGCAGCGGCGCGATGGGGATCGTCAGCCGGTCGAGCACGGTCAGCACCGTGGTGCCGAGGATCACGATGGTGGCGACGTGCTTGAGCACCGAGCCCATCGTCTCGGCGCGCTGCCTGCGGCGCTCGTGCAGCAGGGCGTCGATGCCCTCGGGCGCGGGGCCGCGCCGGAAGCGGCTGGCCAGCGAGCTGCGGGTGGCGGCGCGGTTGACGACCCTGGTGATCAGCCGGTGCGCGATGTTACGGATCACGAAGCCGATGATCAGGATCAGCGCGATCGTGATCGCGCTGGCCACGAACGGGGCCCAGGTCGCGTTCTGGAACCAGCCGACCAGGGCCTTGCAGAGGAACGTGTCCGCGTTGCAGATGTCCGCCATCTGGCTGCCTACCTTGTCCAAATCGGGCAGTCCGGTCGATTCCGGAGTCTTTGGCGGCGGGGACAGCACGAGCACGGAGGGGCCCTCCTAGGAAGCGGTTCGGTCGGCGGCATAGGGCCGATTCGCCCCAAAAGATACCGCCGACCGAACCGGCCGCCGTCACATCACGCCGGGGAAGACGGGGTCGCCGGGCACCTGGGCCGCGGAGGGCGGTGCCTGACGCTCCGATGACGGACGGCTCGGACGGGACGCGCACCCGGAAGCGCGTCCCGTTCCGTTTCCGGGGAGGGGGTCCCCGACGTCTCCCGGGACTGCCCGGGAGACGTGGTCTGGTTACTCTCTGTGATGGTCGGAGCCGACGGGGTGGCCAGAGGCCCCCGGAACCGGGGACCCTCCGCACCGGCCGCCCCGCCGGCTCCGTGGAGCCGCCGTGGGGACGGTGAACCGCGGTGGCTGCGCTCCACCGGGATCACCGCCCTGTCACTCCCCCACGGCGGCGAGCACGCGGGCGACCTTGGTCGCCGCGCCGGCCGGATCGTCGACGGTGTGCATCCGCTCCCCCCAGGACCAGCAGTACCACCAGTCCGGCAGGTCGGCGGCCTGCGCCGGCCGACAGGTGACGTTCTCGGTCAGGCTCGTCGCGTTCGGATTGATCACGCGGACGAAAACGCGTCCACTCTGTGTTCTGACCACTCGCGCGAGCAAGCCGCGGGCGTCGAGTTCGGACACCAGACGCTCCAAATGCCCGAAGTTGTCGTCCCCCACCTTTCGTCCCTCCCTGTGATTCCGGAACCGGTGCGCCAAAGATGACTCATGGCGGCGGGCGGCGCAACGCGGCCCTCTGCTCACAGGGAGTTGCCTTCTCACCCGGGGGATGTAAGAAACAGTCCGCGGTAGGACGATCCTTAACCGTAAGCTTCAGAAGAGCGTTTTCTTCCTGTCATCAATAGTCCATAGTCGTGGTTAGGCGGACTGCAACCTAGACGCTACTCAGAGTGACTAGGCTGTGAGCCGGTCAGGACTCAGCGTGAGAGGGGCCGGGATGTCCGGCAGACAGCACAGGGAAACGGAGCAGGCACGGCGGATCAGGGCCAAGGGCCTTGCCGTCGGGCGCACCGCTGCCCAGATCGCTGAAGAGATCTACGAGGCGTGCAGCGCCCAGTACGGCACGACCCGGGTCAAGGCTCAGCGGCTGGCGTGCGGCATCGCGCTGGCCGACGTCATCGAGCAGATCCGGGCGTTGTTCCAGCGTGACGACAAGGCGGCGCCGGGCATCGGCGAGACGCTGCTGTCGGCCTACGAGAGCGGGCTGAAACGCCCAGGCCCCGAATACCTGCACTACCTGTGCACCGTCTACCGGGTGGAGCCGGCCGCGCTCGGCTTCGACGGGCCGTGCATCTGCGGCCACAACCACCGGATGCCGGGCACGGTGGCCCTCGATCTGGAGGGGCGGCACGGCGCCGCGCTGGCGGTGCCGCCGGATCTGCCGAAGCCCTCGGCGCATCCGGACCGGATCTCCGACAGCGAGGAGGATGAGAACATCCTCCGGCGCACGCTTTTACAGCTTCTGTCCAGCGATCCGAGCGAGGCCAAGCTCGACGGGCCGGTGCTCGGCGCTTGTGAAGGCATCCGGCGGCGGATGGACTACACGCTCGTGTCGGCCACCGTCTCCCCGGCGATGCTCGACCAGTGGGAGGAGGCGACGCTCGCGTTCGGCCGGCAATACACGACCACGGCTCCGCTCCGGCTGCTGTGCGACGTGCTGCTGGAGCTGAGCGCCGTGCGCAACGCGATGTCGCGGCGGCAGCCGATCGACCTCCAGGAGCGCCTGTGCCGCATGGCCGCGCAGCTCGCCGGGCTGAGCGGCATGATCATGATAAACCTCGGTGACCAGCGGCTCGCCCGCTCGTTCTTCCGCACCGGGCGCACGGCCGCCGACGAGACCGGCGACCGCGCCCTGCGCGCCTGGGTGACCGCCCGCGAAGCGCTCGTCCCGCTCTATTACGGCGACGCCCGCGAAGCGCTCACGCTGGCCAAGAAGAGCCGCGACCTGGCCGGCCAGACGCCCTGCGTCGCCCAGGCGATGGCGCCGGTCGTCGAGGCCAGGGCGCTGGCCATGCTGTCGGGCACCGACAGCAAAAAGGAGGTCGTCGACCAGGCCAAGCGGGCGCTGGCCCGGGCCCGCAGCGCGTTCGCCCACATGAAGACCGACGACCAGGAGGACATGGCGTTCGGCTACACCGAGAAGCAGCTCTACTTCTACCAGGGCGACGTGCTCACCAAGCTCGGCCAGACCCTGGAGGCCGAGGTCGTCCTCGACCAGGCCCTCGACAAGTATCAGGACCACATCCTCGATCAGACGCTGATCAGGTTCGACCGGGCGCAGTGCCGCGTCATCGAGGGCGACCTCGACGACGCGATCAGGATCGGCCGGGAGGCGCTGCGGCTGCTCGGGCCCGAATACCGCACCGACTTCATCATGCGGCCGGCGATGGCGCTGGAGCAGGCGATCGTCGCCAAGAACCCCAACCATCCGGACCTGCCGGCCTTCAGGGAGGAGCTGCGGCAGCCCCGCCAGCTCCACAAGGAAGGGAGTGGCGGTGCATGAGTCTTCGGATACGCCGCTACCGCTGGTCTGACCTCGACACCATCCAGACCCTGCACAAGATCTGCCTCGCCGAGGTGGGCCTGACGCCGGGCGACGGTGTCTACTACGACGACGACTTCCCCCGCATCCAGGAGCTCTACCTGGCGTGCGGGGGCGACTTCCTGGTCGGCGAGGCCGACTCGCACGTGGTCGCCATGGGCGGCCTCAAGCCGGTCGACACGGAGACGGCCGAGGTGTGCCGGCTCCGTGTCCACCCGGCGCACCAGCGGCGCGGTTTCGGCGCCGCCATGCTGTCGGCGCTGGAGGCCCGGGCCGTCGAGCTCGGCTTCCGCTGCCTGCGCGGCGACACCACGCTCAACCAGGGGGCCGCTCTGGCCCTGTACGCCCGTCAGGGCTGGCGTGAGACCTCCCGCCGCCAGATCGGCCCGCTCACCGTCGTCTACGGTGAGAAGCGCCTCGTCCCGGCGACCGTCGAGCTGTAGCTCCGGTCCGCCCCTCCCGGACGCGCCACCTGCCTTGTTCCCCGCCTCTCCGGACGGTGCCGGAGGGGCGCGGCGATATGGAGGGGAATCGGCGTTTCGGCTGAGCCAGAGGATAAGGTTGCCCGGTCCTTCGAGTGAGGGTCTTCACTCCAGGTGGTAGAGGAACATCACCAGACGCTGCCTGTACTCCGGCGGCTTCACATCGTAGTGGCATGCTTCCTGGCATGGCAGTCGTGCCCGCTCCCCGCCCCCTTACGGGAGCCGTGCTTCTGTTGTTCGTCAGCGCCGCATGGGGGTCGGCGTTCCCGCTGATGAAGGATCTCATCGAGCGGTTACCGGTGGACGACCTGCTCGCCGAGCGCTACTCGCTGGCGGCCGTCACGCTGCTGCTCATCCGGCCCCGCTGCCTGCGCGGGCTGTCACGGGGGACGTGGGTCAACGGGATCGTCCTGGGGGTCATGTTCGGGGTCGGGCAGGCGGCGCAGGCCGTCGCGCTGGACAGTCTGTCGGCGTCCGTGTCGGGGTTCGCCGTCGGCTGCAACGTGGTGATCACGCCGCTGATGGCGCTGGCGCTGTTCCGGGTCCGGGTGCCGGTGCGGGTCTGGATCGGGGTGGGGCTCGCGCTGGCCGGGATGACCGTGTTCACGCTGCTGCGCAACTCGGAGGACCACCCTGTCGAGATGCTGGCGCTCGGCGTGACGCTCTCGGCCGCGGCGCTCTACTCGGGCCACACGCTGATGCTGGCGCGGCTGTCGAGGAAGGGCGAGGGCTTCAACGCCTACGCGCTGACCGTGATCCAGCTCGGCTCCATCGGGGCGCTGACGGGCGTGCTGGCGGTGCGCGACGGGGTCTCGCTGCCGGCGTCCGTGCCCGACTGGGCGGTGCTCGCGCACCTGTCGGTCATCTCCTGCGCGCTGGGCTTCCTGGCTCGCTCGTACGGCCAGGCGCACGTGCCGGCGGTGCCCAGTGCGGTGCTGATGTCGTCGCAGCCGTTCTGGGTGGCGGCGATCGCCGTGATCTGGTTCGACGAGGCGCTCGGCTGGAGCATGGTGGTGGGCGGCGGGCTGATGGCGGTCTCGATGCTGCTCGCGGTGCCGTCGTCCGGCGCGGTCGACGAGACCGACGCCGAGCGCCGCCGCCTGCTCGTGGTGTCGCGGCGGGCCTCGCGGGTGCTGGGCGAGCTCAAGGTCAGGCGCGGCGACCCGCTGAACCTGTCGGGCGAGATCGCCCCCGTGCTCGTCAAGCGCTCGTGCGCGAGCATCGGGCAATGTCCGCGGACCGAGCATTCGCTCAAGGGCGTGCGTGAGCCGAGCCTGGAGCGGCTGATCGAACGCGCGACTTTGATCGTGCGTTCCAAGAATCTTTCGCCTCCCGGCTGCTGCCAATCGGTGACCTTGCTGGGCCGATGCCTGTGCGAGCTGATGGCGGAATCTGAAGAAAGGGGATCTTCTCAGCCTTTGCCCGGCTGGTTTCGTCCCCAATAGGCACAAATCACCACAAAACTAAGAGCACAACTGGCTATTATGCCCTCACTTATTCATCGTTAATCTTGATAATCGGTGGAGTGTCCGAATAATAGAATTACCCCCAGTGGAGAGGTGCACCATGAAACGCATCGCCGTCCGCAAGCCCGGTACCGCGCGGTTGGGTGGGACCTCCAGCGTCATTCACAAGGGGTGATCGAGGAAAGGTCCCACCTCGAGGTCGTGGGCGGTCCGTCCGCCCGCACGCGAGAGGCGCGGCCGCTGATGCCGATGATCGACGGGCATGGGCGGCCGCGCGGTCCTTACACCGTGGGAGCAGCGCTGCTGGCCCACCTGGTCCCGGCCGTTTTGGAACGGTCCGCCGACCTGGTGGCCCGCCACGACATCGAGATCCGCGCCGTCGCGCCCGAGCTGCGGCACCTGGTGCCCGCCCGGCGGGTGACCGTCGACGCGGACCTGCCCGAGGACGAGCGCATCCTGGTGCCCGCCCCCCGCCGCACGCTCCGGCTGGCCAACGGGATCGCCGAGTTCGTCCGTACGGCCGTGCCGCCCGGCCACGACCTGGCCGTCTGCAACGGCGACCAGGCCGACCCCACCGACGTCGAGCTGATCGGCGTGCTGATGCGCCGCGTGCCGCCCGCCACGCTGGCCATCACCCTCTACTCCGGCGGCCCCGAACCGCCTCCCGACACCCGTGACGCCGCCGAGCTCTGGACCCTCGTGGACCGGTGCGTACACGAAGGGTTCCTGCACGCGGTGGCCGAGCTCGCCGGGCGCGGGCTGACGCTGAGCGAGCCGGGCGGCGAGCAGTGGTGGCGGTTCGCGCAGCGGGCCGCGACGGCGCTCGGCGGGCTCGGGCGGCGGGGGGAGGCGCGGGAGCTGTGGGAGCAGGCCCGCCGCGCCAGCCGCGACCCCGCCGTGCACGCCGCGAGCGCGTACGGCCTGGCCATGCTGGACGCCCGCGACCCCGACCCCGAGCGGCGCGACCTGGGCCGGGCCCGGGGCTGGATCAACGAGGCGATCGCCATCTCGACGCTGCTGCCCGACCCGGCGCAGCGGGCGTTCAAGCTCGGCTTCGACCGTAACGGGCTGGCGCTGATCGAGTTCAGGCAGGGGCGGCCCGACCGGGCGCTGGCGCTGGTCGAGTCGGCCATCGAGCTGGCCCGCGAGCTGGGGGAGCGGCATCCGGTGCACCGCATGGTGCTGCTGGCCAACCGGGCGCAGCTGCTGGCGGCGACGGGCCGGGCCAAGGAGGCGCTGGAGGACTACGCCGCCGCGATCGCGATCGACCCGATGTTCCCCGACCACTACCTGGACCGCGGGAACCTGCTGGCCAGGCTGGGCCGCGACGCCGAGGCGCTGGCCGACTACGAGACGGCGCTGCGGGTGGGGCCGCCGCTGCCGGAGGCGCACTACAACCGGGCGGAGCTGCGCATCGCCGCAGGTGACGTGGAGGGGGCGCTGGCCGACCTGGGCCGGGTCGTCGAGCTCGACCCGTCCTTCGTGGACGCCTACGTCAACCGCGCCGGGCTGCTGGCCGCGCTCGAACGCGACGACGAGGCCAGGGCCGACGTCACGGCCGGGCTGGCGCTGAAGCCGGACAGCCCGCACCTGCTCACGGTGCTCGGCCAGCTCGAGACGGCCGCCGGGCGGCTGCCGGAGGCCAGGCGGGCGCTCGACGCGGCCATCGGCCTGGCCCCCGGGCTGGCCGCCGCGTGGGGCAACCGGGGCGTGCTCCGCTACGAGGCGGGCGACCTCGCGGGCGCGGTCGCGGACCTGACCCAGGCGATCACGCTGGAGCCGCAGCCCGACCTGTACGCCAACCGCGCCGTCGCGCTGCGGGCGCTGGGCCGCACGGCCGAGGCCGAGGCGGACGACGAGCGCGCCTCCCGGTGACATCATGGCCGCATGGCAGGACGAACCGGGCGATCCGCAGGGGTGTACGCGGCACTCGGGCTTCTCTGGTGGGCCACGATCCGGCTCGCCCGGAGGGGGATGTCCTGCGGCGACTGGCCGTGCCTGGCTCCCAGCGTCGCCGCGCTCGTCCTCATCACCGCGGCGTTCCTGGCGGGAGCCGCCTGGGTGCTGGGCCGCGTGGGGGTCGCGCACGGCCGCCGGGTGGCGGTGCGGGCCGCCTGGATGCTCGCGGTGCTCCGGCTCGCCGGAGAGGCGCTGCCGTCGTGGACCGCCTCCTGGCCGCAGGCCGCCACCGCGGCGGCGGCGTTCGCGGTCGCGGGCGGCGCCGCCGGGTTCGCCACCACGCCCGGCCTGGCCGCCCGGTGGCGGCGGCTGACCGCGCTCGGGGTGCTGGCGCTGGTGCCGCTCGCCCTGATGGCGATCTGGCTCCGCGCGCCACTCTGAATGCCGCCGGAATCCGGTTACGGTGGGCGGGTGGGCTTCAACGCGCTGCTACGTGATCTGCAACGAGGAGCCGGCGCCCAGGCGGCCGGCATCAGCCGGGGCCACGGCGGCCCGCCCGCGCGCACCGTCGCCGTCAGGTCGGGGCCGCACCGGCTGCGCTGCGCCTCGCTGCTCAAGCCGCTGTACGCCTGGGTGACGGCCGGGCGCATCCCCGACGCCGAGCGCTGGCGCCGCCACGCCGAGCCTGCCGTGGTGATCTCGTCCAACGCCGACACCCGCAGCCTGTGGCTCGCCGTCGGGCCGCTGGTCATCCTCGACGACATCTACCAGCGCACCGGCGTCGCCTGGTCGATGCACAACGGCGACCCGTCACGGTTCGGCTCCGTCGAGGTGGCCGCCGAGGAGGTCGCCACCGCCTACGCCGCGCTCGCCCAGGCGGCGCTGGCCGGCGACCCGGTCGCCGGCGACGTGCTGGAGTGGATGCGCCGGGTGGAGGGCTCGCAGGCGTTCGGCGCGCGTGAGGTGCTGGAGGCGCCGGAGGCCGGGGTCAAGTGCGGCTGGTTCGGCGAGCCGGACGAGACGTGCCTGCGCACCCACGCGGTCGCCGTGCTGCCCAGCGGCGGCACCCGGGCCACGGTCGTGGTCGCGCTCACCGCCCAGCCCTACACCGACGCGCACGAGCGCGAGACCTACCACGCCAGGGCGGCCGACGGGCAGCCGGTCGAGGGCGAGCACGAGCGGATAGCGGGGCCGCTGCTGCGCGCCCTGATGGCCGAGACGCTGGCCGAGCTGGGCTACCGCGACACGCCCTGACCCAGCTCGGCGACCACCGCGGCCAGCGTGGGCGGGTCGACCCGCTCGGGCAGCTCCCGGGCCCACAGGTGGCCGAGATAGGCCTCGCGCTCCTCCGGGGTGAGATCGCGCGGCTCGACCGGCGGCCGGGCGGCGTCGAAGCGCGCCAGGAAGAACGCCTCGGTCTTGACGTAGCGCACGCCCAGCCAGGTGAAGTCGCGCTCGACCGCGACGTGCCGGTCCAGCACGGCCGAGCCCGGCAGCCCGGTCTCCTCGGTCAGCTCCCGCCTGGCCGCCTCCAGCGGCGTCTCGCCCGGGTCGAGCCCGCCGCCCGGCGGCTCCCACACGTCCTGGCCGCTGACCTTGTCGTACCAGTGCATGAGCAGCACCCGGCCGTCGCGGTCGAGGCAGACGACCCGGGCGGCGGGGCGGTCGCTGGTGAGCTCCATCCGGTCAGCGTTTCATGGCTCCGTCCGCTATGGCATCGGCGGCCTCGCTGATCGCGATGCCGACGATCTCCAGGCGGCGGACGAGCTCGCGCTCCTTCATCGCCTCGGCCGTCAGCTCGCCGGAGAAGATGCGCGAGATCTCGTACTGGTACATGCGCCGGATCGCGCTGCCCGTCTTCTTGGCCTCCAGCGCGTCCTGCACCACGGCCGACGGGCTGGAGACCAGGTCGCGCACCGCGTTCTCCAGCGCGTCGATGCCGACGATGACCTGGTCGAGCAGGGGCGTGAAGCGGATCTGGTCCTTCACCTGGTACAGGTGCGACTCGCGGACGAAGTCGCGCAGCGAGTCGAGCACGTCGTCGATCGAGCGCGACAGCCGGAACAGGTCCTCCCGGTCGATGGGCGTGACCAGGGCCGACTTGAGCTCCTCGACCAGGCGGCGGCGCTCCTCGTCGCCCAGGTGCTCGATCGAGCGCATCTGCTCGTGCGCGCCCGTCCTGCCCACCTCGCCGCCGATCATCGCCATGGCCAGCCAGGCGCCCTCCTTGGTCGCCGCCAGCTGACCCAGCAGCGCTTCGGACAGCGCGCTGTCCATCCGCCCGGCCAGCAGGTCCCGGATCCGGCGCAGCCGCCTCACCCCGCAACTCCCTTCCCCGCGTACGCCGCCAGTGCCGCGAGCGCCGCGCTGGCCGGCAGCGTCAGCAGCCACGCGGTCACGATCTTGACGGCGGCATACCAGCGGACCCGGCCGCCGCCGTGGTTGACTCCGGCGCCGATCAGCCCGCCGGCGATGGCCTGGGTCATGCTCACCGGCATGCCGAGGGCCGAGCAGCCCAGCACCGCGGCCCCGGCCGACAGCTCCGCCGACACCCCGTGCAGCGGGCGGAAGGCGATGATCTCCCGGCTGAGCGTGCGGCCCGCCTTGGGCAGGCCGTACAGGGCTCCGAGGCCGAACAGGACGGCCACCAGCGACGTGTACGGCAGCGGCGCGCCGGAGAAGCCGAGCGCGATCATGAAGACGGCGAGCATCTTCTGCCCGTCGTTGGCCGCGTACGCGACGGTCTGGAGCAGGAAGCCGGCCCGGTGCCAGTTCCACAGGCCGCGCGCGGTCGTGAGCTTGAGCAGGAGCACGGTCGTCGCCCAGGCCAGCAGCCCGCCGACGACGGGGGCGGCCAGGCCGAAGGCGAGCACGAGCGCGACGGAACCGCCCGAGACCGGCAGCCCCCAGCCGAGCCCGGCCCCGGCGAGGCCGCCGACGACGGCCAGCGTGAGGCTGGTCGGCCTGCCCTTGGCGCTGAGCACGAGCACCACGGTCAGCGCGCTGAGCACGGCGATGATGGTGGCGATCCGGCCGCCGGGGCCGTCGAAGGTGGCCAGTCGCGTCACGAACGTCAGCGCCACCTGGTGCGTGACGAGCGGGACGAGCGCGACGAGCACGACGAGCGTGAGGATGCCCGTGACGGGCCGGACCGTGGGCAGCTTGAGGCCGGTGGCCAGCAGCGCCCCGCCGTCGTTCATCCCGGTCACGACGGCGAACAGGCCCGCGATCGCGACCAGCACCACCGCGTCGAGCGGCACACACACCCCCTGGCAAGAAACGTCCGTAATGTCCTAATACCTACCCAAGATCGGGTGGATCAGCGCACCCGCCCGGCCGGTAGGCTCTGACCACCATGAACGCTGCCGAATACGTCCTCACGCTGTCCTGCCCGGACCGCCCCGGGGTGGTGGCCGCCGTCGCCGGCCTTCTGGCGCGGCACGGCTGCAACATCACCGAGAGCCAGCAGTTCGGCGACCGGGAGCAGGCGCGCTTCTTCATGCGCGTGCAGTTCACCGCCACGCTGCCCGGCGACGAGGTGCGCGCCGCGTTCGCCGCGCTGGCGCCGGAGTTCGGCATGCAGATCCAGCTCCGCGACACGGCCACCAGGCCGCGCGTGCTCATCATGGTCAGCAAGTTCGACCACTGTCTCAACGACCTGCTCTACCGGGTGCGCTCCGGCAGCCTCGACGTCGAGATCGCCGCCGTCGTCTCCAACCACCCCGACCTGCGCCCGCTCACCCAGTCGCACGGCATCGACTACCACCACCTGCCCGTCACCCCCGACACCAAGCCCAGGCAGGAGGCCGAGGTGCTGGCGCTGGTCGAGCACTACCGGATCGACCTGGTCGTGCTGGCCCGCTACATGCAGGTGCTGTCGGAGGACCTGTGCGCCAAGCTCGCCGGGCGGGCGATCAACATCCACCACTCGTTCCTGCCGTCGTTCAAGGGCGCCAGGCCCTACCACCAGGCCCACGGGCGCGGCGTCAAGCTCATCGGCGCCACCGCCCACTACGTCACCTCCGACCTCGACGAGGGGCCGATCATCGAGCAGGAGGTGGCCAGGGTCAACCACAGCCACTCGCCCGAGGACCTGGCCGCCATCGGCCGCGACGTCGAGTGCACGGCCCTGGCCAGAGCCGTGAAATGGCACGCCGAGCAGCGGGTTCTTCTTGACGGACACAAGACCGTCGTCTTCCCCCGCTGACGTTAACCGGCCGCCGGAGGGGGCACGGCGACGGCATGCCAGAACAACCGAATTCCACGCCGCCGGCCCAGGACCAGCCCTACCCCGGACACACCGGGCAGATGGCGCCCGAGCCGCGCGACGAGATGCGCGGCTACACCGGCCGCGGCCTGCTCGACGGCAAGCGCGCGCTGGTGACCGGGGGCGACTCCGGCATCGGCCGGGCGGTCTGCGTCGCCTTCGCCAAGGAGGGCGCCGACGTGGCCATCGCCTACCTGAGCGAGCACGAGGACGCCAACCACACCAGGAAGCTCGTCGAGGAGGCCGGGCGGCGCTGCGTGCTGATCCCCGGCGACCTCGCCGACCGCGACAACTGCCTGCAAGCCGTCGAACGGGCCGTCTCCGAGCTCGGCGGCCTGGACATCGTCGTCAACAACGTCGCCTACCAGGCCCCGGTCGACTCGCTCGACGAGCTGACCGACGAGCAGTGGGAGCACACGTTCGCCGTCAACATCCACAGCTACTACCGGGTGACCAAGGCCGCCCTGCCGCACCTGCGCGAGGGCGCCGCCATCATCAACACCTCCTCCATCAACGGGCTGCGCGGCAACAAGACGCTCATCGACTACGCCGCCACGAAGGGAGCGATCAACGCCTTCACCTACTCGATGGCCCAGAACCTGGTCGAACGCGGCATCCGGGTCAACGCCGTGGCTCCCGGCCCGGTCTGGACCCCGCTCATCCCCGCCACGTTCCCGCCGGAGAAGGTCGACGAGTTCGGCAAGCAGGTGCCGATGAAACGGGCGGCCGACCCCGACGAGATCGCGCCCTCGTACGTCTTCTTCGCCGCCGAACGGCTCTCCTCGTACTACACCGGCGAGATCCTGGCGCCGATCGGAGGGGAGACGCTGCCCGGCTGATGAGAGTTTTCTCATCAGAGCCTCAGACTCGTCTCCTCGGAAGACGGCATGCTCGGTGCCATGAAACGTCGAGCACCCCTGGTCATGATCGTGGCCGGCGTGGTCCTGGCCGGGTTCATGGTGTACGGGTTCACGCTGGCCGCGGGCAGCGGGCCGGAGCTGGGCGGTCCCGTCGTCGTGTCACGCAGCGCCGGCTCGGAGGGCGCCGCCACCCCGGAGCGGACCGCGCCGGAGCCGGCCCCGGAAACCACGCCGGAAAGCACGCCAAAGGCCACGCCGGAGGCCACCCCGGAGGCCACGCCGGAGGGGACCCCCGCCGGAACGCCCGAGCCGGCGGCCTCGCCGTCCAAGCGCAAGACCAAGGCCGAACCGGTCAGACCGCCGTCACCCAGGCCAGGGGGCGACGACGATGACGATGACGACGGCGGCGATGACGACGACTGATCAGGCTCCGGCATGCGCGTGACCGCCAGGGGCCGGATCGTGGGCTGGATGCTCGCGGTCGTCGGCCTGGCCCTGTTCGTCTCCATCTTCGCCACTTGGACCATCCTGCTCAACCGGCTCGACGGCCGGATGGAGTCCGAGCTCAGCAACGAGGCCGAGAAGCTGCGCCGCTACGCCGTCACCGCGCTCGACCCGCAGACCGGGCGGCCGGTCGACGACGTGGCCAAGCTGATGTCCGGCTACCTCGCCTACAACCCGCCCGACCGATGGGAGACGTTCTTCAGCATCGTCGACGGCGCCCCCGACAAGGTCAGCGGCGTCACCCCGCCCGCCCCGCTCGACAATGACGCCGCGCTCGTCGCCAAGCTGGCCACCGCGACGGAGCCGGTCGACGGCAGGTGGGAGAGCGCCGCGGGCGCCGTCTGGTACGCGGTCATCCCCGTCACCGTGGCCGGCGACCCGCGCCAGGGCCACTTCGTCATCGCGCTCTTCTACGACCAGCACCGCGACGACACCATGGACGCCATCCGGGTGCTGTCGCTGACCGCGCTGGGCGCGCTCGCGCTGGCCGGCACCGCCGGCTGGTTCGTCGCCGGCCGGGTGCTCGCCCCCGTCCGGCTGGTGCGCCAGACCGCCGAGCAGATCAGCGACTCCTCCGACCTGACCCGGCGGCTCGACGTGCCCGGCAACGACGACGTGGCCGCGCTCGCCGCGACCTTCAACCACATGCTCGACCGGCTGGAGCAGGCGTTCGCCGTGCAGCGCCACTTCGTCGACGACGCCGGGCACGAGCTGCGCACCCCGATCACCGTCATCCGCGGCCACCTGGAGCTCATGGGCGACGACCCGGCCGACCGGGCCGAGACGCTCGCCCTGGTCACCGACGAGCTCGACCGCATGAACCGCATGGTCGACGACCTGCTCACGCTCGCCAAGGCCGAACAGCCCGGCTTCCTCGACATCGACGAGGTCGAGCTGGCCGACCTCACCGTGAGCGTCGTCGCCAAGGCCCGCGCGCTCGGCGAGCGGCGCTGGCGCGTCGACGAGGTGGCCGAGGCCCGCATGCCCGCCGACCGGCAGCGGCTCACCCAGGCCCTGATGCAGCTCGTCGCCAACGCCGTCCGCCACACCGGCGACGGCGACCTCATCGCCGTCGGCTCGGCCGTCCGCGGCTCCTCGGTGGAGCTGTGGGTACGCGACAGCGGGCCCGGCGTGCCGCCGGCCGACCGCGAGCGCATCTTCCGCCGGTTCATGCGCGGCTCCGGCCGCACCGGCGGGCACGACGGCGCCGGGCTCGGCCTGGCCATCGTCACCACCATCGCCGAGGCGCACGGAGGCACCGTCGAAGTGGTGGACGCCCCCGGCGGCGGGGCGTGTTTCGTCATGACCATTCCGCTCCGGGAGATGCTGTGAACCGCATTCTGATCGCCGAGGACGAGGCCAGGATCGCCTCCTTCCTGGAGAAGGGGCTGCGCGGCAACGGTTTCGTCACCGCCGTCGTCGAGGACGGCGTAGCGGCCTACGACGTCGCCAGCAGCGGCGCGTTCGACCTGCTCATCCTCGACATCGGGCTGCCGCTCAGCGACGGGTTCACCGTGCTGCGGCGGCTGCGCGAGGCCAAGGTCGCCATCCCCGTCATCATCCTGACCGCCCGCGACAGCGTCACCGACACCGTCGCCGGGCTGGAGGGCGGGGCCGACGACTACATCGCCAAGCCGTTCGCGTTCGAGGAGCTGCTGGCGCGGGTCCGGCTGCGGCTGCGCGCCGACCGGGCGCCCGAGGTGACCGTGCTGCGCGTCTCCGACCTGGCGCTCGACCTGCGGACCCGGCGGGCGTACGTGGGGGAGCGGTCGGTGGACCTGTCCACGCGCGAGTTCGCGCTCGCGGAGGTGTTCTGCCGCCACCCCGACCAGGTGCTGACGCGCGAGCAGCTGCTGAGCCACGTGTGGGGGTTCGACTTCGACCCCGGCTCGAACGTGGTCGACGTGTACGTGCGCTACCTGCGGCGCAAGATCGGCGCCGACCGGATCGAGACCGTCCGGGGCACCGGCTACCGGCTGCGGGCTTCGTGACAGGTCTCTCATGTGGTGCTCACGGTGGGCCAACCGGCGCGCCGGAAGGTGGAGACGTCCACAGGAACGGCTCCACAGGAGGCACCGATGGTACTGGCACTACGGCGGCTGATGCTCGCCATCGCGATCGTGTCCGGGCTGGGCATCGCGGGCATGTCGCTCGCCGCTCCCCACGCGCTCGCCACGAGCACCGCGTACGTCGCCGCTGACGACGACGGCGCTGACGACGACGATGACGACGACCGGCCGCGCGGCGGGGTCGAGACCGGGCAGGGCGGCACGGCGGCCGTCGAGGGCGACGCCACCTGGTCGATCGACCAGCAGCCCGTGTCCGCGCAGAGCGCCGACGGCTCCGACGTCATGACCGTCGTGCTGGCCCTGGGCGGCATCAGCCTCCTGCTGGGCGGCGCGTACCTGGCGTCCCGGAAGCTGGGCGGGAGCTGAGGTGGCGGCGCGAGGGACGCGGGCCGCACTCGCCGCGGGCGTCATCGCCGTGACGGCCGCCGCCTCGCCGGCCGGTGCGGCGGGCACGACACTCTCACAGGCCGCTCCGGTGGCCGCCGTGGCCGACGCGGCGAACCCGGTCCGGTTACGCATCCCGGCCATCGGCGTCACCACCCCGGTCGTCCCGCTGCGGCTCGACGCCAAGGGCCGGCTGATGGCGCCCGAGCGGTTCGACCGGGCGGGCTGGCACCGGGCCGGGCCCGAGCCGGGGGAGAAGGGCGTGGCCGTGATCGCCGGCCACGTCGACTCCCGCACCGGCCCCGCCGTCTTCTACCGGCTGCGCGAGCTCAGGCGGGGCGCGCGCGTGCACGTCGACCGGGCCGACGGCACCACGGTGACGTTCACGGTCACCGTCCAGGCCCGCTACCCGAAGAACCGCATCCCCGACGCGAAGGTGTACGGACCGGGCAAGGGCGCCGAGCTCCGCCTGATCACCTGCGGCGGCGCGTTCGACCGCGAGCGCCGCAGCTACCGCGACAACGTGATCGTCTTCGCGTCCTAGACATCCGCCGTGCCGCCGGGGGCAGCCCCCCGGCGGCACGCGCATGAGAACACCCTCACCATCGCCTCACTGACGCTTCACCGCCGCTCGCCAGGCTGTTCACCGACAGCTCAGAAAGACGGAGGCACACCTTGCGGGCGACCACGATTCTCGGGTTCGCGATGGACCTGGCGGCGATCATCACGCTCGCCTACGGCCTGTACTTCCGCCGGCATCACCGGCGCGACCTGCTGTTCGCCTACGTGGCGCTGAACGTCGGCATCTTCGCCGTGGTGTCCCTGCTGCTCGTGCAGCGGGTGGACCTGGCGGTCGGGTTCGGCCTGTTCGGCGTGCTGGCGATCATCCGGCTCCGCTCGGACGAGATCACCCAGGAGGAGATCGCCTACTACTTCGTGGCGATCGCGCTCGGCCTGGTGAACGCCATCGCCGCGACCTGGCCGCTGACCGCGCTCTTCCTGGACGTGGTGCTGCTGACCGTCATGTACGTGGCCGACCACCCCAGGCTGCTGGGCCGCACCCGCCACCAGGTGGTGACGCTGGACGTCGTGCACTCCGACCCGGCCCTGCTCCGCGCCGACCTGGAGAGCCGGCTCGGCGCCCAGGTGCTGCAGTGCTCCGTCACCCAGGTGGACTACGTGAGGGACGTGTCCGTGGTCGACGTGCGCTACCAGGTGCCGCAGCCGCGCGAGACGAAGGCGGGGGCGTGGCGATGACGGACGCGGGGATCGTGCTCGCCGGGGTGGCCGCGGGGCTGCCGCCGGTCACGCTGGAGGAGGTCCTGGCGACCTCCCGGCTGATGTCCCGGGTGGACCGCAAGTATCTGGTGAGCGCCGCCACGATGGCCCGGCTCGCGGCCGAGCTCGGCGACCGGTTCGCGGTGCTGCGGATCGGCGGGCGGCGCCAGTTCCGCTATACCTCGACCTATTTCGACACCCCCGACCTGCTCACCTACCGCCAGCACCGGCAGGACCGCCGTCTCCGCTACAAGATCCGTACGCGCACGTACCTGGACGGCGGCGGCCGGTGGCTGGAGGTCAAGCTCAAGGGCGCCTCGGGCAGCACCGACAAGCACCGCATCCCGTACGACTCGGGCCCGTCCGACGCGCTCACCCAGGAGGCGCTCGACTACGTCGCCGACACGCTGGCGGGCGGGCTGCGGCTGGCCAGGCCGGAGTCGCTCGGGCCGGTGCTGTCCACCGACTACCGCCGGGTGACGCTGGTCGACCGCTCCGGCTCGGCCCGGCTCACCTGCGACACCGGCCTGGTCTGCGGCGACGGGCGGCGCGCCCTGGCCACCCGGCACGACCGGGTGCTGCTGGAGTCGAAGTCGGCGGGCGGCGACGCGGCGGCCGACCGCATCCTGCGTCGCCTGGGCGTGCGGCCGGTCAGCGTCAGCAAGTACTGCCTGGGCGTGGCGGCGCTGCACGGAGTCACCGCCAACCCGTGGCACCCGGTGCTGCGCCACTACTTCCCCAGGGAGCCCGCCCGTCAGGGACGGTAGCGGGCCTGGGCGTCCCGGCTACAGGCGCAGGTGCTTGGCCAGGAACGTGAGCGTGTCGGCCGACAGGTCGACGCTGCGGCTGATCGAGCGGGCGCCGTGGCCCACCTCGGTCTCGTTGCGCAGCAGGATCGGCCGGTCACCCGTGGACGCGTGCTGCAACGCCGCGCACATCTTCCACGCGTGAAGGGGATGCACACGCGTGTCGGACTGGAAGACCGTGAACAGCGTCGCCGGATAGTTCACCGACTCCACGACGTGATGGTAGGGCGAGTAGGCCAGCAGCCAGCGGAACTGCTCGGGGTCCTCGGCGGACCCGTACTCCACGTTCCACGTCGCGCCGAGGCCGAAGCGCTCGTACCGCACCATGTCGAGCAGCGGCGCCGAGCAGACGGCCGCCGCGTACAGCTCAGGACGCTGCGTCAGCGCGGCCCCCACCAGCAGGCCGCCGTTGGAGCCCCCCGAGATGCCGAGCCGGTCGGCCGTGGTCACCCCGGTCGCGATCAGGTGCTCGGCCGCCGCGTGGAAGTCGTCGAACACGTTCTGCTTGTTGCCGAGCATGCCCGCCCGGTGCCAGTCCTCGCCCTCCTCGCCGCCGCCGCGCAACTGGGCGATGGCGTAGACGCCGCCCGCCTCCACCCAGGCCAGGATCGAAGCCGAGTAACCAGGCGTCATCGACAGCCCGAAGCCGCCGTAGCCGTACAGGATGGTCGGGCGCGGACCCGAGCCGGACACCGGTGAGATCACCAGCATGCGCACGTCGGTGCCGTCCTGCGACCGGTAGACCACCTGCTCGGTGCGCACCGGCGGCACCTCGACCGCGCCCGGCGAGGCCGCCCACAGCGTCGTCTCGCCCGTGCGGGCGTCGTAGCGCTGGATCGACGGCGGCGTGGTGTTGTCGGTGTAGCCGAACCACGCCTCGTGGCCGCCCTCCGGCCGCTCGGCCAGGCCGCCGATCGTGCCCAGGCCCGGCGTCGGCACCTCGCCCAGCCGCTCGCCCGTCTCCAGGTCGTGCACGGTGATCTCGCTGATCGCGTGGCGCGTCCAGCTCACCAGCATGACCGGGCGCTCCAGGTCGTCGAGGATCGCGAAGTCCGCCAGCACCGCCTCCGGGTCCTGCGGGATCAGGTCACGCCAGCCCTCGAACCCCGGCTCGGCCGGGTCGGCGACGCACACCCGGGCACGCGGCGCGTCACGGTCGGTGTGCACGTACAGCCGGCCGTCGCGGCCGAACACCAGCCCCGTCTGCGCGTCGACGCCCTCCTGGACCACGCGCAGCTCCGGCCGCTCCGGCGGCGAGAGCGTCAGGTCGGCCACCCACAGGTCGTTGCGCGGCGCCGTGCCCTCGCTGGCCGACACCTGCAGCCAGCGGCCGTCACGCGACACCGAGACGCCGTAGTAGTTGGTCATCTTCATGCCGTCGCCGAAGATCAGCACGTCGTCCTCGGTGGACGTGCCCACCCGGTGCAGGTAGACGCGCCGGTGGAACTGCCGCTCGTTCTCCGGCACCTCCGTGGCGGGCAGCCGGCGCACGTAGTAGTAGGCCTCGCCGCCCGGCAGCCACGCCACCGGCGAATAGCGGCACCGGTCGATCGGCCCCTCGACGCGCTCGCCCGTCGCCACGTCCAGCACGTACAGGACCGACTCCTCGGTGCCGCCCACCGAGATCTGGTAGGCCAGCAGGCGGCCCTCCTTGTCGGGCTGCACCGTGTCGAGCGTCGTCAGCCCCGTCGGGTCCAGCGCCATCGGGTCGACCAGCGCCCGCTCCGCGCCGTCGCCGTCGGCCACGTAGTAGACGGCGTGCTCCTGGTCCGGCGTGCGGCGGCTGAAGAAGCGCCGCTCGCCCCGCCACGCCGGCGTGCCCACCGACCCCGAGCGCAGCAGCTCCCCGATGCGCTCCTTGAACCGCTGCGGCTCCGCCTCCCGCTTGAACAGCTCAGCCTGCGCGAGCAGCCATCTCTCCGTCTCCGGGCTGTCCGGATCCTCCAGCCAGCGGTACGGGTCGGGCACCGGCGTGCCGTGGACCAGATCGACGGTCTCCTCGCGGGGGGCGGCTGGATAGGGCTCTCGCGTCATGCTCGAACCCTACGGCAACGGCGAACGCTCCGGGGATGGCGTAAAGCCCAGGTGATGCGGGCATAAAACGTACCGTGCGTCCCTCTGGTCATTCCGGCTGGAGGTTAAGGGGTGGCGGGGACCACGCGGGAAACGCCAGACTGCTGACAGGACGGTGCCGTGGTGTCCATCCGCTGGACCGTCCGGCGGAGGTCCACGTGACGGTAACGTCCAAGCCCCAGGAGGGGCGAATAGCCGGGACATGCCACGGCATGTCTCCTCTGGTTCGCGCGCAGCGGGGAGAGGCCCGATGATGCGCCAGGTTCTGCTGCTGAACGCCACCTACGAGCCCCTGACCACGCTCTCGCTGCACCGCGCCATCGTGCTCGTGCTGCGGGAGAAGGCCGACGTCGTGCACCGCGACGGCCGCGGCGCCGTGCTGCGCTCCGCGACCTGCACGCTCGACGTGCCCTCGGTGATCAGGCTCAGACGATACGTCCGCATCCCCTACCGGTCCCGGATCCCGCTGACCAGGGCCGCCCTCATGCGGCGCGACGACTACCGCTGCGCCTACTGCGGGCAGCGGGCCGAGACCATCGACCACGTCATCCCCAGGTCCAGGGGAGGACCCCACTCGTGGGAGAACTGCGTCGCCTCGTGCTCGCAGTGCAACCACCGCAAGGCCGACAAGTTCCTGGAGGAGCTGGGGTGGACGCTCCGCGTCGCCCCGGCGGTGCCACGGGGCGCCCACTGGAGGCTCATCGGCGCCTCGCTCGTCGGCGACCCCCAATGGGCGCCCTACCTGGAAGCGGCGGCATGAGCCCCCGGCGTGCCCTCGCCCCGCCCTGACGGCCTGCACTGACCGGCCTGCACTGACCGGCCTGCACTGACCGGCCTGCACTGACCGGCCTGCCCTGACGGCTTGCCTTGCGCCCTGGCACCATGCACGCATGTGGACCATCACGACCGACGTCGAGGCCTACGCCCGCGAGGCCGAGCCGTTCCTGCTGACCGACCCGGTCGGCAACACGGTGCTCCTCACCGTGCTCGCCGACCTGAGGCAGGGCATGCCCGCCGACGGCGCCCGCTTCGGCTGGTGGACCGACGGCGGGCAGGTGCGGGGTGCGGCCTTCCGCACCCCGCCCCGGCCCGTCTGCCTCGGCCTCATGCCCGCCGAAGCCGTCCCCCCGCTGGTCGAGGCGCTCGGCGGCGACATCCCCGAAGTCGTCGGCCCCCTCGAACTCACCCGGGCCGTCGCCCGCGCCCTCGGCCGCACCGGCGACGTGCTCGCCGAACGCCTCTACCGGCTCGGCGCCCTCACCACCCCCGGCGTGCCCGGCGCCGGCCGCCTCGCCACCGGCGCCGACCTGCCCGTCCTCATCGCCTGGACCCAGGCGTTCTTCGCCGAGGTGCGCCTCAACGCCGGCGAGGACCTCGTCACCCACACCGCCCGGCGGCTCGCCGCCCGCGAGCTGTTCCTCTGGGAGGACGACGGCGCCCCCGTCTCGCTCGCCGCGCTCTCACCCGCCGCCGGCGGCGTCTGCCGCATCGGCCCCGTCTACACCCCGCCGTCCCGGCGCAGACGTGGGTACGGCGCCGCCGTCACCGCCTTCGCCAGCCGCACCGGCCTCGCCGAACGCTGCGACCAGGTCGTCCTGTTCACCGACCTGGCCAACCCCACCAGCAACGCGATCTACCGCTCGATCGGCTTCGAACCCGTCTCCGACTACGCCCAGGTGACCTTCCAGGCTTAACCTGGTGGCATGCCGCGATACGACTACCGCTGCCGCGCCTGCGGCTCCACGTTCGAGCTGTCCCGCCCCATGTCGGCCGCCGACGACCCGGCCACCTGCCCCGACGGCCACGCCGACACGGTCAAGCTGCTGTCCACCGTCGCCATGACCGGCTCCGCCGCCACCCCCCGCCCCACCGGCGGAGGCGGCGGCTGCTGCGGAGGCGGCTGCTGCGGGTAGCCCCCACGGTCACAGCGCCGACGCCGTGACCGCCCCCACGGCCAGCTCGGCGACATGCTCCACCGTCGCCACCCCCGTCTCCATCGTGGGGCTGCGCTCCGACAGCACGGCCACCAGCACCTCGTGCCCGTGCACCACGAGCCGCCCCACGCTGTTGACCGTCCACAGGCCGTCGTGTGCGTCGGCGGGCAGCCAGCCGTTCTTCAACGCCACCCGCTTGCCCGCCGCGCTCACCCCCCACGCCTGCGACGGCTCCACCGACGACATCAGCCCCAGCGCGTACCGCCGGTTCGCCGCCGACACCGGCCCCGCCGGATCGGTCAGCCGCTCCAGCACCCGCACCTGATCCGACGCCCGGCTCAACGTCGCCCCCCAGTACAGGCCCGCCCCCGGCGTCGTGTGCCGCACTCCCTGCGCGTGCAGCATCCGGGCCAGGCCCCGCCGCCCGCCGATCGTCAGATACAGCTCGTGCGCGCAGTCGTTGTCGCTGTAGCGGATCATGCGCGAGGCCAGCGTCCGCTCGTACGCGTCGAGCCCGCGACGCTCACGCTGCCGCCGCAGCAGCAACGCCAGCAGGATGTCCACCTTCGCCACGCTGGCCAGCATGAACGGCTCCCGGTCCCGGAACGCGTACCGCACGTTCGCCGTCCGGTCGAACACCGCCACCGCCACCCGGCCCGGCCGGCCCGCCACGTACCGGCCCAGCGCCCGATCCAGCCGCTCCCGTTCCCGCGCCGGCAACGCCCCCTCGGCCACCGCCACCCGGGGGACCTGCTGGGCCACCACCCCCTGCGCGACGGCACGCGGCGCCCCGGCCCGCCCCTCGGCGCAACCGGACACGACGACCAGCAGGACGCCTATCAGCGAGATCCCCCGAGCGCGCATGCACGCGAGCCTGCCACCCCCGATGCCAACCCCCGGGGTCCCCAACGGTCAAGCCACCCCCACGTTTCCCCCCACCGGGCCCCTCCCTCGACGGGCCCACGAGCGCCCGGCCCAGACGACCGCCCGAGAAGGCGCGCGCTTCGGGCGGGGCGGCGCTTACGGGAGTCGGCCTGGCGGCCGCCTCCGGAGGAGGCCGTATGGAGGGGCCGTACAGGGGGCCGCGCGGAGGGGCCGCGCGCCAGGGCCAGTTCCGGGGCAGGGCCGCTCCCCTGGGAGAGCACCGCCTTCGCGGCCCGCGCCCCAGGCCGGGTGGCGCGGACGGCGGGAGGCTCCGGGAGGAAGGGGCCGTCCCAGGGGCCCATCCCAAGGGGCTCAGTCACGGCTGCCCAGGCCAGGCATCACGTTCAAAAGGCTGCGGCGCGCCTGGGTGGGCGCCGCAGCCCATGACAGGGCCGTCAGGCCGGGATCTGGGTGGGCCTGGGGCGCTTGCGGCGCTGGAAGGGGAGGAAGCGGTCGGCGAGGTGGGGGCGGGAGGGGGTCAGGGTGGGCTCGACGGCGATGATGCGGTCGAAGCGGAACGCCCTGATGCCCCGGCGCATCCGGCAGACGCCGACGAGGTACCAGTGTTCGCGGTGCACCAGGCAGGTGACGGGCTCGACGTCGCGGCTGGTGACGGTGCCGGAGGCGTCGCGGTAGTGGAGGCGGACCATCATCCGGCTGGTGATGGCGTCGGCGATGAGCCGGGCGCGGGAGGCGACGTCGACGGGGAGCGGGTCGGTGAGGGTCGCGAGCGTGGTCGCGATGACGGCGTCGTCGAGGTCCAGATGGTCGAAGGCGTGCTGGAGGCCGCGCCTGGCGGTGACGGCCTGGGGGCCCGATCCCAGGTGTGCGAGGGACAGGGCGAGGGCGGCGATCTCGGCGGTCGTCAGCGGGCGGGTCTGGGGCTTCACGACTGTAGCCATACCCCAAGAATAGGTAACGCCACCGACAGTTTTCGAAAACCTGTACGGCATCGCCGTACAGGTTGACGAGGTCAGCGGGAGAGCTGCGACAGGTCGCGGGACGCGCCGGTGGAGGCGGACGTGGTCATGGCCGCGTACGCCTGGAGGGCGGCGCTGACCGGACGCTGGCGCTCGCGCGGCCGGTAGCCGCCGAGGTCGGCGAGCAGCCGTTCGCGGCGGGCGGCCAGCTCGGCCTCGGGAACGCGCAGCTCCAGCTTGCGGGCCGGGATGTCGATGTCGATCAGGTCGCCGTCCTCGACGAGCGCGATCGCGCCGCCCTCGGCGGCCTCGGGGGAGGCGTGGCCGATGGACAGGCCCGAGGTGCCGCCGGAGAAGCGGCCGTCGGTGACGAGCGCGCACGCCTTGCCCAGGCCCTTGCCCTTGAGGAACGAGGTCGGGTAGAGCATCTCCTGCATGCCGGGCCCGCCCTTGGGGCCCTCGTAGCGGATGACCACCACGTCGCCCTCCTTGACGCGCCCGCCGAGGATGCCGTCGACGGCGTCCTCCTGCGACTCGAACACGACCGCGGGCCCGCTGAACTTCCAGATCGACTCGTCGACCCCGGCGGTCTTCACGACGGCGCCGTCGCGCGAGATGTTGCCGTAGAGGACGGCCAGGCCGCCGTCGGCGGTGTAGGCGTGCTCCAGGTCGCGCACGCATCCGGCGGCGCGGTCGAGGTCGAGGTCGTCCCAGCGGTTGTCCTGCGAATAGGGCTTGACGGTGCGGACGTTGCCCGGCGCGGCGTGCCACAGCTCGACGGCCTCGGGCAGCACGGTCGGGGAGGCCGGGTCCCAGGCGGCGAGCGTCTCGCCGAGGGTGCCGCCGTTGACCGTGGGCACGTCGCGGTGGAGCAGCCCGGCGCGGTCGAGCTCGCCGAGGATGGCGGGGATGCCGCCGGCCCGGTGGACGTCCTCGATGTGGTATTTGTTCGTCGCCGGGGCGACCTTGCACAGGCACGGCACGCGCTGCGAGATCTCGTTGATCTCCTTGAGGCCGAAGTCGACCTCGGCCTCGCGGGCGGCGGCCAGGATGTGCAGGATCGTGTTGGTGGAGCCGCCCATCGCCACGTCGAGCGCCATCGCGTTCTCGAAGGCGTCGCGGGTGGCGATCGAGCGCGGCAGCACCGACTCGTCGTCGTCCTCGTAGTAGCGCCGGGTGATCTCCACGAGCGTGCGGCCGGCGTCCTCGAACAGCTGCTTGCGGCGCTTGTGCGTGGCCAGGATCGTGCCGTTGCCGGGCAGGGCCAGGCCCATCGCCTCGGCCAGGCAGTTCATGGAGTTGGCGGTGAACATGCCGGAGCACGAGCCGCAGGTGGGGCAGGCATTCTCCTCCAGCTCCAGCAGCTCGGCGTCGGACACCGACTCGTCGGCGGCGGCGATCATCGGGTCGATGAGGTCGAGCTTGCGGCCGGGCGTCTTGCCCGCCTCCATCGGGCCGCCGGAGACGAAGACCGTGGGGATGTTGAGCCGGAAGGCGGCCAGCAGCATGCCCGGCGTGATCTTGTCGCAGTTGGAGACG
Organism: Nonomuraea sp. ATR24; assembly: GCF_041950485.1. Taxonomy (NCBI): domain Bacteria; kingdom Bacillati; phylum Actinomycetota; class Actinomycetes; order Streptosporangiales; family Streptosporangiaceae; genus Nonomuraea; species Nonomuraea sp. ATR24. Next base: position 107,772 of record NZ_JBGNUU010000020.1, read on the forward strand.
CAGATCAGCGCGTCGGCGCAGTGGGCGTTGACCATGTACTCGACGGCGTCGGCGATCAGCTCGCGCGACGGCAGCGAGTAGAGCATGCCGCCGTGGCCCATCGCGATGCCGTCGTCGACGGCGATCGTGTTGAACTCGCGCGGGATGGCCCCCGCCTCGCGGATCGCCGCGGACACCACGTCACCCACGTCGCGCAGGTGCACGTGACCGGGGACGAACTGGGTGAAGCTGTTGGCCACCGCGATGATCGGTTTCCCGAGGTCGCTCCCGGCTACGCCGGTCGCCCGGAGCAGGGCCCGGGCACCGGCCATGTTCCTGCCGTGGGTGACTGTACGTGACCTGAGGGCGGGCATCGGCGTTCTCCCATCGCTAGCGTCTACACATGGTACGGCCAACCGCTCGGTAGCTGAGACGGTTGTCCACAGCGCGGACACCAGCGACGGGTGGAGTGTCAGCCCTCGCCGTAGCGCGGAGGCAGCACCTGCTCGGCGATCTCGTAGATCCGGTCGATCTCCGTGTCGGTCAGCGCGCGCTCCCGCTTGGTGATCCACCTGCGGGCGCGGCCGCCCTCGTAGACGTCGACGCCGCGGATCGTCATGATCTTCCAGGGCACGGGCGGGCCGTAGATCGCCAGCGACGGCGTGACCGAGACCTCCCGGCCGTAGGACTTGCTGATCAGCTCGCTGGCCTGGGCGGCCTCCCACTTGGCCTCGGTGATGCGGGGCTTCATGTCGAACGGGCCGTGGAAGAGCTTCTTGCCCATCTGGACCCGTACGGGAAGGCGCTTGTCCCACTTCTCCGAGTCGACCGCGTAGACGCCTGTGGGGCCGACCACGAGGTGGTCGATCTGCGCCTCGCTGCCCGGGATCGCCCTGGCGTGGAGCGTGCGGTAGCCGCCGCGCTCCAGCTTGCGCAGCTGGGCCTCCGTGCGGCGCTCGGCCACGGAGGACCGCCGCCACGCCGGCACCGTCGAGTTGGAGCGGGCCCGGTAGACCGTCTCCAGGATCGCCGCGACCACGGCCGCGGTCGCGCCCGCGCGCCAGTCGCTCACCAGGAAGCCCACGACGACGCCGACCGCGAGCGCCACCAGCGCCCTGTTGCGCAGCCGGCGGAACCTCGGCTGCTGCAGCAGGCTGCGCACGGACGCGCGCTCGACCGGCGCGAACGTGGAGGTGGGCGCCGAAGGTTTGGCGGCGGCGGTCTGCTCGCTTTCGGGTCTGTCGCTCACCCAGATGGGAGAGGTGTTGTGACCGTCTTCACGCTGAGGGTCGGAGTCCACGCAACTCACCGTAGCCCGAGGTTTCGATCGATTCCTAGTGTTGCCTTGTCCATAGTTTTATGGCCCAGCTCACCGTGTTCTACGCCCGATTTCCGGGTACTTATACCTTCCTCTCTAGAGAGGTGCGCCCCGGCTCCTGCAAGATTACAGGTGGCCGCGCGACCAGCGGAGGGCGTACAACCATGCGCATGCGTACGGTGCTGATCCAGACCGACACCAGCGTGGCCGCCGAGCTCGCGCCGGGCGAGACCGCCACGTTCGGCCGCGGCGCCCAGGACGTCCCCGTGGACATCGTGGTGGCCGACCGGGCCGTGTCCAGGCTCGCCGGGCGCATCCAGGCCGTCGAGGACTACTGGCTCATCAGCAACCTCACCCCCGACCGCACCTACGTCGTGGAGAACCCCGAAGGCGGCGGCGAGTTCGTCAAGGTGCCGCCGCGCCGCCTGTCGATGCCGGTGCCGTTCGAGTTCTCGCGGGTGATCCTGCCGGGCGAGCACGGCACGACCGGCTTCCTGGTGTTTGCGCCCGAGCACCTGTACGGGACGGCCGCCGCGCCCGCGGCCACCGGCGAGGCCACCCGGGGCGTCTACCCGCTGGACAGGACCGCCAAGTACTTCCTCATCCTCGTCGCGCTCTGCGAGCCCCGGCTGCGCGACCCGTCCAGCACCGTCGTGCCCACCGTGCCCCAGCTCATCGAACGCCTGGCCGGTCACGGCCTGACCAGGAGCGGCGTCAACTTCCACATCGACTACCTGGCCAGGACCAAGCTCCGCGTCAAGCAGGCCGACGACGCCGGCAAGGCCGACTGGCAGCGGGCCGCGCTCATCAACCTGGCGCTCCGCTTCGACCTGGTGAGGGACGCCGACCTGCGGCTGCTGCCGGGGCAGTCAGCGGCGGGCGGTCACTTGTCCTGATACTGGTCGCGGTAGCGCAGGACCTCCTCGACGTGCTTCTTCCACTTCGACGGCACGCCCATGTCGCGGCGCACCGGGTCCACGCCCGTCACGAACAGCGCCGACAGCCGGGCCGCCGGGTCCATCGGCACGTCGGCGACCTTCGGGCCGAGCGCGCAGAAGAACCGGCCCATCGCCGGGATCGACAGCTCGGGGCTCAGCGGCGGCTTCGGGATCGGGTCCTCCAGGCCGCCCGGCTGCCAGTGCTGCAGCACCGAGGGCGTCCAGCGGGCGATGCCGTACTCGTCGCCTTCCGGGTCGCTCAGGTCGGGGTCGAAGTCGCTCTGCACCTTGAGGATCGCGGCGATCAGCGCGGGGGAGAGCCCGTCGACGTCGTGGCACCAGGTGCCGGCCTCGATGATCAGCTCCCGGTACTGCGGCGGGATGCCGGCGTCGGTGCGCAGGCCCGCCGCCACTGTGCTGCCCGTGCTCGTCGTGCCGCCCTGCGGTGTCCCGCCGCCCGGGGTGCGCAGGGCCAGCACGGCGGCGGTCACCGCCACGGCCAGCGCCAGCGCCGCCCCGGCGACCGTGACCACGCGCATCCGGTCGACCGGCCGCTTCTCCAGGATTTCAGGGGCGGGGGGCTCCGGCGGCTCGCCCGCGGCGGGCCGGAACGGCGGCACGGTGTGCTCCGGCCCCGCCTGCTCGTCCCCGGGGCGGGGCTCGTGGAGTCCGTGGATGGCGGACGGGGTCGTGGGGGCGCCGCGACCGCCTGACGGCTCGCTCGCGACACCCGGGGGGATCGTCTCCACGGGCGGCTGGACCTTGGCTGCGCCGTGGCCGGCCGGGGGAGGATCGGCCCGGGGAAGATCGGCAGGGAGAGGATCGGCCGCGAGCGCGGCGGCGAAGGCGGCGGCGGTGGGCCAGCGGCGCTCGGGGTCCGGGTCGATGGCCTTCATGACGGCCGCGCTCACGTGCTCGGGGACGTCGGGCCGCAGCCGGTGGGGCGCGAGGCGGACCGCGCCTGAGCCGGGGATCCGGCCGGTAAGCAGGTGGTAGGCCATCGCACCGAGCCCGTGGACGTCGGCGCGCCGGTCGGGGGAGCCGTCCATGCGCATCTGTTCGGGCGCCATGTAACCGGGCGACCCGGCCGCGATGGTGTGGCTGGTGGCGTCGGCGAGGGAGCGGGCCACGCCGAGGTCGGCCACCATCAGCCGCTCGCCGCCTCCGGCCAGCGAGCGGAACAGCACGTTGGACGGCTTGAGGTCGCGGTGCACGATGCCCATCCGGTGCAGCACCTCGACGCCCTCGGCGACCTCGCCGATGACGCGGACGGCCTCGCCGACCGGCAGCGGCCCGTCACGCAACCGGCCGGACAAAGAGCCCATGTCGGCATACGTCATGACGAAATACGGCCGCCCGTCGGGCAGCTCGCCGATGTCGTGCACCTGCACGATGCGCGGCGAGTCGGCCTGCCGCAACAGCCGCGCCTCCTTGACGAACCGCTCGCGCACCTCCGGCTCGGCTGCCCAGTTGTCGGCCAGCACCTTGATCGCCACGTACGAGTCGAGCCGCTCGTCCATGGCCAGCCAGACGGTCGCGAAGGCGCCCGAGCCGAGGGGGCGTTCGACGGGATACCGGCCGATCGTCTCTGGAGCTACCACCGTGATGTTGACCTCGTCTTGGGGATCTTGTGTCAAGACTCTCATGGGAGGGTCTGGCCGGACAGACGAACCGGGATTACGGTCTTGGTGTGGACAGCGCGCTGGAGATCCTGCTCTTCCTCGTCGGGATGTCGCTGGCCCTGTTCCTGCTGATCAGCCTGCTGGTCATGGTGCCGGGCCGGGGCTCGGCACGCAGGGCGGAGGCGGCGCCGGTGTGGTTCGGCGGGCCGGGGCGCGGCGAGCACGGCGTGAGCACGTCCGGCCTGGTGCTGGTCGACCGGCCGCCGAGCTGGCTGCCCGAGCCCGGCGCCGACTGGGCGACGGCCGCCGAGACGGCCGAGCCCAGCAGACGGGTCGGCGGCGCGTCGGCGGGCTGGTGACCGCGATGCGCACGCTCACCGCCCCGCAGGCCGACGACGTCAGGCGCGCGCTGCTCGCCGCCGAGCGGCGCACCGGGCTGCGCTTCGGCCTCTACCTCGGCCCGCCCCGCGGCGGCCGCCGCCACTTCGCCGAGAAGCTGCACGCCGCGCTCGGCGCCGAGTCGCCCGACGCGGTCGTCGTCCTCGTCGACGTACGGGGCCGCGCCCTGGAGATCGTCACCGGCGAGAACGCCCGCCGCCGCCTCCCGGACGCCTCCTGCCGGCTCACCGGCATGTCCATGGCCACCGCCTTCGGCGCCGGCGACCTCGTCGGCGGCATCCTGTACGGCATCGGCGCGCTCGCCGAACAGGCCACCGCCAGACGGTAGGCGAAGGCGCCACCTGCGCCCCCGCGGAAGGCGGCGCCCTCATGCTCCTTCCTAGCCGAGGGGGCCGCCGGGGTCAGCCTGGAGGGTTTCAGGGGGTCTGCTGTTCCAGCAGCTCGACGATGTGCCGGCTGACCCCGGCCAGCAGCGTGGCCGGGCCGAGCGGCGCGGCGGCCACGGCCGAGAACAGCGACGGCAGCCCCGGCAGCGGGAAGCCGTCGTCCTTGGCCGCCGCCGCGCCGACCGGGTTCTTGTCCAGGACGGCCCGGCTGCGCTCCCACGCCTCCAGCACCTCCTCCGGCGACGGCACCCCGAAGCCGTGGCCCACCGGGGCCGCGTGGCGCAGCCGTACCAGCGGGGTGTCCGCGAACGCCAGCGCGGTGCGGGCCCGCACGTGCAGGTCGGCGCGCGGCTCCGGCTCGATCCAGTCCATGGCCGTGCAGGGGTTGCGGCAGCCCGCCACGCAGACGGCGAGCGCCCCGGCGACCTGGCTGTGCTGCCGGTCGAAGTACGCGCGCCAGCCCTCGGCGGGCTCACCGGCGACGCGGAGGGTCCGGTTGGTGGCGGACTGCTCGGACTTGGTGTGGTCGCAGTCGCGGTCGCCGATCACGCCGAACCTGCTGCCCGTCGCGCTCAGCCCGGCCGGCCAGCGCGCCGGGTCGCCGGCGTGGCCGAGATGCGGCTCGAAGGCGAGCAGCGGCAGGTATTCGGCCGCGATGTGCACGGCGGCGATCATCGGGCTCAGCTCGCGCCGGTGCCACCGGACGGCGATGACCTCGAGCAGCAGCTCGTAGGCGGGGCGCAGCGACTCCAGCGCGCCCCTGGGCTGCTCGCGCGGCGTCTGCGGCATGTGGCAGGCGCGCGCCTGGCGCCGCAGCCCGGCGGGAACCGCCTTGGCGTCGGCGGCGAAATCCTCGGCGTCGAGTGACAACAGCCGCTGCCCGAACTCGCAGACCTCGGCGATGCGCTCGCCGGGCGCCAGCGCGCCGAGGTCCGCGAAGGCGTAGCGCCTGGCCAGTGCGATGAACAGGTCACGGGTCGTCTCCACTTGATCACCCTCTCACGGTGCGCGAACCATCCTGAAACCTTAGAGATGGCCGCGGGCGCACCGGCACGCTGGACTGTCAGCCATGGACATGCATTGGACTGTGTCAAGTTACGTGCACCTCGACGACGAACGCGACGGGAGCTGATCACCACGTAGTCTGGGCAGGGTGTCCGTTGCGTCGCGTGGAGTCCTGTTCGGTGTCGCGGCGTACGTCCTGTGGGGGTTGTCGGCGCTCTACTGGCCGCTGGTCGAGCCGACCGGGCCGATGGAGATCCTGGCGCTGCGGGTGGTCTGGTCGCCGGTCGCGATCGGCCTGCTCGTGCTCGCCCTCGGCCGCGCCCGCCGGGTGCTGGAGATCCTGCGGCGGCCCCGCGACGTGGCGCTGCTCACCCTGGCCAGCCTGCTGACCTCGGTCAACTGGGCGCTGTTCATCTGGGCGACGATGAACGGGCACGTGGTCGACGCCTCGCTCGGCTACTTCATCACGCCGCTGGTCAGCGTCGCCTTCGGGGTGATCGTCTTCCGGGAGCGGCTGCGCCCGTGGCAGTGGGCCGCGATCGCGCTCGCCGCCGTCACGGTCGTCGTCCTGACGATCGAGTACGGGGGGCCGCCCTGGATCGCGCTGGGCCTGGCGGTGACGTTCGGCAGCTACGGCCTGATCAAGAAGCGGCTGGCCGTGGGCTCCATCGAGGGGCTCATGGTGGAGACCGCGGTGCTGTTCCCGTTCGCCCTGGTCTGGACGGTGTGGCTGCAGGCGTCGGGACAGGCCACGTTCGGGCACGTGTCGTGGGCCAACACGCTGCTCGGGATCGGCTCCGGGTTCGTCATGATGGTGCCGATGCTGCTGTTCAGCGCCGCCGCGACGAAGATCCCGCTGAGCGTGACCGGCATGCTGCAGTACATCGAGCCGATCGTGCAGTTCCTCGTCGGGCTGCTGGTCTTCCGCGAGCCGATGCCGGCCACCCGCTGGCTGGCCTTCGGGCTGCTGTGGATGGCGCTGGCGGTGCTGACGGCCGACGGGCTCAGGCCACGGGGTCGGGGTCGCGGCGCTCGCCCACCTCGAGCGCGCTCCGCTCGATCATCTCGAACTGCCGCATCAGACGTTCGAGGTCAGGAGGGGACACCGTGAACGTGTCGTGCACGGCCTCGCCCGCGGCGGTGTAGCTGAGCTCGTGGCCGCACGCCCCGTCCCACACGCCGGTGATCACCCGCATGGCCGGGGGCAGCCGGTCGACCTGCACGCGGCGCACCTTGACCCCGGCCTCGATCTGCTCGCGGGCCAGCGCGTCGAGCGCGTCGGTCCACTCGTGGTAGATGAACACCCGGCGGATCTCCACGCCCCGCCTGAGCGCCTCGACCTGCGCCTGCCAGTATTGCCTGCCCACAGGCTGGAGCCACCACGACAGGTCGACCGACGGCACGCTGGTGACGCACATCGACTCGCGTGACTGCTCGATCAGCTTGAGGAACACCCCGGCGTCGCCGTAGGGGGCGCGGAAGTGGCCGCGCTCCAGGTCGGCGAGCGTGCGCAGGCACTCCTCGAAGGCGTTGCGGCAGGCGTCCTCGGCGGGGGTGCCCTTGTACTCGCGCTCGACGTGCTTGGCAGCCCGGAGCATGGGCTCCATCAGGTCGGGCAGCCAGGGGATCTTCTCGATGGTGGAGACCATGTGGCCGACCCGGGTCTCGTGGTCGATCCGGCGCTTCTCCCGCAGCAGGGTCTGGATCTGCAGGGTGATGACGCCGCCGATGAGCCCGGCCACGGTGCCCAGCGCCTGCGCGGCGTCCTCACGGACGTAGAAGATCACCGCCAGGAGGACCGACAGGCCGGTGCCGATGATCAGGACGGGGTCGACGATGATCGAATGCCTTTTGGCGGGCCTCTTCACCAGGGGGCTCCCAGGGCAGGGCGTGGGGGGACAAGGCGCAAATATAGTCGATCATGGTGAGAGTCACGGGCAGGGTGCCCGGATGCACTGTATGTCGCCCGGCGGCTCCGACACGGTCGGTTCGCTGGTCGGCTCCTCGGACGGCGGGGTGGTCGGCTGCTCCGTCGGCTCGGGCTCGGGCTCGGGGTCCGGCGGCGGAGTGGGCGTCGTGGTGGGCGTGACGGTCGGGCCGGCCGTCACGGTGGACGTGGGCGTCGGGGTGGGCGTGGCCTGGCTGGGGCGCGTGCCGGGGGAGCGCTTGGACGGCGGGGCGAGCTTCGTGCCCGGCGACGGCGCGGCGCCGGTGGTGACGCCCGCCGACGCCTGCTGGGTGAGCGCCGGGACGACGCCCTGCTCGCCGCCCGCGGTCTGGGCCGGGCGCAGCCACACCCCGCCCGCGACGGCGGCGCTGACGATCACGGCGGCGGCCACGGCCAGCACGGCCGGGGCCAGGCGGCGGCGGCGCGGCTCCGCGAACGAGGCGGGCGCGTCGAAGGCGCGGCGGGCGGCCTCGGCCATCTGCTCGGCCGACTCCCAGCGCCGCTCGGGCGCTTTCTCCAGCGCCTTCGCCACGACGTGGCGCGGCCCCGGCGGCACCTCCGACGGCAGCGTGGGCGTGGCCGCGTGCAGGTGCTTGTAGATGATCTGGACGGGCGTGTCGCCCTCGAACGGGAGCCGGCCGGTCAGGCACTCGAAGCCCACCACGCCCAGCGCGTAGACGTCGACCGCGGGCGTCACCTCGCTGGCCGTGGCCAGCTCGGGCGCGCAGTAGCCGGCCGAGCAGAGCATCGCCCCGGTGGCGGTGAGCTGACCTGCCGACGCCGAATGCGCGATGCCGAAGTCGGTGAGCGCCACCGAGCCGCCTGGCCTGATCAGCAGGTTGGCGGGCTTGACGTCGCGGTGCACGATGCCCTGCCGGTGGGCGGCGGCCAGCGCGTCGCCGACCTCGGCGATCAGCCGCATGGTCGCCGCCGGGCTGAGCGGGCCGCGGCTCAGCACCCGGTCGAGGGACTCGCCCTGGACGAACTCCATCACCAGGAAGCTGAGCCGGCGCTCGCCGATCTCGCAGGTGCCGTAGTCGTAGACGTCGACCACGCCCGGATGGCGGAGCGTGGCCATGGCCCTGGCCTCGTTGTGGAAGCGCCGCAGGAACGTGGCGTCCTCGCTCAGGGCCGGCATCAGCACCTTGACGGCGACGGTGCGGCCGAGGACCGTGTCGTCGGCACGCCAGACCTCGCCCATGCCGCCACCGCCCAGGCGGCTGGTCAGCGTGTAGCGGTCGTTGAGCGTGGTCCCGGAACCGAGCACGTTATCGAGGCTAACACCGCCGCTCGGCTGCACACGCCCTTTCGCCGCCGCTCAGAACGCGCCGGTCGTGGCGCCCCTCAAGCGGCGAACACGGGCGACAGCTCTGGCCAGCGCTCCGCCGCGCACAGCACCGGCGGGCGGTCGAGCGGGGCGGGCAGCACGACCTCCCGCCCGCTGCCGAGCGGGCGGCCGGTCCAGACGTCCACCCAGTCCCCCTCAGGGAGATAGACCGAAATTTCCGAAACGTTGGGATCGGTCACCGGTGCCACCAGCAACGCGTCCCCCAGCTTGAACTGCAACGGACGCCGCCACACCGCCGGATCGCCCGGATGGTCGAAGAACAGCCCGCGCATCAGCGGCGCCCCGTCCAGCGCCCGGCGCGCCTGCTCCGCCAGGTAGGGCACCAGCCGCTCGCGCACCTCCACCAGCCGCCTGAACACCGGGATCACCCGCTCGTCCCCGGTCTGCGCCGCGACGTTCCACGGCGTCCGGTCCCGGATCGGCGTGCGATGGTGGTTGAACTCCGAGTGATACTGCATGATCGGCATGAACGCCGCCGCCCCGGCCGCCCGCAGATAGAGCTCCGCATCCGGCACCGGGCCGGAGAACCCGGCCAGGTCCCAGCCCCAGTAGACGATCCCGCACGCCGAGGCCGTGATCCCCGCCCTGACCGAGGAGCGGAACGCCTCCCACGTGGAGTCCTCGTCCCCCGCCCAGAACGCGCCGTGCGCCTGCGACCCGGCGAACCCGGCCCGGCTGAACGTCACCGGCGCCTTGCCGTGCCGCCGCAGCAGGTCGCCGAACGCCCGCGCGTAGTGCACCGGGTACAGCCCGTTGCCGTCGTCGCCCCGGCGGCCGTCGGCGTAACGCAGGTCGTGACCCCAGGCGTGCTCGCCGCCGTCGGTCTTGAACCCGTCGATCCCCACCTCGTCCACCAGGTACGCCCGCTTGGCCGTCCACCAGTCGCGCACCCGCGCCGACGACAGGTCAGGCATGAGCGCCAGCGGGAACCACCAGCCCCGGTTCCGGTACGGCCGGCCGTCGGCCTCCTTGACCCCGTAGCCGCGCTCGACGAGCTGCCGGGCGTCCACGGCCGCCTGGTGGCGCGGGTGCGGGCGCGTCTTCTGCAGCGGGATCTGCCACAGCAGCACCTTGACGCCGCGTTCGTGCAGCTCGTCCACCATGCCCTTCGGGTCGGGCCACGGCCCGTCCGCCGGGAAGGCGTAGTCGGCCAGCCGGTGCGGCTCCTCCGACGCCTCGTAGCGGGCCCCGCGGAACGCGGTGAACGTCGTCTCGTCGCTCCACGCCTCGATGACCAGCGCGCCGACCGGGATGCGGTGCTCGCGGTGCCGGTCCATCTCGGCCATCACGCGCTCCTGCGTGTTCCACTCGTTGCCGCTGGCCCACAGGCGGAACACCCACGACGGCAGCTCCTCCGGCCGCCCCACGTCGTCCAGGAAGCGCCGCAGCACGTCCGCCGGTGCCCCGCCCTCGTACAGCTCGACGGCCAGCTCGCCGTCCGGGCCGAGCTCCGCCTCGACGCGCAGCCGGCCGGGCACGCTCGCGCCCACGTCGTACCAGGTCCGGCGGCTCGTGACCACGTGGAGGCCCCACGTCGCCCGCGCGCCGACGACCAGGGCGAACGGCATCGGCAGGTACGTCCTGCCGTGCGCGCCCTGCGCCTTGTACTGCTCGAACACCACCGCGTCCAGCTCCCGGCCGCGCTGGTCCACCGCGTCGAACCGCTCGCCGAACCCGACCACGTGCTCGCCGTCGCGCAGCTCCAGCTCGAACCGGACGCGCAGCGGCCCGTCACCGTCGGCCAGCCACCGCACGCTCCCCGGCACCACCCGGTCGCCGCCGCGCACGTCCAGCTTGCCGCCGGCCGCGCCCCACACCGCCGCCGTCACCTCGAACCACCGGGAGGCACGGGTCCGCCCCTCCCCGTCGGCGGCCCGGAACCGGTAGGCGTAGCGCCGCCCGGCCTCCAGCGGCGGCGTCCGCACCGCCCACGACCCGGCGGCGGCCCGCGCGGCCCGCGCCTGCGCGGCGGCCAGGTGCCCGCCGTCGGCGCCCGCCTCCCGCGCGCCGGGGCCGCCCTGCGGCGCGAGCGCGAGCTCCAGCGGAGCCCCGCCGTCCGTCACCCACTCGCACACCACCGACGCCACCGCGGGCGACGCGCGCACGCGCAGCTCCACGGCCTCACCGGCGAGCGGGCGCGCCGGGACGCGCTGGTCCTCGGTGACCGCGTACGGGTGCCCGGACCCGAAGGGACGATGCCGGATCATGCCCGCACCCCCAGCTCGTCGGCGAGGATCAGGTACATGCCGTGCGACCACAGCAGCGGCGTGGCCACCGGGCCCCACCGGTCCAGCCACTCCTGGCGGCGTTCCGGCCAGAGCAGCAGGCCGGGCACCTGCTCGGGCAGGTCGCCCGCGGGCGTCGCCTGCGCGGCCATCCAGTCCAGGTGATGCCGCGCCCGGCCGGGCCGCCCGGCCCGCGCGTGGTTCCAGCCGAGGAACCCGGCCAGCAGCACCCACCGGCCGCCGCCGTAGAAGGTGTCGTCCAGGTAGCGGTAGACGCCGCCGTCGCGGGCGAGCTGCCGCTCCACCTCCGCCACGGTCGCCGCCCCCACCGGGTGCGTGGCCGCGTACAGCCCGAACGGCTCCACGCACGCCAGCAGGCTGCCGTCCACGGCGTCGCTGCCCAGCCACTTGCGCAGGTGCCCGCCCGGGGCGACGCCCTCGGCGGCCACCAGCGCCGCGACGCCCGCCACCGCCGCCGAGGCGGCCTCGGCCTCGGCGGCGCTCAGCACGTCCAGCTCCAGGGCCGCGCGCAGCCCGGCGTGGACCGCGCCGAGCGTCGCCACGTGCCGCTGCTCGACGTGCTCCTCCCACCAGTCGTAGCAGGGCCGGTCCCAGAAGGCCGACAGGTAGCGGGCGGTGGCCCGTACCCCCTTCTCCACGCCCGGAACGGCGCGCCCGTGCCGGGCGGTGTGCTCGCGCAGCGCCCACAGCCAGGTGCCGTAGCCGTCGAGCTGGAAGTCCCACCACTCGTCCGTGCCGTCCACGCCGTCCAGCGTGAACCGGGTGGGCAGCATCTCGGCCTGCGCGACCGGCTCCCCGCGCGCGGCGCGGGCGACGAGCGCGTCCACCTGCCCGGCGCGGTCGCCGACCACCCGGGCGCTCCAGGCGTGGAAGGCGTCGGCCCCGGCCACGTCGCCGTGCCTGCTCACCCCCTCGGCGATGAACGAGCCGTCCCGCAGCCACGAGTAGCCGCGGTAGGCGGAGAAGGTCGGCGAGGCCGGATAGGCGCCGGTGGACGACTGGAGCCTCTGGATCACGTCGAGGCTGTGCGACACGAGGGTCACGGGAACTGGTCTCCTGAAAGGGTCGGGGATCTAGCCGAGCAGTGCGTCGACCTCGGCGGCGGCCGCCTTGAGCGCGTCCGGCACCGGCTTGCGGCCGGAGGCGGCCTCGCTCAGCTCCTTGGTCACGGCGTCCTGCATCTCCTGCTGGCGCTTGATGACCGGCGGCAGCGCGATCGACTCCAGCGCGTCGAAGACCGCCTGCCGGTTGGCGGGCTTCGGATCCTTGAGGTAGCCGGCCAGCACCTGCTGGTCGGCGACCGGCGGCAGCTCCCACGACGAGGCGATGCGGGTGCTCGCGGCGACGTCGGACGACGACAGGAAGCGGGCCCAGGCGTACGCCTCCTTGCCCAGCTTGGTCGTGGACGAGACGGCGACCGCGTTGTGGAAGACCGCGCTGGCCTTGCCCGCGTCACCGGGCTCGACGACGACGTCCCACTCGAACGGCACGTCCTTCAGCCCGGCGAACTGCCAGATGCCGTTGTGCCACATCGCGAGCTTGCCGGACTTGAACAGGTTCGTGTCGTAGTCGGCGGTGCCGCCGATCTCCGCCTCGGTGGGCATCGTCCTGCCGACCTTCGACACCAGCCACTCGGCCGCCTTGACGCCCTGCGGGCTGTCGAAGGCGGACTTCTTGCCGTCGGCCGACAGGAACTCGCCGCCTGCCTGCTTGAGCGTCTTGTAGAACTCGAAGAACTGAACCGGCTGGAAGTCGCCGTAGACGCCCTTCTTCCTGTCCGTCAGCTTCTCTGCCGCCGCCTGCTCGTCCGCCCACGTCCAGTCGGCGGTGGGCAGGTCGACGCCGGCCTCCTCGAACAGGTCCTTGTTGTAGAAGAGCACCACGGTCGAGAACGACGCGGGCAGCGCGTACTGCTTGCCGTCGCGCTTGAAGGCGTTCAGCGACTCGGCCGCGTACGCCGACAGGTCGCCGTCTCCGCCCACGGCGCCCAGGTCGAGCAGCGAACCGGCGCCGGCGTAGGTGACGAAGTTCTCGTAGTTCAGCTCGAAGGTGTCGGGCGCGGTGCCGCCCGCGATGCTGGTCTGGAGCTTGGTGAAGTACTCGTCGAACGGCGCGGTCTCCACCACGACGTCGATCGACGGGTTCTGCTTCTCGAACGCGGCCACGATCGCGTCGAGGTCCTTCACGTGGTCCGGCGCCGCCGAGAACGTGAAGTAGCGCAGCGTCGTCCTGCCGCCCTCGCCGCTCGGCGCCTTCGTGGCCGAACCCTGGGAGCAGGCGGAGGCGAGCAGCGCGGCCGCGAGCGCGGCGGCCACCTTGGTACGTGTCTTCATGGGGGGTTTCCTTTACTTGAGCCCGCTCTGCGCGACGCTGGCGATGACGTGTTTCTGGGCGAAGACGTAGAGAACGAGGATCGGCACGACGCTGATCACCGAGCCGGCCATGACCACGTCCCACTCGGTGGTGAACTGGCCGTGCAGCGTGGCCAGGCCCAGCGGCAGCGTCATGAACTCGGGCGACTTGATGATGATCAGCGGCCACAGGTAGCTGTTCCAACTGGCCATGAAGCCGAAGATGGCGAAGGTGGCCAGGGCCGGGCGGATGAGCGGCAGGACCACGTACAGAAAGATCCTGAAATGTCCGGCGCCGTCGAGCACGGCCGCCTCGTCGAACTCCCGGGGCACCTGCCGGATCGCCTGCCGCAGCAGGAACACCCCGAACGCCGAGGCGATCGTCGGAGCCAGCAGCGCGAAATAGGTGTCGACCAGGTTGAACATCCGCATCTCGATGAACAGCGGCACCACCAGCACCGGCAGCGGCATCATCAGCGTCGCCAGGTAGACCGCGAACAGCGCCCCCCGCCCCGGGAACGGCAGCCGGGCGAACGCGTACGCGGCCATCGCGCTGGTCACGAGCTGCAGCAGCGTGGACGCCGCGCCGATCCACGCGCTGTTGGCCACGATCCGCCAGAACGGCAGCGTCTCCAGCAGCTTGCCGTAGGCGTCCAGGCTCGCGCCCTCCGGCGTGAAGTCCGGCGGCACCGCCAGCACCGCGTCGCTCGGCGTGATCGAGGTGATGAGCGCCCACGCGAACGGGAACAGCATCACCACCGCGCCCAGCCCCACCGCGAGGTAGCGCAGCGCCCTACCCATAGGTCACCCACCGCTTCTGCCCGCGGATCTGCACGATCGTCACCAGCAGCACGAGCGCGAACAGCAGCCACGACAGCGCCGAGGCCGCCCCCGCCCGGCCGTAACGGAACGTCAGGTCGTAGATCTGCGACACCACCACCTGCGTCGCCCCGCCCGGCCCGCCCCCGGTCATGATCTTGACCTGGTCGAACACCTGGAACCCGTTGATCAGCGAGATCACCACGACGAAGAACGACGACGGCGACAGCAGCGGCAGCGTGATGTGCCGGAACCGGCGCACCGCCGACGCCCCGTCGACCATGGCCGCCTCCTGGTACTCCTTCGGGATCGCCTGCAGCCCCGCCAGCAGGATGATCATCACGAAGCCCAGGTCCTTCCACGCCGAGGCGAGGATCACCGACGGCATCGCCCAGGCCGGATCCGTCCACCAGCCCGGCCCGCTCACCCCGACCAGCCCCAGCGCCCAGTTCACGATCCCGCTCGCCGGGTTCAGCAGCCACTTCCACATCAGCGCCACCACGACCCAGCTCGTGATGACCGGCAGGAAGTAGATCCCGCGCAGCAGGCTCCGGCCCGCCATCGCCCGGTTCAGCAGCAGCGCCAGGCCCAGCCCGCCCAGGTAGACCAGCGGCAGGTAACCGGCGATGAAGTACAGCGTGTGCCCGAACGCCGCCCGCGTCCCCGGCTCGCCGATCAGCTCCACGTAGTTGCCCAGGCCCACCCAGCGCATCTCCGTGATCAGATCCCACTCGTGCAGGCTCGTCCACAGCGACGCCACCATCGGGACCAGCGTGTACAGGGTCAGCGGCACCAGGCTCGGCAGCAGGAACACCGCGACGGTCCCCGCGTGACGCCACCGCCGTCGCGGCGCCCTCCGCCCGTGCGTGGCCCCCGCCTCGGGCGGGGCCGCGGTGAGTGTCATCAGCTCGCTCCCTCTCCGGTACGCGTGCCGCGCGCGAGAACGCCCGCGCGGTCACGGACGGCGCTCACGGCGTGGTCCCGATGAGGCGGGCGCGCACCAGGCGGCCCTGCTCCCCGGCGGCCCCGGCCGCGTCGAACGGCGTCGCCAGCACCAGCGCCGCCGCTCCCTGCGCCCAGCTCGTCTCGTCCCAGCTCTCCACCTCGACCGCGATGTCCCGCCGCCCCGGGTAGAGCTGCGCCCGAAGCGCCCGATCGAACCCCACCTGCCAGAACGGCCAGTCGGCGGTGCCCTCGCCGAGCACCACCACGACCTCCGGGTCCACCACGTTCACCAGCCCGGCCGTGGCCCGCCCCAGGATCTCCCCGGCCTCGGCGAACACCTCCCGCGCCACCGCGTCCCCCCGCACGGCCGCCCGCCCCAACGCCGCCACCGCTCCCAACGCCCCCCCGGCCCCCTCTCCGAGGAGGTCGCCTCCCTTGAAAGGCCCGCTTTCCGCGAAGGGGGCGCCCTCACCGTGGGGTGCGCCCTCCGAGGGGGTGGTGGTCTTGGCCCGGGCGGCGGCGAGGAGGCCGGTGGAGCCGACGAAGGCCTCCAGGCAGCCCCGGGCGCCGCACCCGCACGGCGGCCCGGCGGGGTCCACGCACAGGTGGCCGAACTCGCCGGCGCCACCGCGCGCCCCCCGGTACACGCGCCCGTCGGCGACGATGGCCGCGCCGACGCCGCGCCCGATGGTCAGCACGAGGAAGTCCCGGTGCGTCCGCCCCCTGCCGTACAGCCGTTCGGCCGCCGCGAGCGCGTTGACGTCGTTCTCGACGAGCACGGGCAGGTCGAGCCGCCGCCGCAGCCGTTCGCCGACGGGCATGGCCTGCCACCCCAGTGTGGGCGCGTTGACGGTGCCGACGCCCTGGTCGTCGACGGAGCCTGGCACGCCGACGCCGACGCCGAGCAGCGGCGGCCCCCCGGTGATGGCGGTGAGGACGGAGGAGACGGCGTCGGCGAGGTCGCCGGGCGCGTCGGCGGCCGCGGGATCGAAGGGCCGCACCCAGGACCCGAGCACCTCGCCGTCCAGCCGCACGTCGACGAGGACGAGGTGGTCGGCGGTGACCTTGACGCCGAGGGCGCGCCCGGCGCCGCCGACGAGGCCGAGCCGCTGGGCGGGCCGCCCGCCCCGGGACGGCTTGAGGTCGAGCTCCTCGACCATGCCGTGTCCCATCAGCTCGCGGGTCAGCTGCGTGACGGTCGCGGGGCTGACGTCCAGCTCCCGCGCGATCTCGCTGCGGCTGAGCGGCCCGACGGTGCCGAGCAGGGCGAGGATCGCGGTCCTGGTGAGGTCGCCGCGGTCGCTTCCGGCCATGCCACCACTTTCTTTAGACATAAAGTTAGTGGTGAAGAATATGAGCCCGGGGCCGCCCGCCTGTCAAGGGACAACAGAAAACCCCGGAAGGCGCACGGCCTTCCGGGGTCTGTGTGCGGGGGACTAGGAGGCGTCCCGCGCCTGGTTGCGCAGCGCGCGGCTGACGCCGTCGGCGCCCTCCAGGATGAGCCGGCGCAGCGCCTGCGGCGGCTGCTCGGCGGCCAGGTAGTCGCGGGCGGCCTGGACGGTCGCCTCCTCGATGATCAGCGTCGGGAAGCAGCCGACCGCGAACGTCGACGCCTGGTCGAACGTCCACTCCCGGTAGATCCGCCCCACTTCGGCGAAGTACTTCTCCCGGTACGGCTCCAGCAGCTCGGGGTGGTGCGGGTCCTGGAAGCCGCCGATCGTCGTACGGGCGATGTGGTTGGCCAGCTTGCCGCCGATGATCCGCTCCCAGGCGGCGGCCTTGGCCTCGGCGGTGGGCACGGCGGCCCGGCACTGCGCCGCCGACCGCTCGCCGGTGGCCGTCGGGTCGCGCTTGAGCTCGGCCTCGATGTCGGCCTCGCCGAGCTTGCCGCCCACGACGAGCGCGTTGACCAGGGTCCAGCGCAGGTCGGCGTCGACGGTCAGCCCGTCGGGCACCTCGGAGCCGTCGAGGATGGCCGCCAGCATGGCCAGGTCGGCCTCGGAGGTGGCCACCGGCGCGAACGCCTGGAGGTAGGCGAGCTGGTGGTCGGAGCCGGGCTCGGCGGAGCCGATGAGCGAGCGCAGCGCGTCGGCCAGCAGGGCCAGGCCCTCGCCGCGCCAGGCGGGCTCGGCGTACTGCTGGACGGCCTGCCGGGCCTGCCGCAGCACCGCCTGGAGGACCGTGAGGTCCTTGACGGTGGCGATGCCCGAGATGACCAGCTTGACGTAGTCGCGGGTGGACATCTCGCCGTCGCGGGTCATGTCCCAGGCCGCCGACCAGCACAGCGCGCGCGGCAGCGACTCGGTGAACGCCGCGATGCCGCCGTCGACGAGCGTGCGCAGCGACCGCTCGTCGAGCCGGATCTTGGCGTAGGTGAGGTCGTCGTCGTTGACGAGGACCAGGTCGGGCTGCTCCTCGCCGATCAGCTCGGCCACGGTGGTGCGGGCGCCGACGACGTCCAGCTCGACCCGCTTGGTGCGGGTGAGCGCGCCGTCGCGCAGCGCGTACAGGCCGATCGCGACGCGGTGCGAGCGCAGCGTCGGGTAGTCGGCCGGGGCCTCCTGCAGCACCTCGAAGGAGGTGAAGCGGCCGTCGGCGACCTCGAACGACGGGCGCAGCGTGTTGACCCAGGAGGTCTCCAGCCACTCCTTCGACCACGACGGCAGGTCACGCCCGGAGGTCCGCTCCAGCGCGCCGAGCAGGTCCTTCAGCTCGGTGTTGCCCCAGGCGTGCTCGGCGAAGTAGTCGCGCACCCCGGCCAGGAAGTTGTCCAGCCCGACGTAGGCGACGAGCTGCTTGAGCACCGAGGCGCCCTTGGCGTAGGTGATGCCGTCGAAGTTGACCTCGACGGCCTGCATGTCGGGGATGTCGGCGGCGATCGGGTGGGTGGAGGGAAGCTGGTCCTGGCGGTAGGCCCAGGCCTTCTCCACGTTGGCGAACGTGGTCCACGCGCCGCCGCCCCACCGGGTGGCCTCGGCCTGCGCGAGCACGGACATGTAGGTGGCGAACGACTCGTTCAGCCACAGGTCGTCCCACCAGCGCATGGTGACCAGGTCGCCGAACCACATGTGGGCCATCTCGTGCAGGATGGTCTCGGCGCGCCGCTCGACGACGGCGTCGGTGACGCGGGAGCGGAAGACGTAGTCCTCCAGGAACGTCACGCAGCCGGCGTTCTCCATGGCTCCGGCGTTGAACTCCGGCACGAAGAGCTGGTCGTACTTGCCGAACGGGTAGCGCACGCCGAACACCTTGTGGAAGAAGTCGAACCCCTGCCGGGTGACCTCCAGGATGTTGTCGGCGTCGAGGTGCTCGGCCAGCGAGGCGCGGCAGTAGACGCCCAGCGGGATGCCGTCGTGCTCGGAGGTCACCTTGTGGTACGGGCCCGCGACGAGCGCCGTGATGTAGGTGGACATGACCGGCGTGGCGGGGAACGTCCACTGCTTGGCCCCGTCGCCGGCGGGCTCGACGCTGCCCGCGGCGGCGTTGGAGACGACCTCCCAGCTCTCGGGAGCGCGCACGGCGAGCTGGAAGGTGGCCTTGAGGTCGGGCTGGTCGAAGCAGGCGTACATGCGGTGCGCGTCGGCCGTCTCGAACTGGCTGTGCAGGTAGACGTTCTGGTCGACGGGGTCGACGAAGCGGTGCAGGCCCTCGCCGGTGCGCATGTAGGCGCACTCGGCCTCGACGCGCAGCTCGTTGGCGGCGGCGAGCGAGGGCAGCGGGAAGCGGCCCTGGTCGGCGTCGTAGCTGCCGGGGTCGAGCTCCTCGCCGTTCAGCGTGACCTTGCGCACGCGCGCGCCGTGCAGGTCGACGAAGGTGGAAGCGCCGGGGCTGGTGCTGCCGAAACGGACCGTCGTCACGCTGTCGAAGCGCTCGTCCCCCGTCGTGAGGTCGAGTGCGACCTCGTACGACTCGACCTTCAACAGCCGGGCCCGCTCGCGCGCTTCGTCCCGGGTGAGGTTGCCTGCCAAGTTGCGCTCCTTTTCACCACTTCGTTGGGGTTTGTCGGTATCCTGCCACGCCAGGAATAGGACGCCGACCTCCCCAGGTTATGACCACACATGACTGAGAAGACTCCTGTGGATCTCTGGTTCGATCCTTTCTGCCCGTTCGCCTGGGCGACGTCGCGGTGGCTGGTAGAGGTCGAGAAGGTCCGTCCCGTCGAGGCGCGCTGGCACATCATGAGCCTCAACGTGCTCAACGAGGACAAGGACGTCCCGGAGGCCTATCGGGAGCAGATCGCCAAGGCCATCGGCCCGGTGCGCGTCGTCGCCGCGGCGGCCGCCAAGTACGGCGACCACGTCGTCGGCCCCCTCTACACCGAGCTCGGCACCCGCCTGCACAACCAGCGCGCCATCGACCGGCTCGACGACCTGCGCGCCACCGTCGAGGACGCCCTCGCCGGCGCCGGCCTCGACCGCGAGCTCGCCGCCGCGATGGACTCCGACGCCCACGACGAGGCCGTACGGCGCTCGCACAACGAGGGCATCGGCCTGGTCGGCCAGGACGTCGGCACGCCCGTCATCCGCGTCGGCAGCAACGCGTTCTTCGGCCCGGTGATCAACTCCATCCCCAGGGGCGAGGACGCCGGCCGGCTCTGGGACGGAGTCCTGCTCGTGACCGGCTTCGAGAACTTCTTCGAGCTCAAGCGCACCCGCGACGGCTCGCCGCGCTTCGACTGAACACCCCGCGCCGGTAGAAGAAGCTGCGTCCGGGGGTGGCAGTGCTCATCCCCGGATGAGTGCCCGCCTCGCATTGTGACGCGGAGCACGCCAGGATGGCGTCATGCGTCAGCTTTACATCGGCGGTGCCTGGACCGCCTCCGTCTCGGGAGAAGCCGTCGAGGTCGTCAACCCGGCCACCGAGGAGATCATCGACCGGGTGCCCGCGGGCGCGTCCGGAGACGTCGACGCCGCCGTGCGCGCGGCCGCGCGGGCCTTCCCCGCCTGGTCGTCGCTGCCGCCCGCCGACCGGGCCAAACCGCTGGCCGCCGCGGCCGAGCTGCTCGTGCAGCGCGCCGACGACATCGCCAGGACCATCGCCGCCGACATGGGCTCGCCGCTCGGCTTCGCGCTCAAGGTGCAGACGCTCATGCCCGCCGGCGTCCTCGCCTCCTACGCCCAGCTCGCCGAGACCCACCCGCGCGAGACCCGCGTCGGCAACTCGCTCGTCGTCAAGGAGCCGGTCGGCGTCGTCGCCGCCATCACGCCGTGGAACTACCCGCTGCACCAGATCGTCGCCAAGGTCGCCCCGGCGCTCGCGGCCGGCTGCACGGTCGTGCTCA
The DNA here is from genome assembly GCF_041950485.1 of Nonomuraea sp. ATR24. Taxonomy (NCBI): domain Bacteria; kingdom Bacillati; phylum Actinomycetota; class Actinomycetes; order Streptosporangiales; family Streptosporangiaceae; genus Nonomuraea; species Nonomuraea sp. ATR24. The sequence goes on from NZ_JBGNUU010000020.1 coordinate 128,357, forward strand.
AGCCCAGCGAGGTCGCCCCGCTGGCCGCCTACGCGCTGGCCGACATCCTGCACGAGGTCGGCCTGCCGCCCGGCGTGTTCAACCTGGTCAGCGGGCGCGGCCCGGTCGTCGGCGAGGCCCTGGCCGCCCACCCGGCCGTCGACCTGGTCTCCTTCACCGGCTCCACGGCGGCCGGCCGCCGGGTCGCCACGCTGGCCGCCGACGGCGTCAAGCGCGTCGCGCTGGAGCTCGGCGGCAAGTCCGCCAACCTCATCCTGCCCGACGCCGACCTCACCGCCGCCGTCAAGGCGGGCGTCGCCAACTGCTTCGTCAACGCCGGCCAGACCTGCTCCGCCTGGTCACGCATGATCGTCCACCGTGACCAGTACGACCAGGCCGTCCGCCTGGCCGTCGAGGCCACCGCCAAGTACACCGTCGGCGACCCGTTCGACGAGGCCACCAGGATCGGCCCGCTCGTCTCCGCCGCCCAGCGCGACCGCGTCGTCCGCTACATCAACCGGGGCCACGAGGAGGGCGCCCGGCTGGTGGCCGGCGGCACCGAGCGCCCGCTGCCCCGCGGCTTCTACGTCGAGCCGACCGTCTTCGCCGCAGTCGAGCCCGGCATGACGATCGAGCAGGAGGAGATCTTCGGCCCGGTTCTGACGATCATCCCCTACACCGCCGAGGACCAGGCCGTCGAGATCGCCAACGGCACCCCGTACGGGCTCGCCGGCGCGGTGTGGGCGGGCACCGAGGAGCGCGCGGTCGCCGTGGCGCGCAGGCTGCGCACCGGGCAGGTGGCCGTCAACGGGGGCCGGTTCAACCCGATGGCCCCCTTCGGCGGCTACAAGCGCTCCGGGATCGGCCGCGAGCTCGGCGAGCACGGCTTGGAGGAGTTCTTCGAGGTCAAGTCGATGCAGCTGTAGGGCTAGTAGAGCCCGCCGGTGGCGCGGATGCTCTGCCCGGTCACCCAGCCGCCGTCCGGCCCGGCCAGGAACGCGATCACCGACGCCACGTCCTCGGGCCGGCCGAGCCGGCCCAGCGAGGTCAGCGCGACCGTCTGGACCAGGGCCTCCGGCGGGTTGGACGAGCGCAGCATGTCGGTGTCGGTCGCGCCGGGCAGCACCGTGTTGGCGGTGATGCCGCGCCCGCCGAGCTCGCGCGCCGCCACCTTGGCGAACTGCTCGACCGCGGCCTTGCTGGCGGCGTAGACGGCCACGCCGGGGGCGGCCAGCTCGGTGTTGAGCGTCGAGACGTTGACGATGCGCCCGCCGTCGCGCATCACCCGGCCCGCCCACTGGATGGCCAGGAACGTCGCGCGGGCGTTGACCGCGAACACCCGCTCGTAGACCTCGTCCGTCACCTCGGAGATCAGCGCCTGGCCGGTCTCCGCCGCGTTGTTGACCAGGATGTCCAGGCCCGGCAGCCGGGCCTCCGCCTCGGCGAACAGCCGCCGCAGGTCGTCCCTGTCCGCCTGGTCGGCCTGGACCGCGTGCGCGCCCGTCTCCTTGGCGACCCGCTCGGCCGCCTCCCTGTCATGGCGATAGCTGAACACCACGCTCGCCCCGTCGGACGTCAGCCGCTCCACGACCGCTCTGCCGATGCCGCGTGAGCCGCCCGTCACCAGTGCGCCCTTGCCGGAAAGCACAGTCATACGGCCAACTTACGCCTTTTGCATGATCTTGCGAGCCTCGTTCTTCGGCAGCCGGTCGACGTACAGCTTGCCGCCGAGGTGGTCGGTCTCGTGCTGGAAGCAGCGCGCCAGCGAGCCCCTGGCGGTGATCCGCACCGGCCGCTCCAGCCGGTCGACCCCCTCGACCGTCACCCCGGACGCCCTGGCCACCGGCGCGTAGATCGGGCTGCCGGTCCGCCGGTCGGGCACCGACAGGCAGCCCTCCTCGTCGAGGACCTCCGCCGGGTCGTCCACGGTCAGCACCGGGTTGATGAGATGACCCTTGCGCCCGCTGATGTCATAGACGAACAGCCGCCGCGAGACGCCGATCTGCGGACCGGCCAGGCCCACCCCGTCGACCGCGTACATGGCCTGGAACATGTCGTCGATCAGCTTGCGCAGCTCGCGGTCGAACGCCTCGACGGGCTCGGCGGGCGTGCGCAGGACCGGGTCGCCGATCGAACGGATCTCGCGCATGGCGGCTCCTCTCGTAAGGACTACTGGGCGGTGCTGACCCTTACTCTAGCGAGCGGGCGCGGGCCAGGAGCCGCGTCGGCCGGGCTGTGGAAGACTGGTGGCGTGCGTGTCTACATCGGTGCCGACCATGCCGGCTATGAGCTCAAGAACCATCTCGTGTCCTGGTTGAAGGACCACGGGCACGAGGTGACCGACTGCGGTCCCTTCGTCTACGACGCCGAGGACGACTACCCGGCGTTCTGCCTTCGGGCCGCGGAGGGCGTGGCCGGCGACCCGGGCAGCCTCGGCGTGGTCATCGGCGGCTCGGGCAACGGCGAGCAGATCGCCGCCAACAAGGTGCGCGGCATCCGGGCCGCGCTCGCCTGGAGCGACGACACGGCCCGCCTGGCCCGCGAGCACAACAACGCCAACGTGATCGCCGTGGGCGCGCGCATGCACTCGGCCGACGAGGCCACCAGTTTCGTCGAGACGTTCCTGGCCACCTCGTTCTCCGGCAGCGAGCGCCACAGCCGCCGCATCGCCCAGCTGGAGACGTACGAGACCATCGGCCAGCTCCCGTCGCTGCCCCAGGAGTAGCACCGAGGGCGGCTAGGAGCGGCGCCGGGCCTCGCGTCTGGGCGTCTCGTCACGCAGGGGCCGCCGGTCGGCGGCCTCCTGCTGCTCCTTCGACGGGCGCGACACGTCGCGCGCCCGCATCGCGGTGATCGCGGTGATCTGCAAGCTCTGCAGGGCCATGCCCCCGACCCTACGTCAGAACGTCAGCCCCGCCCACGGCTTCGGGCTCCACGACATCGCCGTCGTCAGTGCCCGCACCGCGCCCGGGGTGCGCTCCTCCAGCAGCCCCGCCGCGTGCTGCTCGGCCAGCGCGCCGTCGCCCAGGTAGGCGGAGCCCAGCGACGCGACCTTGAGCACCAGGTCCGGCTCGTCGTCCACCGGCTTGCACGCGGCCCCCGAGGTGTCGGCGGTCAGCCGCCAGCGGCGGGCGTTCCACGGGCACACGTCGTCCTCGACCTCGATCACCACGTCGACCGGCGCCGCGTAGGAGCGCGAGGCCAGCGCCTCGGCCACGTCGACCAGGCGCACCCACAGCTCATCCGTCCAGCGGGCGCGCAGCCGGCGCGAGTCGGCCATCAGCGCGAACAGCGGGTCGTCCACCGGCCGGCTCTCGACGACCACCCTCGCGACCAGGTCACGGTCGAGGACGCTGCGCCACAGCAGCGCGCAGGCGGCCGGATCGGCGGCGAACAGCTCGTGCAGCTTCAGCTCCCCGTCGGGCACGCCGCTGGAGTCCATGCCGGGCCTGATCCGGAACGTCGCGTAGCCGCGCACCCCCTGGTCGTCCTCGGCGATCACCGAGCGGAGCGCGCCCGCGCCCTGCTGGTCGAACTCCTCGTCGGCCAGCGCCGCGTCCCAGAACTCCGCCCGGCGCTCGTACATCCCCGGACGCCGGGGCGACACGGCGGCGAACAGCGCCTCGAAGTCGCCGCGCGCCTCGGCGGGCCTGACCACCCGCAGCCGCAGCGACGGGTCCTGCGGCGCGTCGCGCACGAACGCCGAGCCGGCCCTGTCGATGGTGAACGACATCAGCTCCGCCGCCCTGCCGTAGCCGAACCGGCCGTAGATGGGCGCCTCGGAGGCGTAGAGCGCGGCCACCGACTCGCCACGCTCGCGCACGTCGGCGAGCTGCCTGCGCATCAGCGACGACAGCACGCCACGGCGGCGGTGCGAGGGGAGCACGCTGACCGCGGTCACCCCCGCGACCGGGAGCACCCTGCCGGGAACCGTCATCCGCAGGCTGTACACCCCCGTGCAGCCCACGATGGTGTCGCCGTCGAACGCCGCGAGCGTGCGGTCGAACTCGGTCTGCTTCTTCCAGCGGTCCAGCTGGCGGGGATGCGGGGTCCAGCCGAACCCCTCGCCCAGCACGTCGGAGAACGCCGGCCACTCGGCCTCGGCTATCGGGCGGATCTGAAACGTCATCCGTCCACCGTACGAGGCGCCGCCGCGCCTCGGCCACCGGGTATCCGGTCCCGATGATCAAGGCTCTGGTCAAGTGGGCTGCCCAAACATGGTCCAGACCGATACAGTCAGGCGCATCATGAGTTCCCGTCCGGCGCCGCTGATCCCGCCACGGCTCCGCGCCCTGCTCGTGCGGGTGCCGCTGCTGGTGCAGGCCGTACGGCTGGTGCGGCGCCCGCTGGCCCGCGACCGCAACCTGCTCCTCACGCTGACCGTGGTGTCGCTGGTGATCGGGCTGCTGGCCGCCGAGGTGTCCACGGAGTGGTTCTCGCCGTCGCTGCTCATCCTCGTCACCCTCGTGGGCGGGCTGCAACTGCGGCTGCGCAGCCTGGTCAAGCTGCTCGTCGCCGTGGCCGTCGCGCTCGGCTACGTGGCCACGCAGCTCGGCCCGGGCAGCGTCGGGCTCGGCCTGCTCGTGACGATCGGCTTCACCACGGTGCTGGCCGTGCTCATGGCCCGCACCCGGGGCAAGCTCGGCGTGCAGGGACTGCGCGGCGACGCGATGCTGCTGGAGCTGCGCGACCGGCTCAGGAGCCAGGGCGAGCTGCCGCCGCTGCCCAAGGACTGGGGCGGCAAGGTGGTGCTCAAGCAGGCGGGCGGCTCCTCGTTCGGCGGCGACTTCCTGGTGTCGCTGCGCGACGGCGACCGGGTCGACATCGCGCTCGTCGACGTGTCCGGCAAGGGCGTCGACGCCGGCACCAGGGCACTGCTGCTGTCGGGCACGTTCGGCGGGCTGCTCGGCTCCGTCGACGACTTCCTGCCCGCGTGCAACGCCTACCTGCACCGCCAGCGCGGCGACGAGGGCTTCGTCACCGCCGTGCACGTCCGGCTCGACCTGGCCACCGGCGACTACACGATCACCTCGGCCGGGCATCCGCCGGTCGTCAAGTTCGACGCCGGGACCGGCAACTGGCAGGTCGCCTCCGCCAAGGGCGTGGTGCTCGGCGTGGTGCCCGACCTGCACTGCGAGCCCGACAGCGGCACCCTGCGCAAGGGCGACGCGCTGCTGCTCTACACCGACGGGCTCATCGAGCAGCCGGGCCGCGACATCGACGCCGGGCTCGACCGGCTGCTGGGCGAGGCCGAGCGGCTGCTGCCCTCCGGGTTCCGCGACGGCGCCAGGGCTCTGGTCAACGCCATGGCCTCGGGCCACAACGACGACTGCGCGCTGGTGCTCATCTGGCGCCCGTAGTGACGAATCACACGGGTGCGGTCGTGATCGCGGTCACTGGCCGCCGGCCCGGCATCCTGAGATCGTCATAGAGTCGCGGGCTCCGGGGGAACGGCGCGGCTCCTCCGGGGCCCGCCCGCACACCACCAGCCCGCTCACAGCCAGCCCGAGTCGCTGGCGATGCGCACCGCGTCGACCCGGTTGCGCGCGCCGGTCTTGCACATGATCCGCGACAGGTGGTTGCGCACGGTTCCCACCGACAGGAAGAGCTCGTCGGCGATCTCCGCCGACCGGGCGCCGCCCGCCGCGATCCGCAGCACGTCGATCTCCCGCCTGGTCAACGGATTGACCGGCGACTGCAGGGCGGCCACGGCCAGCTCGGCGTCGATCGCCCGGCCGCCCGCCGCGATCCGCCGCAACCCCTCGGCGAGCTGCTCCGGCGCCACGTCGAGCGTCATGAACCCGCGGGCGTGCGCCGCCAGCGCCCCGCGCACCTGCCCCGGATGCGGCTGGGCCGACAGGATCAGCACCGCGCACCCGGGCGCCTTCTCCCGCAGCGCCTCCGCAGCGCCCAGCCCGCCCACGCCCGGCAGGTCGGCGTCGACCACCGCCGCATCCGGCTCGCACTCCAGCGCGCGAGGCAGCACGTCCTCGGCGCTCGCCACCTCCGCGACCACCCGCAGGTCCGGCTCGGCCTCCAGCGAGGCCACCAGACCACGCCGCACCAGCGCCAGATGCTCGGCGACCAGGATCCGGATCAAATCGCTCCCTCCGTCACGTCCCAGGGTGATCGTCCGACTGCGGACTGTCAACGGCGGTTCATGCGCAGCCCCCGTCCAGGTGTGCGGAGTTCGACTACCCTTGGGTAGGTCGGGATTTCCGTCTTCCCTGGAGCGCGCGTACATGGATTGGCTCTTCGTCGCGGGCATCGTCATCTTCTTCATCGGACTGATGGCGTCCATCGCGCTGCACGAGGTCGGCCATCTCGTGCCCGCCAAGCTCTTCGGCGTCCGCGTGACGCAGTACATGGTCGGCTTCGGCTCCACCGCCTGGTCCTGGCGTCGTGGCGAGACCGAGTACGGCATCAAGTGGCTGCCGCTCGGCGGCTACATCCGCATGATCGGCATGCTGCCGCCCCGGCCCGGCGACGACCCGACCAAGCTGCGCGGCAGCTCGACGGGCCCGTTCCAGAGCCTCATCGAGACCGCCAGGGAGGCCGCCCAGGAAGAGGTGCGCCCGGGCGACGAGGAGCGGGTCTTCTACCGGAAGAAGTGGTGGCAGAAGGTCATCATCATGTCCGGCGGCCCGGCGATGAACTTCGTGCTCGCCTTCGTCCTCTACACGCTGCTGTTCGTCGGCATCGGCATGCCCACGCTGGTGCCGGTGGTCTCGCCCGACACCACCACGTGCGTGATCCCGGTCAGCGAGCAGCGCACCGAGTGCCGGCCCGGCGACCAGGCGACGCCCGCGGCGAAGGCCAAGCTCAAGGTCGGTGACCAGCTCGTCTCCTTCGACGGCCAGAAGATCGGCTCGTGGGCCGACGCGACCCGGCTGATCCGCTCCCACGGCGCGGGCGAGGTGGCGCTCGGCATCGTGCGCGACGGGAAGCCGATGACGCTCGACGTCACGCTCATCGCCCAGGACCGGCCCAAGCCCGACGACCCCAAGGTGATCGAGAAGAACGTCGGCTTCCTCGGCGTCATGCCCACCGAGGTCATGCAGCAGCAGAGCATCGGCGCGGTCGCCGGTCACATGGCCGAGCTCACGGGCAGGGTGGCGCAGTCGCTGGTCAACCTGCCGGAGAAGATGGTCGGCGTGTGGCACGCCGCCTTCTCCGGCGAGGAACGCGACCCCGAGGGCCCGGTCGGCGTCGTCGGCGCCGGGCGGATGGGCGGCGAGATCCTCGCCTCCGACCTGACCGGCATCCAGAAGTTCCACATCTTCGTCAACCTGCTGGCCGGCTTCAACCTGGCGATCGGCATGTTCAACCTGATCCCGCTGCTGCCGCTCGACGGCGGCCACATCGCGGGCGGCCTGTGGGAGGGCCTCAAGCGGGCCTACGCCCGGGTCCGCCGCCGCCCCGAGCCCGCGTACGTGGACATCGCCAAGGTGCTGCCGCTCACCTACGCGCTCGCCTTCGTCATGATCATCATGGCCGGGCTGCTGGTCTACGCCGACCTGATCAACCCGCTGAGGCTCACCGGATGACCGCGGGCCCGCTCGACGAGCTCCGGCGGCTGTGCCTCGCGCTGCCGGAGACGACCGAGCGGCTCAGCCACGGCGAGCCCACCTGGTTCGTGCGGGGCAAGAAGACGTTCGTCATGTTCGCCGACCACCACCACGACGACCGCCTCGCGTTCTGGTGCGCGGCCCCGCCCGGCGTCCAGCAGGAGCTGGTGGCCGAGGACCCGGCCCGCTTCTTCCGGCCCCCGTACGTGGGCCATCGCGGCTGGCTGGGCGTCTTCCTGGACGTGGACGTCGACTGGGCGGAGATCGGCGAGATCGTCGCCGACGCCTACCGGCAGGTCGCGCCCAAGTCCCTCATCGAGCGGATGCCACCGGCCGGCTGAGCACCCGGGCGACCTGGTCGGGGTGGGTGAGCTGCGGATAGTGCCCGGCTCCGGCGATCTCGGTCATCGGATGCCCCGGGTCGGCCGTCAGCGGGTCGGCCGAGCCCGTCACGATCTCGACGGGCACCCGCACCCGTGTCAGCAGCGCCCGCGTGGCGTCCCGCGCGGCCGACGCCGCCCGCAGCGCCGCGACCACGCGCCGCGCCACCCCCGGGCGGCGCAGGTCCAGCGCGGCGCTCGCCACCTCCGGCCCTTCCGGCACGCCCAGCGTGGCCGCCAGCCGGGCGGCGGACATGCGGCGCAGCAGGGGCGCGGCCACGGCCGAACGCGCCGCCCACGACGCCGGAGCCTGGAGGAACGCCGGCGCCACGAGCACGAGCCCGCCCACCCGCTCGGGATGCTCGACCGCGAACCGCAGCGCGGGCCCGCAGGCCAGCGAGTGCGCCACCAGCGTCGGCCGCGTCCGCACGCTGCCCATCAGCGCGGCCAGCCACGCCTCCACCGGCCGGTCAGAAGGCGCGGACCGCCCCAGCCCGGGCAGATCGGGCGCGAGAACCGGCTCCGGCAGCAGGGCGGCCACCCGCGCCCACACGTCGGCGTTCACCGGCAGCCCGTGCAGCAGCACGTGCCCGGGGTCGCGGGCGTCCCCCATCACCCACGTACGGTCCCGGAACCCGTACGGGCGCAGGCACGGCGTCGCCGCGCCGAAGCGGGCCGCCACCAGGTCGTCCGCCCACGCGCGCAGGGCGTCGGCCACCGGCGGCATCTCCAGGCCGGCCCGGGCGGCGAGGGCGCGGGCCGAGGCCGTCGGATAGCGGTCCGACGACAGGAACGACAGCGTCTCCGGATCGGCGCCGGTGAGCGCCCGCGGCAGCCGCCGCACCAGGCCGACGGGGATCGTCCGGCGCGGCGCGCGCACGCCGAGGTGCCGGGCGACCAGGCCGATCAGCTCGGGCAGCGGCGGCGTGTCGTCGTCGAGCACCCAGTGGTCCTCGCCCGCCGGGGCGGCGGGGATCTCCGCCAGGAAGCGCGTGAAGTAGTCCATCGTGACGACCGGCAGGAAGACGTCCGGGCCGCCGGGCAGCGCCGGGAGCCGCCCGTTCCACAGGTCGCCGACGAGGGAGGCCAGGCCGAGGTGCTGGCCGGGGCCGATCACCGTGCTGGGGTTGGCGACGGTCAGCGGGACGCCCAGCTCGCGCGCCCTGGCATGAACGGCGAGGTCGGCCTCGGCCTTGGACGCCTCGTACGCGCCCAGCCGGGCGTAGTCGGGGCGGACGCCGCTCACCCGGTAGCCGCTGATGTGCACGAGCCGTCGCAGGCGGGGGAGCGTGGCGGCCCATTCGAGCACGTGGAGCGCCCCGGTCACGTTCACGGCGCGAGCCTCCTCGACGCCGAGGCCGAACGCGAAGCGCGCCGCGGCGTTGTAGACGTCGCGTGCCTGGGGGAGTCCGGTGAGCGGGCGGGTGAGGTCGGCGGTGACGACGTTCAGCCCGCCGGTGGCGACGCCCCGCTCGGCCAGCCACGGGGTGAGGGTGTCGGTCCGCACGGCCGCCGCCACCCGCTGCCCGCGGCCCAGCAGCTCGGCGACGAGTGCCCGGCCGACGAAGCCGGTCGCGCCGAAGACGATCGCATCCAAGGGAGCTCCCTAATAGATCGGTCTACATATTTTCTGGGCATAAAAAGAGCCGCCTCCGTGGCGGGGAGGCGGCCCCAGGGGTCAGCGCAGCAGCCCGGCGAGCACGGCGGCGACGCGGTCCAGCGGCTCCCGGCTGCGGTGCGCCTTGGCCAGCAGCAGCGCCCCCTCGATCAGCGCCAGGACGGTGACGGCGAGATCGTCGGCGTCCGGCCGCCCCGCGAGCCGCGCCCGCAGGGCGGCCTCCCACGACGTGTAGACCTCCGAACACGCCTGCTGGAGCGGGTCGCTGGCGGCGGCCATCTCGAGCGCCACGGTGGCCACCGGGCAGCCCTTGCGCCAGCCCGACTCCTCCAGCCGGTCGCCCAGCAGCCGCAGCACCTCGTCCACGGCCAGGTCGTCGAAGGCCGACCCGATCGCCGCCCCGGCGCGCCGGATCGACTCGCCGACCAGCTGGTCCTTGCCCTCGGGGAAGTGGAAGTACAGCGACCCGCGCGGCGCCCCGCTGGCGGCGATCACCTGGTTGAGCCCGGCATTGGCATAGCCGCCCGCCTCGACCAGCTCCTGGGTCGCCTCCAGGATCCGCAGCCGGGTCTCGGCCCCCTTCTTGCCCATGCCGAAAAACTAGACCGATCTACATATTCTGTCAACGCCGAGCCGGTCGGCCACGTCAGTGCATCGAGATGTGGACGTGGTCGTAGTGGTTCTCGGTGATGCTGCCGCGGTTGGACATGGCGTTCCAGCCGGAGCCGTGATTGATCCGCTGCTTCCAGATCACGTACTTGACCCCGAGCTTGTCCCGGTTCTTCACGGTCCATTCGGCGATGCGGTCGCCGAGGGCGTTGTTGGCCGCGGTGGGCATGGAGCCGCCGGCGCTCATCATGAAGTCGCAGGCCCGCCCCAGCGGGTGCTCGCCGCTGGACCCCGAGCGGAAGCAGCCGACGCTGAACGGCAGCTTGAAGCTCTTCTCGATCTGCGCCTTCATCGCCCGGGTGCGGGCGGTGATGTTGTCGGTGCCGCTCGGCAGCTGCGGGGCCCAGGTGCCGTCGGAGCGCCGCCCGGTGCTGAACGGGATCAGGTCCTCCAGCTTCTTCTCGATGTCGCCGATGACGTCCTCGGCCTCGTCGCGCTGCTTGGCCACCTCGGTCGTGTCGGCGCTGAGCCGGCGGGCCAGGGCGGCGGCCGCGTCGGCGGCCTTCTTCTGCTCGTCGCGGGCGGCGGCCACGCCGGCCACGATGGCCTGCTGCTCGGCGGTGAGCTGTTCGACCACGGCCGCGCCGGCCCCGTCGGGCGGCACCATGTAGTAGGGCAGGCCCAGCGTGCCGCTCTGGTAACGAAGTCTGGCGAGCTCGCCCACCTTCAGCTGGGCGGCGGCGAGCGCCTGGTCGGCGGCGGCGAGCCGCTTCTTGGCCGCCTCGGCGGCCTCGCGGGCCTTGGCGAGCTCGACGCGTTTGGCGTTGTAGCGCTCGATGAGCTGGTCGACCTTCTTGTTGAGCTGCTTCAGGTCGCCGCGGAGCTGGCTCTCGGACGGCTTGGGCTCGGCCGCGGCCGGTGCTGACCAGGTGGCGAACGTCATCGCTGCCGCGGTGACGACGCCGATGGCAAGTCGCGTGGGGGACGCTGACGCCACGTGCGGGGTTTCCTCTCCCTCTGCCGGCCGGGTTAGCTGACGGGTTCGGGCATGGGAGTCGCTTCCCTACCACCGAAGTGGATTCACCCCAGGTGCGGATGGGTCCCCGGCTCCCGGGCAACTCGCCCGGGATTAGGCGTACACGGTGCTATGACCGTGCTTGAAGGGATATTAGTGGTAGATCACGAGTAATGCGACATCAATCGGAAATCAATTAGTGATCTACCTGTGATCGAAGCATGCGTGCCGCCTCTTCCGGGAGCACGTCGTTGACGAAGGCTCCCATGGCCGACTCCGATCCCGCCAGGTACTTCAGCTTGCCCGGCGCCCGCCGGATGCTGAACAGCTCCAGATGAAGATAGCCCAGCTCACGGTCCTGCCGGACCGGCGCCTGGTGCCAGGCCGAGATGTACGGCATCGCGACGCCGAACAGCCCGTCCAGCGCGCGCAGCACCGAGGTGTAGAGCGGGGCGAACGCCGCCCGCTCGGCCTCCGACAGCGCCGCCAGGTCCGGCACCCGGCGATGCGGGTAAAGATGCACCTCGAACGGCCACCGCGCGGCGGCGGGCACGAACGCCGTCCACAGCTCGTTGGCGGCCACCACCCGGGTGCCCGCCTCCCGCTCGGCCGCCAGCACGTCGGCGAACAGGTTGCGCCCCGGCCGCCGCGCCGCATAGCGCCTGGCGGCGCCGAGCTGCAGCTTGGTGCGCGGCGTGACGTACGGATAGGCGTAAATCTGGCCGTGCGGGTGGAAGAGCGTGATGCCGATCTCCTCGCCCCGGTTCTCGAAGCAGAACACCTGCTCCACGCCCTCGATCGAGGACAGCTCGGCCGTGCGGTCGGCCCACGCCTCCATGACCAGCTCCACCCGGTCGTCGGAGAGCTGCGAGAACGACGAGGAGTGCTCGGAGGTGAAGCACATCACCTCGCACCGCCCCACCCCCGGCCGGACCTCGCTCAGCCCGCCCACGTCCGCGTAACTGCCGAGATTGCGGGAGAACGACGGGAACCGGTTCTCGAACACCACCACGTCGTAGTCGTCCGCCGGGATCTCCGACGCCCGCTCTGCGGACGACGGGCACAGCGGGCACTCGTCGGCCGGAGGCAGGAACGTGCGCGTCTGCCGGTGCCCGGCGACCGCGATCCACTCCTCGGTCAGCGGGTCGTAGCGCAGCTCCGACGCCACCGGCCGGGGATCGAGCGGCCGCCGGTCGATCGCGCTCCGGTCGGCGTCGTCACGCCGGTCGAAGTAGATCAGCTCCCGGCCGTCGGCCAGATGGGTGATGGTGCGCTTCACTGCGAGCCCTCCGCGATGATCAGTTCGCCGGCGCGTTCGGCCAGCTCCGTACGTGCCTCCTGGGGCAGCCCGGGGTCGCTGATGACCACGTCGGCCTCGCGCAGCTCCGCGATCGTGCTGATGCCGACCGTGTTCCACTTGGTGTGGTCGGCGGGCACGACCAGCCGGTGCGCGGCGCTGACCAGCTCCCGGTCGGTCTCGGACTCCAGCAGGTTGGGCGTGGTGAACCCGGCCCGCACGCTCATCCCGTGCACCCCCAGGAACAGGGTGTCCACGTGCAGGCGCCGGATCGCGGCCACGGCCACCGGGCCGACGAGCGCGTCGGAGGGGGTGCGGACGCCGCCGGTGAGCACGACCGTGCGATCGGCGCGCGGATTGCGGTGGAAGACCTCGGCCACGGGGATCGAGTTGGTGATGACGGTCAGCTCCGGCACCCCGATCAGGTGACGGGCCAGCGCCCACGTCGTGGTGCCGGCCGACAGGGCGACCGCGGTGCCGGGCCGGACGAGCTGGGCGGCGCGCCGCGCGATGGACTCCTTCTCCTGCTGCTGGCGGGCCGACTTGGCGGTGAAACCCGGCTCCTCGGTCGAGCCGGGGCCGAGCGTCGTGGCGCCGCCGTGGACCTTCTCCAGCAGCCCGCGCTCGGCGAGCACCTCCAGGTCGCGGCGGATCGTCATGTCGGAGACGCCGAGCTCGCGCACGAGATCGGCCACCCGGACCCCGCCTGCGCTGCGGACGCGTTCGAGAATCGCCTGCTGACGCTGCTGTGCGAGCACGCCCCCGCTCCTTCCAACAGATTCCACCAAATTATGACACGAATATGTTGGGGAATGTTAGGTCACCGGGACGCTTGTCCAGCGCCCCGATGCGGGAGACATTGAGAGAGCCCCATCACCAGGAGGGATGCGACATGGCCAAGCGCGCACGCAAGGGCAAGGCACGCAAGAAGAAGAAGGCCAACCACGGCAAGCGCCCCACGGCGCGCTGACTCACCCGGGCAGCTCGCTCAGCGCCTCGTCGATCCGCTCCTGCGGCAGCGTGAAGTCCGTCATCTCGCCCGACAGGTAGCGGTCGTAGGCGGCGAGGTCGAAGTGCCCGTGCCCGCACAGCGCCGTCAGGATGACCTTCGCCTCGCCGCTCTCCGCGCACCGCCGCGCCTCGGCGATGGTCTCGGCCAGCGCGTGCGTCGGCTCCGGCGCGGGCACGATGCCCTCCGTCCTGGCGAACGTCACCCCGGCCTCGAAGCACTCGGTCTGCGACCGGGTCACCGCCTCGAACAGCCCGAGCTCGTACAGGTGCGACAGCAGCGGCGACATGCCGTGATAGCGCAGCCCGCCGGCGTGGATCGGGTCGGGCACGAACCCGTGGCCGAGCGTGTGCATCTTGAGCAGCGGCGTCAGCCCGGCCGTGTCGCCGAAGTCGTAGGCGTAACGGCCGCGCGTGAACGACGGGCAGGCGGCCGGCTCGACGGCCCGCAGCACCGGCCCGCCCTCCCCGGCGAGCTTGCCGCGCAGGAACGGGAAGGCCAGCCCGGCGAAGTTCGACCCGCCGCCGGTGCAGCCGATGACCAGGTCGGGCCGCTCGTCGAGCTGCGCCAGCGCCTCCTCTCCGATCACCGTCTGGTGCATCAGCACGTGGTTGAGCACCGACCCGAGCGCGTACCGGGTGTCGGCCGCCCCGGCCGCCGCCTCGACCGCCTCGCTGATCGCGATGCCCAGGCTCCCCGGCGAGTCCGGGTGGCCGGCCAGCACCTTGCTGCCGGACATCGTCACCGGTGACGGGCTCGCGTGCACCGTCGCGCCGTACACCCCCATGAGGGAGCGCCGGTAGGGCTTCTGGTCGTAGGAGGCCCGTACCATCCAGACCTCGCACTCCACCCCGAACTGGGCGCACGCGAACGCCAGCGCGCTGCCCCACTGCCCCGCGCCGGTCTCGGTGGTGAGCCGGCGCACGCCCTCACGCGCGTTGTAGTACGCCTGCGGGACCGCCGTGTTGGGCTTGTGCGACCCGGCGGGCGAGACACCCTCGTACTTGTAGTAGATCCTGGCCGGGGTGCCCAGCGCCCGCTCCAGCCGGCGCGCCCGCACCAGCGGCGTCGGCCGCCACAGCCGGTAGACGTCGAGCACCTCCTGCGGCACCGGCACGAACCGCTCCTGGCTCACCTCCTGCCCGATCAGCTCCATCGGGAACAGCGGCGCCAGATCGTCCGGCCCCACCGGCTCCCGGGTGGCCGGATGCAGCGGCGGAGGAGGCGGAGCGGGCAGGTCGGGAACGATGTTGTACCAGTGGCTGGGGATCATCCACCCAGTCTGCGCCGCCGCGCGCCGCCGTTCCAGTCGCCTTCCCGCATGGCCAGCCGCCCCGGATGATCGGCCCGTACGAGCACGTCCGCCGTCTCGGCGGGCCGCACGTCCCGCTCGTAGCGGTCATATGCCGGCAACCGCCACCGTTCGGACTCGGGCGTGCGCCGTTCCAGCGCACCCGCCGACAGCCACAGGTGCACGCTCAGCTCGACCGGCAGCCCCCGCCCCAGCAGCAGCGTCCCGTCCAGCAGCAGCACCCCGCCCGGCGCCAGCGTCTCGTACGGCAGCCGGAAGGCCCGGTCGATGCGGCTGTCCCACAGCGCGGGCAGCACCCGCCCCGAGCCGCCCGGGCCCAACGGCTCCAGCACCTCCCGCAGCAGCCCCTTCACGTCGAGCCAGTCGTCGTAGAACACGTCAGGATCGGTCCGCCCGTGCTCCAGCCGCAGCGACGCCGGGCGCAGGAAGTCACCCGCCGACACCCGCAGCACCTGCCGCCCGCGCACCCGCAGCGGCGCCGCCAGCCGGTCGGCCAGCTCCCCGGGCGCCGCCGCCGGAGCCCCGTCGACGACCACCCGCGCCCAGCCGTCGCCCGGCCCCGCCGCGATCGCCTCGGCCAGCTCCTCGACGAGCGCCTCCATCGAGATCGGTCGTGCACGCATCACGTCCGAGCCTACGGGCTCCGATGCGCGTGCTCCCGCGTTCCTGGACCCGGCCCGATCACTCGGCCACGATGAGGCCATGACGCAGAACGGATCGGCGCAGCGGCCCGCGACGGACGGGGACAAGGGCCGTCAGCTGAACTGGCCGGCGACCGTGAGCGCCCTCGCCACCTCGGTGGCTGCCGTGGTCGCGCTGATCGCGTACCTGGCCCCGCCCGGGCAATCCACCGGGACAAAGACTCCGTCCCCGTCCCCGTCCGAGTCCCAGTACTCCCCGTCGCCCGACCGGGAGACCAGCCGCCCGCCTTCGGACCCGCCGCCCCCCGACCCGGAAACCACCCGTGCTGACCCCGTCACGTCCGTGGTGCTGCCCCCGGTTCCCCCCATCGGCTGCGCCGAGGCGACGGCCGCACTCAACGCCTACAGCCGGAACGCCGGCGACACCCGCAGCAGCCATGCAGGCGCGGCCCAGCAGGCGTACTCGGAGCTGATGGGCGTGGCCCTGAACGCCCAGGGAGCGGTCGGGCAGAAGGTCACCAGGCTGGCCAGAGAGTTCCAGGAACTGAACTTCCGCCTGACCGGCATGGTCATGGACGACCCGAACGAGGTGCTCACAGACATCCGGACCGACATCGCGGAACTCAACAGACTGTGCACCCCCGCCTGACACGGCAGGGGGCCGAGCTGGCCTTACGGCTGTGGAGCGGACGACGGGAATCGAACCCGCGTAGCTAGTTTGGAAGACTAGGGCTCTACCATTGAGCTACGTCCGCGCGAACCGGTCGAACTCTGGTCTAGACTTCATCCGGTCGTCAGGGCGTAAGCGTACCGGAGTCCCGGAGCGTGTGCGTACCCGGCGCCGACGGGGCGTGGCGCAGCTTGGCAGCGCGCTTGCTTTGGGAGCAAGAAGTCGCAGGTTCAAATCCTGTCGCCCCGACCCAGCTCAAAGGCCCCACCCGATCCCGGGTGGGGCCTTCTGCGTGACTGAGTGGGTGGCTTTTGGGAGGTCGCGGGTCGAGTTCCAGGACGCCGGACCGGGCGGCGGCGGTCAGAGGCTCCGTACGTTTTCGGCGACGTACTGGAAGCCGTCCTGCTCGCGCCGGACGATGTCGAACGTGACGCGTTCGCCCGCCCGCAGGCTCCGGTACCCGTCGGCGATGATGTCGCTGAAGTGCGCCCAGGCGTCGTGCCCGTCCGGAAGGGACGGCGAGGAGAGGACGCCCCACCCTTCCTCGGCGTGCCAGACCTTGACCGTGCCGTGAACCGTGCTGTCGGACATGCCGCCCATCCTGGCACGGGCGTCCCCCGGGCGGGGGAGCGCGGTGGCCCGCGGGCGGGAGGCGGCGCCAGCGCGTGATCACGACGATGGACCCATGCGTACGAACCCCGTCGTCGTCCCCCGCTGGCCGGTGGTGGCCGCGCACGCCGCCGCCCTCGTGGCGCTCCCGTCCGGGCTGTGGCGGATCGGCCTGGTGCTCGGCTTCCCGCTCGGCTACACGGAGGAGGGCCTGCGCGCGTTGCTGGGGACGGGAGCGGCAGGGCCGGCGTACCTGGTGGCGCTGAGCGTGCTGACCGAGGGGGCGGGGCTGCTGACGCTCGGCCTGGTGCGGCCGTGGGGCGAGGTGGTGCCGCGCTGGGTCCCGTATGCGGGAGGCAGGGTGATCCCGCGCCGTGCGGTGCTCGCGGCGGCGTGGACGGGCGTCGCGGTGCTGGCGGTGCTGTGGACGCCGTTCCTGTTCTGGTGGGCGGTGCCGCACGGCGACATGACGGCCACCGGGCACCTGCTGGTGGGGTTCGTCTATCTGCCGCTGGTCACGTGGGCGCCGCTGCTGGCCGCCGTCACGCTGGCCTACCAGCGGCGGACGCGCTGAAGGTCAGGACTCGTCGGTGCGGAACAGGGCCCACACGGCCTTGCCGCCGCGCGCCAGCGGGTCCCAGCCCCAGCACTGGCTGTACGTCTCGACGATGTAGAGGCCGCGCCCGTTCTCGGAGATGAAGTCGGGCTCCTTGGGCGTGGGCACGTCGTCGCTCGGGTCGGCCACGGCCAGCAGGACGTGCGGCGCCACGCGCATGAGCAGCAGCGTGATCTCGCGCCCGCCCCGGGCGTACATGGCGTAACGGACCGCGTTCGTCACCAGCTCGGAGACCACGAGCGCCGCGTCGTCGCTCAGCTCGGACAGGCCCCAGCCGCTCAGCGTGGTGCGGGTGACGTCCCTGGCGGTCTTGACCGAGTCGGCCTGGAAGGGCAGCGGGCACGCGGTGGTGTACGGCTTGCCCGAGGTGAGGAGCTGGTCGAAGCCCACCTCACGGGTGATCTGCAGGCAGTCGGCAGTGGCCAGAGGATCCTCCACCATCCCGCCGATACCTCCCAGTCGCCTTCGGTTTAGTGCATGTTTGGCCCAATATGCACTAGGCCATCATGGGTCACGATCCCGTGTCGCTGCAAGACCCAAATGCACGTGCATGTGCAATGTGCAGCAGCATGAGCGATTTCCGCATACGTATCCGAATCGGACACCAGGTTGAGACCTTGTCATACCCGGCAAACAGATGTCACTGTGTGTGCGGACCTTGATAGGAGGCAAAGTGACGCAGAACCAGCCGGGTTCCGGGCCTACGGCGCTGCGCATCCTCCTGGGTTCCCAGCTGCGCAGGCTCAGGGAAAGCAGGGGCGTCACGCGCGAGGAGGCGGGCCACCTCATCCGGGGGTCCGAGTCCAAGATCAGCCGTATGGAGCTGGGCCGGGTCGGGTTCAAGGAGCGTGACGTGGCCGACCTGCTCACCCTGTACGGAGTGGTCGACGACGGGGCCCGCGCAGCCGTGCTGGACCTGGTCGCGACCGCCAACGAACCCGGCTGGTGGCACCGCTTCAACGACATCCTCCCCACCTGGTTCCAGGCGTACGTCGGCCTCGAGGAGGCCGCCGCCCGGATCAGGACGTACGAGGTCCAGTTCGTGCCGGGACTGCTGCAGACCAAGGAGTACGCGCGCGCGGTCGTCACGGCGGGATCCGCCGGGGTCGGCGCGGAGGAGATCGCGCGGCGGGTCGACCTGCGGCTCGAACGCCAGCGCGTGATCGACAGGCCCGACGGCCCGGTCTTCTGGGCGGTGATCGACGAGGCGGCGCTGCGCCGGCCCATCGGCGGCGCCGAGGTCATGAAGGCGCAGCTGCAGCACCTCATCGACCTCATGCGCCAGCCGAACATCACCATCCAGATCATGCCGTTCAGCTTCGGCGGCCACAGCGCGGAGGGCGGCGCGTTCAGCATCCTGCGCTTCCCCGACAGCGACCTGCCCGACGTGATCTACGTCGAGCAGCTCGCCAGCGCCCTCTACCTGGACAAGCGCGAGGACGTGGACCGCTACACCGAGGTCATGGAGAGGTTGTGCGCCGTCAGCACGACCCCTGACGAGACCATCGAGCTGCTGCGCGTCATCGCCGAAGAGTTCTGAGAGCTACCTGCTCTGCCCTAGACTGACGGACGGCGTTTGGATCCGCCGTGGCGGAGCATGCCCAGCGCCAATACGTGGGCGCGGCGCGCGAGCCGTACCGAATGGACGCGCCCGCGATCACCAGAAGCTTGATCAAGGAGACCACCCCGTGAAGACCGCTGTCGAGGAGCTCAGCCCGACCCGGGTGAAGCTCACTGTCGAGGTGCCGTTCGACGAGCTGCGCCCGAGCATGGATGCGGCGTACAAGAAGGTCGCGCAGCAGGTGCGCGTCCCCGGGTTCCGTCCTGGCAAGGTCCCGGCCCGCATCATCGAGCAGCGCTTCGGCCGGGCGGTAGTGCTGGAGGAGACCCTCAACGACGCGGTGCCCAAGCTCTACGGCCAGGCCGTGGACGAGGTAGACGTGTTCCCGGTCAGCCAGCCCGACATCGAGGTCACGAAGATCGAGGACGGTGAGCAGATCGAGTTCACCGCCGAGGTCGACATCCGGCCCAACTTCGACGTCCCCGACTACAAGGGCGCCGAGGTCACCGTCGACGCCGCCGAGGTCTCCGACGCCGACATCGACGCCCAGCTCGACTCGCTGCGCCAGCGTTTCGCCACGCTGACCGGCGTCGAGCGGCCCGCTGCCACCGGCGACTTCGTCGTCATGGACCTGCGTGCCGAGATCGACGGCCAGAACATCGAGGAGCAGCAGGCCAGCGAGGTCTCGTACGAGGTCGGCGCCGGCTCGGTGCTCCAGGGCCTCGACGCCGCCCTCGAGGGCATGTCCGCGGGCGAGGAGAAGACCTTCAGGACCGAGCTCGTCGGCGGCGCCAACGCCGGCGAGGAGGCTGACGTGATCATCAACGTCAAGTCGGTCAAGGAGAAGGTCCTGCCCGAGCTCGACGACGAGTTCGCCCAGCTGGCCAGCGAGTTCGACACGCTCGACGAGCTCAAGGCGAGCATCCGCGAGCAGGCCCGCCGCAACAAGCTCATCGAGCAGGTCGTCCAGACCCGCGAGAAGGCCCTCGACACGCTGCTCGAGAAGATCGACATCCCGATCCCCGACAGCGCGCTCAAGGCCGAGATCGACGCCCGCAAGCACAACCTCGACCATCAGATCGCCGAGAGCGGTCTGAGCCGTGACGCCTTCTTCCGTCTCTACCAGACGACGGAGGAGGAGCGCTTCGCCGAGTTCGAGACCAGCTCCGCCAAGGCGATCAAGGTCGGCTTCGTGCTCGACAAGATCGTCAAGGCCGAGGAGCTCGGCGTGACCGAGCAGGAGCTGACCAACTTCGTGGTGCGCCGCGCCATGGAGATGGGCGTCCAGCCCAACCAGCTGGCCCAGCACCTGGCC
Source organism: Nonomuraea sp. ATR24 (assembly GCF_041950485.1). Taxonomy (NCBI): domain Bacteria; kingdom Bacillati; phylum Actinomycetota; class Actinomycetes; order Streptosporangiales; family Streptosporangiaceae; genus Nonomuraea; species Nonomuraea sp. ATR24. Next base: position 148,556 of record NZ_JBGNUU010000020.1, read on the forward strand.
GACAACGACCAGCTCACGCTGGCCATGGTCGAGATCGTCCGTGACAAGGCCAAGTCCGTCATCGGTGACGCCGCCAAGGTCGTCGACACCGAGGGCAACGAGGTCGACCTCAAGGCCATCTACACCGAGATCAACGGTGAAGAGGTCGTCGAGGAAGAGGACGAGTCCGAGGAGAAGGCCGAGGCCTGATCCCCGCCCCAGCGCGCGCGAAGCCCCCACGCCCCTGGCCTGGGGGCTTCGCGCGTGCCGGAGACCCGACCTGCGCCGTCAGCGAACAGTACGTGGACCGGGCATGACCGGGGGGCGGCGCGCGTTAGGGTCACAAGCAAAGCCCATCGATTACGACGCATCGGAAGGTGACGCTGTGACCAGCCCGCCGACCTTCTATCAGCCTGAGTCGCGAGGCCGTGAGAACGGCACGTCCTTCCGGCTTGAGGACCAGCTTTACCAGCGCCTGCTGCGCGAGCGCATCATCGTGCTCGGCCAGGAGGTCAACGACGAGATCGCCAACCGGATCTGCGCCGAGCTGCTCCTGCTGGCCGCCGACGACCCGGATCGCGACATCAGTCTTTACATCAACTCGCCCGGCGGCTCCGTGAGTGCCGGCATGGCGATTTACGACATGATGGAGTACGTGCCCAACGACGTCTCCACCGTGGTGATGGGCATGGCGGCCTCGATGGGGCAGTTCCTGCTCTCGGCGGGGGCGCCGGGCAAGCGCTACGCGCTGCCGCACGCCCGCGTCATGATGCACCAGCCCTCGGGCGGCATCGGCGGCACCGCGGCCGACATCGCCATCCAGGCCGAGCAGATGCTCTACGTGAAGAAGACGCTGGCCGAGCGGATCGCCTTCCACACCGGCCAGCCGCTGGAGCAGATCGAGGCCGACTCCGACCGCGACCGCTGGTTCACGGCCGACGAGGCCAAGGACTACGGCTTCATCGACCATGTCGTGCGCAGTGCTCGGCAGGTGCCCTCGCAGGGCCCGGTTTCCTAGGGGTATCTACTGTGAACATCGAAAGCCGCTACGTGCTCCCGCAGTTCACCGAGCGCACGTCCTACGGGACCAAGACCATGGACCCGTACACCAAGCTGTTCGAGGACCGCATCATCTTCCTCGGCGTGCAGATCGACGACGCGTCGGCCAACGACGTCATGTCGCAGCTGCTGACGCTGGAGTCCCTCGACCCCGACCGTGACATCAGCATCTACATCAACTCGCCGGGCGGCTCCTTCACCGCCATGACGGCGATCTACGACACGATGCAGTTCGTCCGGCCGGAGATCCAGACCGTCTGCCTCGGCCAGGCCGCCTCCGCGGCGGCCGTGCTGCTGGCCGGCGGCACCCCGGGCAAGCGCTTCGCGCTGCCCAACGCCCGGGTGCTGATCCACCAGCCGTCCACCGAGGGCGGCGGCCAGGGCAGCGACATCGAGATCCAGGCCCGCGAGATCCTTCGCATGCGGACCCTCCTTGAGGACATCGTGGCGAAGCACTCGGGAAAGACCTCTGCCGAAGTCCGCAAGGACATCGAACGCGACAAAATTCTCAACGCGGATGAGGCAAAGGCGTATGGTCTGATCGACGACATCATCCCGTCCAGGAAGAAGCGAGCTCAGGCTGTGGCTTCCTAGACGAGACGACCCGCACCGGAGCGGTGCCCAATAGGGCACGTTCCGGTGCGACTCGCCGCTAGGGGGCTCACTGAGGGCCCAGAAGACGGTAACGTCGAAACCTGAGCGGTTCGGCCTAGTCCGGAGGATGTCCGGCGACACTGCTCGATGAGCAGGGCGGTCCCACGCAAAGGAGTATCTGGGGTGGCACGCATCGGCGACGGGGGAGACCTGCTGAAGTGCTCGTTCTGTGGAAAGAGCCAGAAGCAAGTCAAAAAGCTCATTGCCGGTCCAGGCGTCTACATCTGCGATGAGTGCATCGATCTCTGCAACGAGATCATCGAGGAGGAGCTCTCCGAGTCCTCCGAGCTCAAGTGGGACAACCTGCCCAAGCCGAGGGAGATCTTCGAGTTCCTCGACGCCTACGTCATCGGTCAGGACAAGGCGAAGAAGGCGCTCTCGGTGGCGGTCTACAACCACTACAAGCGGGTGCAGTCCGGCGACCGGGGCAGAGACGACGGCCTGGAGCTGTCCAAGAGCAACATCCTGCTGCTGGGCCCCACGGGCTCGGGCAAGACGCTGCTCGCCCAGACGCTGGCGAAGATGCTCAACGTGCCCTTCGCCATCGCCGACGCCACCGCCCTCACCGAGGCCGGTTACGTGGGCGAGGACGTCGAGAACATCCTGCTCAAGCTCATCCAGGCCGCTGACTACGACGTCAAGAAGGCCGAGACGGGCATCATCTACATCGACGAGGTCGACAAGATCGCCCGCAAGAGCGAGAACCCGTCGATCACCCGCGACGTCTCCGGTGAAGGCGTGCAGCAGGCCCTGCTGAAGATCCTCGAAGGCACCACCGCCTCGGTGCCCCCGCAGGGCGGCCGCAAGCACCCGCACCAGGAGTTCATCCAGATCGACACCACCAACGTGCTGTTCATCTGCGGTGGCGCCTTCGCCGGCCTCGAGAAGATCATCGAGTCGCGCATCGGCAAGAAGGGCATTGGCTTCAACGCCGTCATCCGCTCCAAGGAAGAGATCGACTCGGTCGACATCTTCGCCGACGTGATGCCCGAGGACCTGCTGAAGTTCGGCATGATCCCCGAGTTCGTCGGCCGCCTGCCGGTCATCACCTCGGTGCACAACCTCGACCGCGAGGCGCTCATCCAGATCCTCACCGAGCCGCGCAACGCCCTCGTCAAGCAATACCGCAAGCTCTTCGAGCTCGACGGGGTCGAGCTGGAGTTCACCGACGACGCGCTCGAGGCCATCGCCGACCAGGCGATCCTGCGCGGCACCGGCGCCCGCGGCCTGCGCGCCATCCTGGAGGAGGTGCTCCTGTCGGTCATGTACGAGGTACCGTCCCGGCAGGATGTGGCCCGCGTGGTCATCACCCGCGAATCGGTCCTGGAGCACGCCATCCCGACGCTCGTCCCGCGCGACCAGCTCGCCGCCAAGCAGCAGCGGACTCCGCGCGAGAAGTCGGCCTGAGCCGCCGCTGAGCCGCCGCGACAGCGGCAACGCCCCGTGGACCCGGTCCATGGGGCGTTTCCCTTTCCCGTCTCCCTAGAATTGGTCACTGTGACAACGCCAGAGCTGCCTACCCAGTACACCCCGGCCGACGTCGAGACCCGAAGCTACGAGCGATGGGTGTCCGAAGGCTACTTCCACGCCGACCCGGGCAGCTCGCGGGAGCCGTACAGCATCGTCCTGCCCCCGCCCAACGTCACCGGCGTGCTGCACATCGGTCACGCGCTCGACCACTCCATCCAGGACGCCCTGAGCCGCCGCGCCCGCATGCGCGGGCACGAGACGCTGTGGCTGCCCGGCATGGACCACGCCGGCATCGCCACGCAGAACGTCGTCGAGCGCAAGCTCGCCGCCGAGGGCCTGTCCCGCCACGACCTGGGCCGCGAGGCGTTCGTCCAGCGGGTCTGGGAGTGGAAGGAGGAGTCCGGCGGCCAGATCCTCGGCCAGATGCGCAAGCTCGGCGACGGCGTCGACTGGTCGCGCGAGCGCTTCACCATGGACGAGGGCCTGTCCCGGGCCGTCCAGACCATCTTCAAGAAGCTCTTCGACGACGGGCTGATCTACCGCGCCGAGCGCATCATCAACTGGTGCCCGCGCTGCCTGACCGCGCTGTCCGACATCGAGGTGGAGCACAGCGAGGACGAGGGCGAGCTCGTCTCGATCCGCTACTCCGACGAGATCGTGGTCGCCACCACCCGGGCCGAGACCATGCTCGGCGACACCGCCGTGGCCGTCCACCCGTCCGACGAACGCTACGCGCACCTGGTCGGCACCCTGGTCGAGGTGCCGCTGACCGGCCGCATGATCCCGGTGGTCGCCGACGAGCACGTCGACCCGGCCTTCGGCACCGGCGCCGTCAAGGTGACGCCCGCGCACGACCCCAACGACTTCGAGATCGGCCGCCGCCACTCGCTGCCGTCGCTGACCGTCATGGACGAGCGCGGCGTCATCACCGCGCACGGCCCGTTCGAGGGGCTCGACCGGTTCGAGGCACGGCCCGCCGTCGTCGCGGCCCTGCGCGCCGAGGGGCGCATCGTCGCCGAGAAGCGCCCGTACGTCCACTCCGTCGGCCACTGCTCGCGCTGCAAGACCGTGGTCGAGCCGCGGCTGTCGCTGCAGTGGTTCGTCAACGTGGCGCCGCTCGCCAAGGAGGCCGGCGACGCGGTGCGCGACGGGCGCACCCGCATCCACCCGCCGGAGCTGGCCAAGCGCTACTTCGACTGGGTCGACGACATGCACGACTGGTGCATCTCCCGGCAGCTGTGGTGGGGTCACCGCATCCCGGTCTGGTACGGCCCGGGCGGCGAGGTCGTCTGCGTGGGCCCCGACGAGACCCCGCCGGAGGGCTACGTCCAGGACCCGGACGTGCTCGACACCTGGTTCTCCTCCGGCCTGTGGCCGTTCTCGACGCTCGGCTGGCCCGACGCCACGCCCGAGCTGGCCCGCTTCTACCCGACCTCGGTGCTCGTCACCGGCTACGACATCCTGTTCTTCTGGGTCGCGCGGATGATGATGTTCGGCCTGTACGCGATGGACGGCGAGCCGCCGTTCCGCGTGGTGGCCCTGCACGGCATGGTCCGCGACCAGTACGGCAAGAAGATGTCGAAGTCGTTCGGCAACGTCGTCGACCCGCTCGACTGGGTGGAGCGCTTCGGCGCCGACGCCACCCGCTTCACGCTGCTGCGCGGGGCCAACCCCGGCGCGGACGTGGCGGTCAGCGAGGAGTGGGCGGCGGGCTCGCGCAACTTCTGCAACAAGATCTGGAACGCCACCCGGTTCGCGCTGATGAACGGCGCCACCGTCGGCCCCCTCGAAGGGCTCACGCTGACGGCGGCCGACCGGTGGATCCTGTCGCGGCTGCAGAGTGTGATCAAGGCGGCTGACGAGGCGTTCGAGGAGTTCGAGTTCGCCAAGGCATCCGACCTGCTCTACCACTTCGCCTGGGACGAGGTCTGCGACTGGTACCTGGAGCTGGCCAAGATCCAGCTCGGCGAGGGGCTGGAGCACACCCGGCTGGTGCTCGGGCACGTGCTCGACGCGCTGCTGCGGCTCATGCACCCGCTCGTCCCGTTCGTCACCGAGGAGCTGTGGCGGGCGGTCACCGGCGGGGAGTCCGTCGTGGTGTCCTCCTGGCCGCAGGCCGATCAGCGCTACGCCGATCCCGAGGCGGAGGCGGAGATCGTCGCGCTGCAGGAGCTGGTGACCGAGGTGCGCCGGTTCCGCTCCGACCAGGGCCTCAAGCCCGGCCAGAAGGTGGCCGCGCGGCTGGCGCTGGCCGGCACCCCGCTCGAGGGGCAGGAGTCGGCCGCCCGTTCGCTGCTTCGGCTCACCGAGCCGTCGGAGACCTTCAACCCGACGGCCAGGTTCGCCGTGGGCGGGGTGGGCGTCGAGATCGACACGGCGGGCGCGATCGACGTGGTCGCCGAGCGCAAGCGACTGGAGAAGGACCTGGCCGCCGCGCGCAAGGAGGCCGCCCAGGTCGCCGGCAAGCTCGGCAACGAGCAGTTCATGGCCAAGGCGCCGGCCGACGTGGTGGCCAAGGTGCGGGGGCGGGCCGACCAGGCCGCCGCCGACATCGAGCGCCTCGAGTCCCAGCTCGCCGCGCTGGGTTTGAGCTAGCCGGACGAGGGGAAGGTTCATTCGTTACCGAGAATGGACCTTCCACGGTCCAGAGGCTGCTACAGTTTTCCACGCGGGGCGGTTCAGCCCCCAAACCCCTTGCAACGGATCTCCGGGCAACCGGCCGTGTCAGAGCGTGATTGGACACGGCGCGAAAGTTCGGGTAAGTTACGAGGGTTGCCTCGGAAGGGGCGTCCGGAAGCTACCGGATCGGGCGGTTTGACAAGGATCGTCCGGATCTGATAAGCTAGCGGAGCTGAAACGAGCGCCTCCGGCGCTGAGACCCACGGTCTCGGTCAAGGAAGTACGCGTCCGTTTCTTGAGAACTCAACAGTGTGTCAAAAGCCAGTGCATGAAGTTTTTCATGCAACACCTCGTCAAGTATTTGACGGATATGTTGCCTGGTATCAAACCTTTTTTGGAGAGTTTGATCCTGGCTCAGGACGAACGCTGGCGGCGTGCTTAACACATGCAAGTCGAGCGGAAAGGCCCTTCGGGGTACTCGAGCG
>NZ_JBGNUU010000021.1:0-149931 GCF_041950485.1 Nonomuraea sp. ATR24
GGTGGGAGCTGGCCGGTAGGGGACTGGGGGGTCGGGGGGTGGGTGAGGGGGAGGCGGTTGAGGCGGACGCGTTCCCAGGCGCGTTCCCAGGCGGGGATGTGCGGTTCGGGCACCCGGCAGGCTCGCAGGAACGCCACCATCACCGCCTTCTTGGGGAAGCGCCGGCCCGCGAGCATGTCGGCGCAGGTGGCGCGCGGCAGCCGCGCCCCGCCCGCCCGGTCGGCCCGCGCCTGCAGCTCCCGCAGCGACACGTCGGCCCGGGCGAACTGCTCGGCCAGCGCCTTCACCAGGCTCTCGTGGCAGTTCACCCGCTCCAGCGCGGGCCCGGGAGCCTGCGTGAGGTCTTCGCTCATCGCATCCCCTCCTCTTGACGGTCCGTGTGACGTCCAGTGTATGAACCGTGACCGAGAGTGTCCGACGAATGGTCGCCGGCCGTCCGGGTCCGGACGGCTTCGTCCGACGCCCTGTTGGACACCCCGGCGGCCCGGCTTGTCTGGGTGGCGGGGCGCGAACCGGCAGGCGGTGCGCGCATCGGCATGGAGGAGGGACGTCACATGACGCTCATGAGCGACGAGGACAGGAAGACGGCGCTGCGGGAGCACCCGGCGGTGGCCGAGGTGCTGGCGCAGTTCGGGGACGGCGCGGACGCCGTGCTGGACGAGCTGGCGGCGGGGCTGAACGCCGAGCAGATCCAGGCGATCCCGCAGTCGCCGGCGATGCCGCCGGACGCCTCGGCGGTGGACGGCTTCAGGTGCTGGCGGGCCGGCGCCGTCTATGCCGTCTATCAGCTGTTCGGCATGGCGGTGTGCACGATCGTCGGAGGTTACACGGGCGGGCTGGCCGCCATCGCGTGCCGGATGATCAAGGCCGCTGCGGGCAAGGCGATCGACTGGAACAGCCTCTGCTAGATCCTCGTCGGGCCGGCCTCCGGGAGTTTCCGGAGGCCGGCCCGACGGGCGTGGGCGCGGTCAGTAGCCGGTGCGGCGTGGGGCGGCGGACTGGCGGCGGGGGAGCGGAGGGCGAGGGGCGGGCTTGAGGTCGCGCGCCGGGTGCCCGTGCCGGTACGGCGTGCGGGCCCGGTCGCCGGTCCGGTCGCCGGTGATGGAGTCGGGAAGGCGGATGTGCATGCGTGCTCCTGTCTAGGCTCGGGTGAGCCAGGTGACCTGGGTGCCGTTGTCGAAGGACTTGCGCTGCGCGGGCGTGAACAGGGTGGGCCGGAACGCGCCGGAGAACATCGGGACGCCCGCGCCCGCCACCACGGGATAGCTCTTGAGGATGATCTCGTCGATCTCCGGGAGCAGGGTGGCGGCGAGCTTGCCGCCTCCGCACAGGTAGACGTCCATGCCGGTGTCCTCGGCCTTGAGCCGCTTGACGAGCTCGACGGGGTCGCCGGTCTCCACCGTCACCGTCGGGTCGTCGATCTTCAGCGTGCTGGAGACCACGTACTGGCGCAGGTGGGAGTAGGGGCTGGTGGTGGGGACCTCCAGCGCGGGCTCGTACGTGCCGCGGCCCATCACGAGCGTGTCGAACACCTGGTTGGGCGCGTTCTCCAGGCCGACGAGCTTGCGGATGTGGGTGGGCAGCGTCTCCGGGTAGCGCTCGTTGATCCAGGCGATCATCTGGTCGGACACGGGATAGAAGTCGAACTCGGCGTTGGGGCCGGCGATGTAGCCGTCAAGGGAGACGCCGATGTAGTAGACAAGCTTTCGCATACCGCTCAACTCCGGATGTAGTACTATGTTTGAAGTGGTTTCACCGTAGTACTACAAGTGGAGTGGTGTCAAGTGCGTACGAATCCCGAACGCCGGCTGGCGCTGATCGACGCGGCCATCGAGGTGCTGGCCAGGGAGGGCGCAAGAGGGCTGACGTTCCGGGCCGTCGACGCCGAGGCCGGGGTGCCCGTCGGCACCGCCTCCAACTACTTCCCCACCCGCGATGATCTGTTCACCCAGGTCGGCGGCCGGATCTACGAGCGCCTGCTGCCCGACGCGGCGACCGTCGCCCGCGCCCAGGAGGGCGTCCAGGACCAGGCCCGCTACGCCGCGCTCATGCACGAGCTGGTGGACCGGATCTCCGCCTTCAACACCGGCTACCTGGCCCTGCTGGAGCTGCGGCTGGAGTCGACCCGGCGTCCCGAGCTGCGCGCCGTGCTGACCGAGCGCATCCGCCAGGACATCGACGCCAACGTCGCCTACCACGCCGCCTCCGGGCTGCCCGGCGACCCGACCTCGGTGCTGCTGCTCTACCTGGCGCTCAACTGGCTCATCGTGGAGAAGCTGACGCTGCCGGACATCTTCACCGACGAGCAGGTCCACGACCTGATCGACGCCGCCGTGCGCAGATCGCTGCACCCCTGAGCCGGAACGGTCCATGTGCGAGCCCCGCCGAACGGTGTGAGCATCGGAGGATGAGCGAGCCCGAGGTCAGGCCGAACGAGACGACCGTGCCGCTGATGCCGTGCGCGTCGATGGAGGACACCCTGGCGTTCTACGAGACGCTGGGGTTCAGGGCGGTCTACAGGCAGAGCAAGCCGTACGTGTACCTGGCGCTGGAGTGGAGCGGGTTCCAGCTGCGCTTCGGACCGGCGCCCCGGGGGCTGGACCCGGCCCGGGAGGAGTCCGCCCACTGCCTGGTCCTGGTCGACGAGGTGGCGCCCTACCACGCGGCGTTCGCGGCGGCGATGCGCCGGGCGTACGGGAAGGTGCTGGACAGCGGACTGCCCAGGATCACCCGCTACCGGCCGGGCGCGTCCCGGTTCACGCTGGTCGACCCGTCCGGCAATGTGATCACCTTCGTCCGGCGTGACGAGCCGGACGAGCTGGAGTACGGCGGCTCGAAGAAGCTGACCGGCCTGGCCAAGGTGATCGACAACGCGCGGATCCTGCGGGAGTTCAAGAACGACGACCTTCAGGCGTACCGGGCGCTCAAGTCCGGGATGCGCAGGCACGGCGCGGTCGCCGGCGCGGCCGAGCGGGCCGTCGCCCTCGGGAACCTCGCCGACCTGGCCACGGCGCTCGGGGAGCCCGCCGAGCCGTGGATCGCCGAGCTGCGCGGCCTGACGCTCACCGAGGACGACCGGCGGCGCGTCGAGGCGGAGCTCGGGCATCTGGCCGCGCTCCCCGCCTGGCTGCCGTGAGCCGCGCGGCTCGTCAGCGGGCCCGCCGGACGAGCAGGCCGATCAGGTAGCAGCCGCCGATTACCGTCGTCACCACGCCCACGGGCAGCGCGACCGGCGCCAGCAGGAGTTGCGCGGCCAGGTCGGCGGCCAGCAGGAGCACCGCCCCGGCCAGCGCCGCCGGGGCGAGCGCCACCCCGGCGGCGCCCGTCAGCAGCCGCCCGATCTGCGGCGCGGCCAGCGCGACGAACACGATCGGCCCCGCCACCGCCGTCACCGTGGCCGTGCAGCCGACGCCCGCCAGGACGAGCAGCAGCCGCAGCCGGTTCAGCCGCACGCCGGAGGCGACCGCGAGGTCGTCGCCGAGCGCCGCCTGCCGCAGGCCGGGGGAGAGCACGGCCAGCAGCCCGGCCAGCGCGGCGACCACGGCGAACGGCAGGGCCAGCTCGTCCCAGTCGACGCCGTTGAGCGATCCCGCGCTCCAGCCGGTCGCGGCCATGGCGATCTCCAGCTCGGCGCGCAGCACGATCCACGCGTTGAGCGCGGTCAGCATCGCGTTCACGGCGATGCCGACGACGACCAGGCGCATGCCGCTCAGGCCGGACCTGAGCGACAGCGCGTACACGGCAGCGGCGGCGGCCAGGCCACCGGCGATCGAACCGGCCGCGAGCTGCGTGGACGTGCCGCCCAGCACGGTGATGGCGAACAGCGCCCCGGTGTAGGAGCCCGCGTCGAGGCCGACGACGTCGGGGCTGCCGAGCGCGTTGCGGGTGAGGTTCTGGAAGACCGCGCCCGCCAGGCCGAGCGCCGCGCCGAACACCAGCGCGGCGGCCACCCGGGGCAGCCGCCACTCGCGCACCACCACGACCTCGTCGCCGTGCCCGGCCAGCGCCGCCAGCACCTCCGTCGGCGGCGTCCACGACCCGCCCGCGCACAGCCCCAGCAGCCCGAGCCCGAGCGCCGTGAGCACCAGCGCCAGTGACACCGCGAGCGTCCTGCGCCCGGTCCTGACCGAGTACGGGCCCGCGCGCAGCACCAGGTGGGCGCCCGCACGCCGCGCCGGGGCCGCCGGGGAGCCGGTCATGCCGGCACCGCCCCGCGCCGCCGTACCGCCCAGATGAGCACCGGCGCGCCCGCGAACGCCGTCACCACGGCCACGGGCACCTCGCCGGTCGGCAGCAGCACGCGCGCCCCGATGTCCGAGGCGAGCAGCAGCACCGGCCCCAGCACCATCGTGTACGCCATCAGCCACGGGATCGACGCGCCCGCCGGCCGCCTGGCCAGGTGGGGCACCATCAGCCCGAGGAACGCGATCGGCCCGGCGGCGGCGGTGGCGGCCCCGGCCAGCAGGGTCACGAGCACCAGCACCGACACGCGGGTGCGCAGCACGTGCCCGCCGAGCGCCCGCGCGACCTCCTCGCCCATCATGAGCGCGTTCAGCGGCCTGGTGACCAGGATGGCGCACACCAGCGCGACGGCGATGGCCCCGGCGGGCAGGGCGAGCGGGAGCTGCTCCTGCCCGGCCAGCGACCCCACGGACCAGAACCTGAACCGGTCGAACACGTCGGGGAACATGAGCCGCAGCCCGAGCGAGACGCCGGAGAGCACGGCGCTGAGCGCCACCCCGGTCAGCACCAGGCGCAGCGGCGCGGCCGAGCCGAGCGCGTACACGAGCAGGGCGGCGAGCACGGCGCCGAGCGAGGCGAGCGCGAGCTGCGCCGCCTGCCCGGACGCCAGGCCCAGCACGCCGCCGACGTTGATCGCGAACCCGGCTCCCGCCGTCACGCCCAGGATGCCCGGCTCGGCGAGCGGGTTGCGCGTCAGCGTCTGGACCAGCGTGCCGGCGGTGCCGAGGGCCGCGCCGACGCAGACGCCCAGGACGGTGCGCGGCACCCGCACCTCGTTCACGATCAGGTACGCGTCGCCGCCGCCGGAGCCGGTGAGCGCCCGCCACACGTCAGCCGGGGTGAGCGCCTGCGCGCCGACGCAGAGGCTGGCGACCGCCACGGCGAGCAGCAGCACCACCGACGCGGCGAGGACGGCCGGGCGGTACTCAGTCTTCAAGCCCGGCGACTCCGCGCTTCCAGTAGCCGGTGAACAGCGCGTCCAGCCGGCCCTCGCTCCACGGGCGCAGCGGCTTGAGGTCGCCCGTCTCCCCGGCGGCGAACAGGAACGCGGGGACGTCCGGCAGCTTCAGCCCCTGGACGGTCTCAGCCAGCGCCGAGCGCCCGTGCTCGCGGACGAGCCGGACGACCTCCACGCCGGCCCGCTCGGCGAGCGGGTAGCCGTGCTCGACGGCGTCGTCGGTCTCGATCACCAGGTGGGCGGAGACGTCCGGCGGCGACTCCTCCAGCCAGCGGGCCGCCGCCGGCAGCGCGGTCGCGTCGACGGCGAACACGTAGTGGCCGTAGGTGTGCGGGAACGTCTTGGCCCCCGGCGGCCCGGCGACCGTCACCGGGTCGCCGACCGCGACGGAGGCCGCCCATCCGCTCGCCAGGCCGCCGTCGTGCAGCACGATGTCCAGGTCCAGCTCGCGGGCCGCCGCGTCGTGGCGCCGCACGGTGTACTTGCGCGTCGGCGGCATCGGCCGGGGCCAGTCGAGCATCAGCCTGTCGTTGGGCACCGGGACGCGGTGGGCGCCGTCGGGGTCGGGGAAGACGATCCTGACGTGGTCGTCGGCCTGGTAGGTGTGGAAGCCGTCCAGCTCCGGCCCCTTGAGGGTGAGCCGCAGCATGCGCGGCGTCACCAGCTCGCGGGCGGCCACCCGGACGGTGCGCACGCCGATCGGGTACGGGACGCGGATCAGGCCGGTCCCGGCGGCGTGGTGGGCGGCGACCTTGGGGCCGGGGTCGCGGCGGTCGGCGCTCATGACGCCGCCAGCGGCGCGAGCGCCTGGTCGACGGCGTCCAGCGTCATCAGCGCCGAGTCGTACGTGGCCGCCTCGGTGTAGCGGATCGGGAACGCCTTCCCGGCCTTGACCGCCGGGAGGTTCTTCCACAGCGGGGAGTCGAGCACGTACTTCACCGACTCGTTCGGCGTGCCGTCGGGCCGCACCGAGTACGTGATCGCGTCGGCCTCGCCGAGACTGGCCGGCAGCTCCTCGATCGACGGGTACTCCGACACGTCGCTGCTCCCTCCGCCCTTCTTCTTGACCTGTCCGTAGTAGGTGACGCCGACGTCCTGGGCGATGTTGGTGCCCCAGGAGCCGGCGAACTCGCGCTGGAACGTCCCCTTCGCGGCTTCCCCGTACGAGCCGACGTGGCCGAACTTCATGCCCGCCAGCGCCTCCCGGTACTTGGCGGCCAGTTCGGCGGCCTTCTTCTCGTAGGCGGCCTTGGCCTGGCCGAAGTTCGCGGCGCGGCCGGCGGCGTCGGACTGCCGCTGCGACAGCTCGCGCCACGCGGACGGGACGGTCGGGCCGATGGCGACGACGGGGGCGATGGACTCGAGCCGGTCCATGTCCACGTCGGCCAGCACCGGGGCGGGGACGCCGATGACGATGAGGTCCGGCTTGACCTTGGCGATGGCCTCGTAGTTGGTCTCGGCCGCGGTCTCGCCGGCGATCTTCTCCAGCCGGTCGTAGGTGGCCCGGTGCTCCTGCGACATCAGCGGCAGGCCGCGCTTCCACAGGGAGACGCCGACGAGCGCGGCGTCGGCCTCGATGAGCGCGGGCACGGCGTACCCGGTGGCGACGACCCGCTGGGGGTCGGCGGGGATGGTGACCTGGCCGTTGTCGGCGGCGAACACGCGGGTCGCGGCGGCGGCGGCGGCCGGCTGCTCGCCGGACGGGGCCGAGCCGCACCCGGCGACCAGGGCGAGCGCGAGAAGCGGGACTCCGGCGGCACGCCGGAGCTGGGCAGAGTGCATCAGAAGGGGTCCTTCACCAGGGATGAGACCTAGTTAGGTTACCCTTACCAAAGTTGCTTCTGATGTCGCTGGGAGGCCATCCGATGTCGCTGGGACGCCACTCCGTGACGGTCACCGACCCTGTCGGGACCGACCCGCTGCGCTGCGACGAGTTCGGCTACGGGCTCGGCCGCCTCGACGGCGTCCTCGTGCTCAAGTACCGCTCGGCGGCCGTGCTGGAGTTCGCCGAGAGCCGCCAGGACTTCCTGCACCAGCTCTACTGGTCGCCCGACGGCATGCTGGCCACCAGGCACGGCGCGCGCACCCAGTTCGTCGGCCACCGGGAGGCGTTCTGGGCGCACCGGGCCGTCACCCACGAGGTGCGCGCGGCCGACCGGCAGACCGTCTACCGGATCTGCCTGCGCGAGGTGCCCCCGGCGCTCGCCGGGCTGCGCGCGGGGGCCGTCTCCGTCGGGCGGGAGGCCGCCCGGCTCATCGAGGCCATCGCCAGGCCCGGCCTCGACGAGGCCGAGGGGCTGGCCGCCCGCGACGTCATCATGGCCGGGCTGGGCACGAGCACCGCCGAGTTCGTCGGCCACCACGCCACCGGCACCGGTTTCGCGATGACGGTGGCGCGGGCGCTCTCGCACGACCCGGGCGACGCCGCCCGCCTGGAGGAGTGGGCCGAACGGCTGCATGTCAGCGTCAAGACGTTGCAGCGCGACTTCGAGCGCGAGTTCGGCATGCCGTACTCGCGGGTGCGCACCAAGCTGCGGCTCAGCACGTCGCGGGTGCTGCTGGAGACGCAGCCGGTGGCCGAGGTGGCGCGGCGGGTCGGCTACTCCAGCCCGTCGGCGTTCATCAGCGCCTTCACCAAGGAGTACGGCTGCACCCCGGGCCGCTACGCCGCGACGTGACGGCCATCCGGCGTTCACCGGCACGTCACGGGCGCTGCCTACGCTGAGCGCTCATGCGGAAGATGGCCCCGGCCCTGGCCGCGGCAGCGCTGTTGTGCGGATGCGCCACCGGCCTCGACGGCGCCCCGTCGATCCTGGACAAGGACGAGCTGGTCGTCGCCGTGAAGTCGGACCAGCCCGGCCTGGCCGTGCGCACCCCGGGCGGCGCGTTCGAGGGCTTCGACGTCGACGTGGCCGCCTACGTGGCCGCCCGGCTGGGCAAGAAGGTCTCCTTCGTCGAGACCACCTCGGAGGGCCGCGAGGCCAAGCTGCGCGACGGCGTGGCCGACATGGTGGTGGCCACCTACTCCATCAGCCCCGAACGTAAGGCCCAGGTGACGTTCGCCGGGCCGTACTACGTCTCCCACCAGGACATCCTGGTCCGGGCCGGCTATCGGCGGATCCGCGGCGTCCGCGACCTCGAAGGGCGCAGGCTGTGCGAGGCGCAGGGCTCGATCTCCACCTCGCGCATCGTGGACGGCCGCCGGATCGCCGCCGAGCTGGTCCCGGCCAGGACCTACGGCGAGTGCGTCGACCTGCTCAGGGCGGGGGCCGTGGAGGCGGTCTCCACCGGCGACCTGATCCTCGCCGGGTTCGCCGCCCGCGAGCGCGGCGCGTTCGCCATCGTGAACGCGCCCTTCACCGACGAGAGGTACGGCATCGCGCTGCCGCTCGGGGACGTGGCGGCGTGCGAGCAGGTCAACCGCGCGATCACGGACATGTACCAGGACGGCACGGCGGCCCGGCTGCTGGAGAAGTGGTTCGGCGGCAGCGGGCTGCGGCTGACGCCGTACGTGCCGGAGTTCGAGGGCTGCGTGGACTGACCCTGTCACAAAACGCCCCGCTATTCAGTCGTATGTCTGGAACGGTGTCGGGCGGAAGGGAACAGCCATGTACGCGCCAGAGAAGCGGATCGCCACGTCGGTCCTGGTCATCGGCACGGGCGGGGCCGGCCTGCGGGCCGCCATCGAGCTCGCCGAACGCGGGGTCGGCGTCCTGGCCGTCGGCAAGCGGCCCAAGGCGGACGCGCACACCTCGCTCGCGGCCGGCGGCATCAACGCGGCACTCGCCACGATGGACCCTGACGACACCTGGGAGCAGCACGCCGCCGACACCCTCAAGGAGAGCTACCTGCTCGCCAACCCCGAGACCGTGCGCATCGTCACGGAAGGCGCCGCCCGGGGCATCGAGGACCTGCAGCGTTACGGCATGCCGTTCGCCCGCGAGGCCGACGGCCGCATCTCCCAGCGCTTCTTCGGCGCCCACACCTACCGCCGCACCGCCTACGCCGGCGACTACACCGGCCTGGAGATCCAGCGCACGCTGATCGACCGCGCCGCCCGCCTCGACGTGCCCGTCCTCGACACCGTGTACGTGACCCGCATCCTGGTCCGCGACAACTCGGTCTTCGGCGCGTACGGGTTCGACCTGACCGACGGCAGCCGCTACGTCATCCACGCCGACGCGGTGATCCTGGCGGCCGGCGGCCACACCCGGATCTGGCGGCGCACCTCCTCCAGGCGCGACGAGAACACCGGCGACTCCTTCCGCCTCGCCGTGCTCGCCGGGGGCCGCATCCGCGATCCCGAGCTGGTGCAGTTCCACCCGTCCGGGCTCCTCCACCCGGAGAACGCGGCCGGCACGCTGGTGTCGGAGGCGGCGCGCGGCGAGGGCGGGATGCTGCGCAACGGGCTCGGCGAGCGGTTCATGGCCCGCTACGACGCCGAGCGGATGGAGCTGTCGACCCGCGACCGCGTCGCCCTCGCCGCCTACACCGAGATCAAGCAGGGGCGCGGCACGCCGGACGGCGGCGTCTGGCTCGACGTGTCGCACCTGCCCCGGCAGACGATCATGACGAAGCTGCCGCGCGTCTACCAGACGCTGATGGAGCTGCAGATGCTCGACATCACCAAGCAGCCGATCGAGGTCGCGCCGACCGCGCACTACTCCATGGGCGGCGTCTGGGTGCGGCCCGAGGACCACGGCACCGGCGTGGACGGCCTGTACGCGATCGGCGAGGCGGCCAGCGGCCTGCACGGGGCCAACCGCCTCGGCGGCAACTCCCTCATCGAGCTGCTCGTCTTCGGCCGCATCGTCGGGCAGGCGGCGGCCGAGTATTCTGCCGCCCTCGACGCCCAGCGCCGCTCGGCCGACGCGGTCGGCGAGGCGCGGGCCGAGGCCGACGGGCTGCTCGCCGCCGACGGCCCGGAGAACGTCCGCGCGCTGCAACGCGAGCTGCGCGACATCATGACCGAGCACGCCGGCGTCGTGCGTGACGAGGCCGGGCTGCTCAAGGGGCTCGACGCACTCGCCGCCGTCGAGGCGCGCATCGAGGACGTCGGCGTGCACCCGGACATCGCCGGGTTCCAGGACCTGGCGCACGCCTTCGACCTGAAGTCCGCGGCGCTCGCCGCCCGCGCCACGATGGAGGCCGCGCTGGAGCGGCGCGAGACCCGGGGCTGCCACAACCGCTCCGACCACCCCGGGCTGGACCCCGCCCTCCAGGTCAACCTCGTGTGGTCCGGGCCCGGCTCGATCGAGCGGGAGCCGATCCCGCCGATCCCCGCCGGGATCGCGGCGCTCATGCGCGAGGTCTCCACCGACGGCAAGCTCGTCGAGTAGCCGCCCGGCTTCCGGATGGACGCGTTCTTCCGCGACGCGCCGGCCTCCTGGGACGACCTCAGCGCATCGCCTCGGCGCCCGCCCTGATGGCGTCGCGGATGCGCGGGTAGGTGCCGCACCGGCAGATGTTGCGCAACCCGTCCAGGTCGGCGTCGGTGACGGCACGCCCCTCCTCGGCGACGCGCCGGACCAGCGCGACGGCGGCCATGATCTGGCCCGGCTGGCAGTAGCCGCACTGGGACACGTCGTGGTCGAGCCAGGCGCGCTGCATGGGATGCAGCTCCTGGCCGGACGTGGCCGCCAGCCCCTCGATGGTGGTGACCTCGTCGTCCGGCCGCAGCTCCCCCACGGGGATCGCGCACGGGCTGACGGCCTTGCCGTTGAGGTGGCTGGTGCACGCCTTGCACACGTCGATGCCGCAGCCGTACTTGGGGCCGGTGATGCCGAGCAGGTCGCGCAGCACCCACAGCAGGCGCACGTCCGGCGCCACCTCCACGGTGACCTGCTCGCCGTTGACGCGGAAAGTGTGCTCGGGCACTCGGGTCCTCCTTCAGCGGGCGTGGTCCAGGCCGTCGGCCGGGGACGGGGGGATCGGGGGCACGGTCGGCTTGGGGGTGAAGGACAGCGTCCCGTGGTTGATCGGGAACGTGGTCGGCATGGCGCCGGTCGCGCGCGCGTACGCGCAGGCGACGGCGGCCATCGAGGCGGCGACGCCCAGCTCGCCCGCGCCGCCGGGCCGGTCGGAGGTGCTGGGCATGACGATGATCCGCAGGTCGGGCGGGGTGTTCCACTGCCGGGTGTAGAAGTAGTCGTCCCAGCTCGCCTCCAGGAAGTGGCCGTCGCGCAGGTGCAGGCTGGAGGTGAGGGCCAGCGCGATCCCGTCCATGACGCCGCCCATCATCTGCGCCTCCAGGCCGCGCGGGTTGACGGCGAGCCCGGCGTCCACGGCGAAGACCGCCTTGGTGACGCGGGGCCCGGTCACGCCGTCGCGGAGCGGCCGCTCGACGGTCTCCGGGCGGCAGTCGATCTCGACGAGGGCGGCGCTGACGGACTTGTACTCGCTGTGGAAGGCGATGCCCTGCGCGGTGCCGGCGGGCATCGGCCTGCCCCATTCGCCCGCTTCGGCGACCGCGGCCAGCACCGCGCGGGAGCGCTCGTCGCGCAGGAAGTCGTGCCGGAACCGGTGCGGGTCCCGGCCCATGCGGGCGGCGAGCCGGTCGACGACGAGCTCGCGGGCGCAGGTGACGTCGGGCGAGTAGACGTTGCGCATGCTGCCGGTGTTGAAGCCCCGGTCCGTCTCGTTGAGCAGCCGGCCGCCGACGCCGAACTGGTAGGGCATCGTCTGACTGAGCTGGAAGAACGTCTGGGCGAAGCTGAGGTCGCCCCCGGGGAGCCGGGCGGCCAGGGCGGTGATGATCTCGCCGAGGCCGTGCCCGAGGTCGGTGGAGACGCTGGTGTGCCGCTGCTGGTAGCCGAGCACGGTGCCGCCGAGGTAGGAGACGCGTACCCGTGAGATGGCCATCGGGTGGGTGCGGCCCTGGCGGGAGTCGTCGGCGCGGTGCCACAGGAGCTTGACCGGCTTGCCGACGCGCTGTGACAGCTCGGCGGCCTCCAGGGCGGCGTCGAAGAACAGCTTGCGCCCGAAGGAGCCGCCGCCTTCGGTGACGTGCACCGTGACCCAGCTCTGCGGCAGCCCGAGCCTGGCGGCGATGGCCTGCTGGGCGACGATGGGCGACTTCAGCGACGACCAGATCTCGGCGCGGTCGGCGCGTACGTCGGCGATCGCGCAGTTGGGTTCGAGCGCGCTGTTGCTGCGGAAGTGGAAGGTGAACGAGCCCTCGACGACGGGGGTGGGCGGCCGGAGGCCGAGCGGCGGTTCGGCGGCGCGCAGCTCGCGGAGCACGGACTCGTCGGACTTGCCTTCGGCGGTGCCGGGCCTCCAGGTGACGCGCAGGGCGCGTACGGCGTCGACGCACTGGCCGAACGTGGCGGCGCGGACCGCCACCCCGGTGGAGATCACGACCGCGTCGGTGACGCCCGGCATGGCGCGGACCTCGGCGAGGTTGGCGACCGAGCCGACCTTGCCGTTGATGGTGGGCGGGCGGCACACCATCGCCGGTTTCGCGTCCGGGACGTCCAGGTCCAGGGTGAACTTCTTGCGCCCGGTCACCGCGTCCAGCGCGTCGATCCGGTTGTGCGGGCGGCCGATGACGGTGAAGCTCTCGCGCGCGGCGAGCTCGACCGGCACCCGCAGCGTCCGCGTGGTGGCGGCCCTGCCGGAGAGCTCCCCGATGCCGACGCTGCGGCCTACGCGGCCGCTGATCACGCCGTCCTTCAGCGTCAGGTCGGCGGGGGCGACGCCGAGCTCGGCGGCGGCGGCCTGCATCAGCCGGCTCCGGGCGACGGCGGCCGCCACCCGGATCGGGACGTACGTCGCGAACGTCGTGTTCGATCCGCCGGTGAGCTGGTTGAACACCAGCTCCGGGCGGGCGTCGGCGAGCGTGACCCGCACCCGCCCGACCGGTACGGACAGCTCCTCGGCGATCAGCATGGCGGTGGAGGTGGTGATGCCCTGGCCCACCTCGGCCCGGGGCAGCGCGAACGACACCGTGCCGTCGGGGCCGACCTCGACCGTGATCAGGTTCGCGGTCGGCAGCGCCGCCGCGGTCATCAGGTCGTTGAGGTCGAGCAGGTCGGTGATCTCCGGCGACGGGAGCCCGGGGTCCGGCCCGGCGGCGGTGACCAGCGTCGGGGCCGCCAGCACGTACCCGAGGAAGCGCCGCCGCCCGATGGCCGTCATGTGCCGGGACGGTTCGTCGTCGGGATCTCGATCCTGGTCTCCCGGCCCTTGGTGAGGAAGAACATGATGTACCGCCGGGCGGCCTCGTCGATCACCCAGGCGATCTCGGGCACCAGCGGCAGCGGCACGAGGCCCTCGCGGAACCGCACCAGCTTCGGCCAGGCGGACCTGACCAGCGGGTCCCACACCGGCTCGCGTTCGATGCCGTCCCAGTCGGCCACCTGGTCGCCGACCAGGTAGCGGGCCAGCGCGTTGCACAGGGGCCGGCTGACGCTGCCGGGGCTGGTCTGCTCGGCGAGCTGGTCCAGCAGGATGTCGGTCAGCGCCACGCCCTCCGGCGTCGGCCCCATGTTGCGCGGCAGCACCTGGTCCGACTGGGCCTCGGCGTCGGCCCAGGTGGCGGGGATGTACTCGTCCCTGATGCCGAGCAGGTGCGCGGTCACCTGCCACACGTGCAGGTACGCCTCCGACTCGGCGGCGCTGATCGGCACCTTCCACTCGCGCATCCTGCGCATCGCGAACGTCGGCAGCGTGTGCCAGGTGACCAGCATGTCCTCCTGGCTGATCGGGATGCCGTAGGGCCAGTGCGGCACCTGCTTGAGCAGATGCCGGACCGCCGCGTGCACCAGCCGGGTCTTGACCGACTCGACCACGCAGGCGCCGTCGGGCCGGTAGGCGTTCAGCGAGCCGACGGCGAACCCGAGGATGCTGGTCTTGGCGACGCGGTCCTCCATGTCGGCGCCGCCCTTGGAGTAGTAGACGGCCCGCGCCTCCTTGGGGATGGCGGTGCTCAGCATGCCGCCGCCGACGCCGTTGAGCAGGTTCAGGTACAGTCCCCTGGCCTTGTTGAACTCGGCGGCGGTGCCGAGCTTGCCGTGGTCGGCCCACGGCGGGAGGCGGCGGGCGCGCTCCATGAAGTCGCGCAGGTCGGCCGGCAGCCCGGCGGGCAGCGGCTGGTCGTTGCGGGTCCAGTCCCACAGCAGGCGGTTGACCTCGGGGACGGCGCCGCGGTCGAGGAGCGAGGCGACCAGCGGGTCGGCCTCCTCGTCCCACACCCAGCGCGGGTCGGCGCCCGCTCCGGAGCCGGCGACCGATCCGGCCGCCGCCCACGTCCACGGGCGGGCCCCGGCGGGGGTGGCCATCCCGAGCGCGCCGAGCGCGCCCAGGGCCCCGCCCGAGATCAACATCCTGCGCCTGCTCAGCTCCGCCATGCCGGGAACTCCTCTCCGAGCCGTGCCCCGGCCGCTCGGGCCGGGGCACGGCGTCTTCTGATCAGGACGGGCGGTTGGTGTCGGGGATCTCGATGCTGATCGGCCGCGCCTCCGACAGGAAGAGCAGGGCGGCCTTGCGGAGGAACTCGTCGAACAGCCAGTACGCCTCGGGCGCGGCAGGGAAGGGCAGCAGGCCCTCCCGTACGGCGATGAACGGCTTCCAGCTCACCCGCAGCAGCGGGTCCCAGACCAGCTCGCGGCGGATCCTGAGCCAGGAGGCGATCTCGTCGCCGAGCATGAAGCGGGTGAACGCGCCGAGGATGGGCTTGCCGAGGATGCCGCCGTCGACGCCGGAGCCGAGGTTGAGCAGGATGTCGGCCAGCTTGACGCCCTCGGGCGTCGGCGCGAGCACCGGGTCGAGGACCTGCGCGGCCTGGGAGTTCGCCTCGGCCCACGAGGCGGGGATGTACTCGTCCCTGATGCCGAGCAGGTGCGCGCACAGCTGCCACGAGTGCAGGAAGGCGTCGGACTCGGCGGCGGGGATCGGCACCTCCCACGCGGTGAGCTTCTGCATGACGGTCGTGGGCAGGCTGTGCCAGGTGACCATCATGTCCCGCTGGCTGATCGGGATCTCCTCGTCGGCGACCTGCGCCCAGTAGGGCGACTGCGGCAGCAGGTGGCGTACCGCGGCGTGCACCAGCCGGGTCTTGACGCAGGTGACGATCATCTCGCCGCGGGGGTCGTAGGCGTCGGCGGACATGATGTCGTAGCCGAGCTTGGCGGTCTTGGAGATGCGGTCCTTCATGTCCGCGCCGCCCTGGGAGTAGTAGACGGCGCGGGCCTCCTTGGGGATGACCGTGCTCATCATGCCGCTGGCCAGCCCGTACAGCAGGCCGAGGTAGAGCCCGCGCTTCTTGTTGAACTCGACGACGGGGGCGAGCCTGCCCCGGTCGGCCCAGGCGGGGAGGCGCCGGGCCCGTTCCATGAAGTCGCGCAGGTCGGCCGGGAGCCCGGCGGGCAGCGGCTGGTCGTTCTTGGTCCAGGTCCGTAACAGCTCGTTGACGCGGGGCACGTCGCCCCGGTCGAGGAGGGAGGCGACCAGCGGGTCGGCCTCCTCGTCCCACACCCAGCGGGGGTCGGCGCCCGCGCCGGCGCCTCCGACGGAGCCCGTGGGCGACCACGTCCACGGCGCCTGCGCCCGCGCGGGGGTGGCGATGCCGAGCGCGCCGAGCGCGCCCAGCGCCCCGCCGGCCTTGAGCACGTAGCGTCTGCTGACCTTGTCCACGCTTGCGTTCTCCTCCCTCGATCGAGGCCGAGAGCACCTCCTGATACGATGAAACAAAATCTGGTTCTGCGTATCATCACAGCACAGTGTCCTGGCCCTCACAAGACCCAGGTGATGGAGGCAGAATCACTCACGGGAGGTGATCGTGGAATCCGCGCTGTCCGTGCTCATGACGCCGACGGACTCCGAGTCGCTGCTGGACCGCGCCTACAGCGACGCCGTCGAACGGGTCGACGCCGTCGACGAGACCCGCGCGCGCATCCTCGACGCGGCCTACGAGCAGTTCTGCCGCATGGGGATCCGCCGCTCGACCATGGAGGACGTGGCCCGCCGCGCCGGGGTCTCGCGCATCACCGTCTACCGCCGCTTCGCCACCAAGGACGCCCTCGTCGAGCACGTCGTACGGCGCGAGTTCCGCCGCTACTTCGACCAGTTCCTCGTCGACATCGAGCACGCCCGCACCGCCGCCGACCGGGTCGTCCTCGGCTTCGTGAGCTCGCTGCGCGCCATCCGCCGCAACCCGCTCATCGGCGGCCTCATCGCCGCCGAGCCCGACCTGGTGGTCCCCTCCATGATCAGCGACGGCGGGCAGACCCTCGCCACCGTCCGGCAGTTCGTCGCGGGCCAGCTCCGCCGCGAGCAGCGCGCCGGCCACGTCTCCGCCGACCTCGACGCCGAGCTCGTGGCCGAGCTGATGGTACGGGTCTCCGCCTCCTTCCTGGCGACGCCGAGCCGGATCGTCGACCTCGACGACGACGACCAGCTCGCGGCCGTGGCCAGGCGTTTCCTCGTGCCCATGCTCACCCCGCGCTGACGTCCGCCCGGCGGCCGACCACTTTCCGGCTCCGGCGGTGTCCATCCCTTCGTCAGGCGTCACCGGGCAGTTCGGCGGGCGCCACCGGAGAGAAGGAGCCACCATGCGAGGGAGTCCGTCGGCGGCCGAGCTGCTGGCGCTGGCGCGCGGCGGCGACGGCGAGGCGTTCCGCGAGCTCGTCGAGCCGTACCGGCGCGAGCTCCAGGTGCACTGCTACCGCATCCTGGGCTCGGTGCAGGACGCCGAGGACCTGGTCCAGGAGACGCTGCTGGCGGCCTGGCGCGGGATGGACGGCTACGAGCAGCGCGCCTCGGTGCGCACCTGGCTCTACCGCATCGCGACCAACCGCTGCCTCAACGCCCTGCGGGCCGGATCGCGGCGTCCGCAGGACCGGCGGGCCTACCGCGTGGAGGTCACGTTGCCCGAGCCGTCGCACCGCCGGGACGAGCCGAGCTGGCTGGAGCCCTACCCTGACGCGCTGCTCGACGAGCTCGCCGACCGGATGCCCGGCCCGGAGGCCCGCTACGAGCTGCGCGAGTCGGTGTCGCTGGCGTTCCTCGCGGCGCTGCAACGGCTGCCGCCCAGACAGCGGGCCGTGCTCGTGCTGCGCGACGTGCTGGGCTTCCGGGCCGGCGAGGTGGCGGGCATGATCGGCGCCACCGAGAACGCCGTCGCGATGGCGCTGAAGCGGGCCAGGACGACCCTCGCGGGCGAGCTGCCCGGGCGGGAGAGCGCCCCGCTGCCCGGCTCGGCGCGCGAGCGGCGGCTGGTCGACGCGTTCGCGCGGGCTTTCCAGGCCGGCGACGTGGACGCCGTCGTGGCGCTGCTGACCGACGACGCGTGGCTAACCATGCCGCCGCTGCCGCTGGAGTATCAGGGCCCGGAGGTCATCCGTCATTTCCTGGCCACCGTCGCGATGTGCGGGGGCCGCGAGTACGTGCTGATCCCGACGCGGGCCAACGGGCAGCCGGCGTTCGGCTGCTACCAGCGCGACCCGCGCACGCCGATCCTGCACGCGCACGGCGTGCTCGTGCTGACGCTGACCGGCGACCGGATCGCCGTGGTGACGCGCTTCCTGGACAACGCGCTGCTGGCGTCCTTCGGGCTGCCCCGGTCGCTGCGCGACTGACGGCCACACTTTTACCGACATAGGGGGATACGTGCGTGTCGACGGAGGGCGGATGACGCCCGGACAGGCATGGGTGCTGGGCCTGGCCTCGCTGGCGTCGTTCATGATGGCCCTGGACAGCCTGGTCGTGACCACCGCGCTGGGCACGATCCGGCAGGATCTGGCGGCCTCGATCGAGTCGCTCGAATGGACCGTCAACGCCTACAGCCTGACGTTCGCCGTCCTGCTGCTGACGGGGGCGGCGCTGGGGGACCGGTTCGGGCGGCGGCGGGTGTTCGTCACCGGGCTGGCCGTGTTCACGGCGGCGTCGGCGGCGTGCGCGCTGTCGCCGGACATCGGCACGCTGATCGCGGCGCGGGCGCTCCAGGGGGCGGGCGGCGCGATGGTGCTGCCGCTGTCGCTCACGCTGATCACCGTGGCGTTCCCGCCGGAGCGGCGGGGCCGGGCGATGGGGCTGTACCTCGGCCTCACCGGCCTGGCCACGTTCAGCGGGCCGTTCGTCGGCGGGGTCGTCGCCGAAGGGCTCGCCTGGCAGTGGATCTTCTGGCTGAACCTGCCGATCGGGCTGGCCGCGATCGCGCTCACCGTCCGCCGCGTCGAGGAGAGCGCGGGCCCGCGCAACCGGCTCGACCTGGGCGGCGTCGCGCTGGTGACGCTCGGCGCGCTCGGCGTCGTGTGGGGGCTGGTGCGCGGGAACGCGGCGGGCTGGGGGAGCACCGAGGTGCTGGGCACGCTGCTGCTCGGCGTCGCGCTGCTGATCGCCTTCGTGGCCTGGGAACGGCGTGCGGAGGCGCCGATGCTGCCCATGCGGTTCTTCCGGCTGCGCGCGTTCGCCACCGCCGCCTCGGCCAACTTCCTGGTCTTCGCCTCGCTCTACGGCACGATGTTCTTCCTCGCCCAGTACTTCCAGATCGTGCACGGCGACGGGCCGCTCGGCGCGGGGCTGCGGCTCATGCCGTGGACGGCGACGCTCATGGTGTGCGCGCCGATCGCCGGGCGGCTGGCCGACAGGGTGGGCGAGCGGACGTTCGTGGCCGGCGGGCTGCTGCTGCAGAGCGTGAGCATGGGCTGGATCGCCCTCGCCGCCGGGCCCGGCGCCGGCTACCTCGAACTGCTGCCCGCGCTGATCACCAGCGGGGCCGGGCTGACCATGGCCATGCCCGCCGCGCAGAAGGCGGCGGTCGGCGCGGTCCTGCCGCACGAGATCGGCCAGGCGTCCGGCGCGTTCATGACATTGCGGATCTTCGGCGGGGTGCTCGGCGTCGCCGTCTCGGTCGCGGTCTTCGCCGCGACCGGCGGCTACGCCTCGCCCGCGGAGTTCGGCGCCGGGTTCGCGGCGGCGATGGGCGCGGTCACCGCGCTCGCCCTCGCCGGGCTGCTCACCGCCCTCGGCATGCCGCGCGGGCGGACCGCCCTGACCTCCGTGCCCAGGCCGGAGACCGTTCGATGACGACCCCGGAGGAACCCCGTGAACCGTGACGCTTCGACACTCCGCGCGCTGCACGTGCCCGGCGCGCCGCTGGTGCTGCCCAATGCCTGGGACGCGGCCTCGGCCCGGCTGGCGGTGGCGGCCGGGTTCCCGGCCGTGGCCACCAGCAGCGCCGCCACCGCCGCGGTGCTCGGCTACGACGACGGCGAGGCGGCCCCCGTCGGCGAGGTGCTGGCCGCCGCCGCGCGGATCGTCCGGGCGGTGGACGCGCCGGTGACCGTCGACTTCGAGCGCGGCTACGGGCTCGACCCCGCCGAGCTGGCCGAGCGGTTCGCCGCAACCGGCGCGGCCGGGCTGAACCTGGAGGACTCCGACCCCGCCACCGGCGAGCTCGCCGACGCCGCCGAGCAGGCCCGCTTCCTGGCCGCGGTCCGCCAGGCGGCGGCGTCGATCGGCGCGGACCTGGTCGTCAACGCGCGCATCGACGTGTTCCTGCGCCGGTCCGGGCCGCCGGAGGCGCAGCTCGCCGCCGCGCTCGACCGGGCCGCCCGCTACCTGGAGGCCGGGGCCGACTGCGTCTACCCGATCGGCGCCGGCGACCCCGAGGTGATCCGGGCGCTGACGAAGGGCATTCCCGGGCCGGTGAACGTCGCCTACGGGGGCGGCGCGCTTTCACCGGCGGAGCTGGCCGGGCTCGGCGTCGCGCGGGTGACGTTCGGCCCGGCCCTGCAACGGCACCTGTACGACACGTACGGGAGCGCGCTGTTCGCGGCTGTCGCGTCGGGCGGGAACCCGTTCGCCCGCTGACCGGGGGCCCCGGCGGCGGGCGCGGGGCGGTGATCCGGCAGGATCGGCAGCCGATGAACCTCTTCCGCAACCGCAACTTCAACATCTTCCTGGCGGTCCAGGCGCTGTCGGTGGCCGGCGACTCGTTCTCGACGGTGGCCATCCCGCTGCTGGTCCTGCACGCGACCGGCTCCGTCGTGCAGATGGGCCTGCTGACCGGGCTGTCCGGCGCGGCCTCACTGGTGACGGGGGTGTTCGCCGGCCACCTGGTCGACCGGGTGGACCGCCGCCGCCTGCTGATCGGCTGCGACCTGGCCCGCGCCGCCCTCTACGCCGCCATCCCGCTCGTGTGGATGGCCGGCCCGCAGATCTGGCTCCTGTACGTGATCGTCCCGCTCGGGGCGGCGCTGGGCATGGTCTTCCAGGTCGCCTACGTGGCCGTGGTGCCCAGCCTGGTCGAACCCGACCAGATCACCCAGGCCAACGGCCGCCTGTACGCCATCTACGCGGTGGGTGGCATCGGCGGCCCGGCGCTGGTCGGGGTGATCTCCCAGGCGTTCGGGCCGGTGGTCGCGATCGGCGTGGACGCCGTGACGTTCGTGGTGTCCGCGCTCGGCCTCATGCTGATCCGGCTGCGCCCGGCGGCGGCGGCGCCGGCGGACCGGGGCGGCCTGCTCGAAGGCGCCAGGTTCCTGTGGCGGCACCCGGTGATGCGCTCGCTGACGATCCTGCTGACGTTCTTCATCTTCCTGACGGCGGGCGTGGACGACGTGCTCATCTACCACCTCAAGCACGACCTCGGCCAGAACGACGACGCCGTCGGCCTGGTCCTGGCCTGCGCGGCCGTCGGCGCCATCGTGGGCGCGCCGCTCATCGGCCGCATCCGCAAGGCGATCGGGTTCGGCAACACCTGGGTGAGCGCCACCACGCTGTCCGGGCTGGCGATGGGCGGCGTCGGGCTGGCCACGGGCGTGCCCGCGGTGGCGGTGCTGATGGCGCTGTTCGTGCTCGGCACGGCCGTGGCCGGGATCTGCTCGCAGTCGTTCCGCCAGGAGGTGACGCCCAGCCACCTGCTGGGCCGGGTCACCGCAGCCTTCTGGACGGTCCACTACGTGCTGGGCCCGGCAGGCGCCGCGCTCCTCACGCTCGGCGCGGCGGAGTACGGCGTCGCCACCGTGACCGTGGTCGCCGGCGCGGGCTGCGTGCTGGTGTCGCTGTCGGGCCTGCTCACGCCGATGCGCCGCCCGCTCCCGCCCTCCTGAGCCCGGGGCGGGCGGCCCGCCTGGCGATCACGTCGGCCGCTATCAGCAGCCCGGCGGGAACGACCGCCGTCAGGAAGCCGCTCGGCCCGAGCAGCGCGACGGCGAACGCCCCCCAGGCCAGGACGGCCCAGCCGACGTACGCGGGCACGGTGTGCCCCTGCCGCCCGGCCCGCGCCACCAGGAGCCCCAGCAGCACGAGCACCACGACGAAGCCGCCGGGCAGCGCCCAGAACGTGACCAGGGACTCGCTCCCGGCGGAACGGTCGCGCAGCTCCCCGGCGAACCAGCTCGACCAGGGGGCGAGCGGGGCGAACATCAGAGTGTGCGCGGCGGCGATCAGGATCATCGCCCGGCCGGCCCACACGGTGAGCCGGGCGGGCGCGGACGGGCGGGACGCGGATGTGAGGCTCATGGCAGCCATCGTGTCCGCGCCGCCCCCGGCCCGCCTCCCCCCGTGAGAGGAGGCGGCTCCCCCGTGGAGGTGAGGGTGGCCTTCAGCGCCGCCATCCGCTCCGCACCCACCAGCCCGGGAGCGGCGCGGACGTCCAGATGGACGCGGTTCTTGAGGTCGACAGCGCCTTCGGGTCGTGGGCGTCGAAGGTGACCTGGAAGTGGCGGCTCATCGTGGCGCTCCGTTCGTCTCGCTCACCGCCCACTGTGCCACCCCGGGTTCGGGGCGCGGCTCACTCGGTCATCACCCGCCACAGGGCGGCCCGGTCGAGGGTGTCGACCTGCCAGGTGCGGGAGTCCAGCGTGCCCCGGTGGCGGTAGTCGCGCATGATCCGCACGTGCTCCGGGACCCGGACGAATGCCCGGAGATCCTCCTCGCTGCGCCACACCGACAGGGAGCCGACACGGCGGCTGGGCACGTCGGCCCAGAGCCACATGCCGACCGCGCCCGTCAGGCCCGGCCACAGGCGGCTCAGCGACCGGGCGCGGCGGGCGATGCCGGGCAGGTCGAGCAGCCGCTGCGCCCGGTAGTCGGTCAGGGCCGCCACCAGCGGGCCGGTGCTGCCGCTCGCCGGGCCGGTGATCCAGCGGGACCTGAAGTGCGGCGCCCGCCTGTCGTCGTTCGTCATGCGGCTCAAACTATATTAACGACCGATCGGTTGCATAGTTGGCCGCTTGACTTCGGGCACGGTTCTGCAAGTTAATGTGAACATGAAGTCGAGCGAGTGGATGCAGATCGGGGAGCTGGCCGAGCGGTTCGACCTCGCTCCCCACGTCCTGCGGCACTGGGAGGCGATGGGGCTGATCGCGCCCGCCGCCCGGGTCAACGGGCGGCGCCGCTACACCCAGGACCACCTGATCCACGTGATGACGATCATCCGGGCGAAGGCGGCGGGCATGAGCCTGGAGCAGATCCGGGAAATCCTCGGCGTCACCGGCCAGGCGGAACGCCACGCCCTCCTCCAGCGGCACCACGCCGAGCTCGAACGGCGGCTCCAGGAGATCTCGGCGTCCAAGGCGCTGATCGAGCACCTGATGCGGTGCACGGCCGACGACTTCACCCAGTGCCCGACTTATCGGCGTATAGCGGAGAGTGCGGTCGTGCTTCCGGATCCGCACCACGACGGCTGCGTGGTCTGAGGGCGCGTCAGCCGGCCTCCTGCCGGAAGACGATCGTCGTGCCCAGGACGGGCACGGCCGCCTGCCTGCCGGTCCGGGTGAACGCGACGCCGTTGCCGCCCAGGTGCCGCACGGTGGCGTCGAGGTCGCGTACGGACACCGTGAAGCCGGCGAACCCCGGCAGGGCGGGCGGCGCCCCGCCGGACTGCGGCGCCGACGTGACGGTGACGCCCGCGCGGTCCGGCGCGGCGGCCTGAGCGCTGTCCTGCGCGCTGTCCGGCGCGGTGGCCTGTGTGGCGGGGCCGAAGTAGGTGGCGTAGCGGCGGCGGACCTCGGCCAGGTCCGGGGCGGCGACGTGCAGGAGACACCCGGTCAGGGCGGTCGCGCCGTTGGCGTGCTCGGGGTGCCGCTCGTCGTCGACCGGCGCGTTCTGGGCGAAGCCGACCCGGCCTTCCGGCACGCGGCCCGCGGGCAGGCCGGGGTGGGAGAGCTCCAGGTAGCGGGCGGGCTCCATCCGGGTCCCCGTGGCGGTCTCGACGGGCCGCTGGACGGCGTGCACGCCGCCGTGGCCGACCCCGGCCGCCGTCAGCCG
This sequence comes from Nonomuraea sp. ATR24, assembly GCF_041950485.1. Classification (NCBI taxonomy): domain Bacteria; kingdom Bacillati; phylum Actinomycetota; class Actinomycetes; order Streptosporangiales; family Streptosporangiaceae; genus Nonomuraea; species Nonomuraea sp. ATR24. The sequence goes on from NZ_JBGNUU010000021.1 coordinate 23,417, forward strand.
CGCGGCGACGGCGTCGATGTCCGGCGTGTCGGCGATCACGATGTGCAGGCCCTGGAAGCGCCGGAGGAAGGCGGCGATGTTCGCGGCCGTCGCGCGGACGGCGGCCGTCAGGCCCGGCAGCTTGTCGTCGGGCACCCGCAGCGGGATCGGTCGAGCCCCGGCGGGCACGCGACCGGCGGACACCAGCTCGACGAAGCCGCCCGGGAAGTACACGTGCGTGTTGACCACGCCGACCGGCTCGGCCATGCCCGGCAGTTCGGGGTAGGCGGGCTCGGCCACCGTGAAGCCCAGCCGCCGGTAGCGCTCCATCGCCTCGTCCATGTCACGCACGATGTGCCCCACGTGGTGCAGGCCGTTGACGTCGCCCATGTCGGGCCTCCAGTTTCCGATAGTTCACTCTTGTTTGAGAGGAGACTATCATTTGGGGGCGCGGTAGAGTCGGGCGCATGACTGACGGCGGGCTCCGCGAGCGCAAGAAGGCCAAGACCAGGGAGGCGATCCTGCGCGAGGCGTTCCGGCTGTTCCGCGAGCGCGGCTACGGCGCCACCACCGTCGAGCAGATCGCCGACGCGGCCGAGATCTCGCCCGCGACCTTCTTCCGCTACTTCCCGACGAAGGAGCACCTGGTCACGCTCGACCGGTTCCCGCCGCTCGTCGAGGCCCTGGCCGCGCAGCCGCCTGGCCCGCCGCTCACCGTGCTGCGCGGCGCGTTCCGCGAGGCGTTCGCCGAGCTGACCGCCGAGGAACTCGCCGCCGGGCACGCGCGGGAGGTGTTCGCCGCCACCGTGCCCGAGCTGCTGGTGGCCAACCTGCGCAGGAGCCCCGGCCTGGTCGGCGAGGTCCGCGACCTGGTGGCCGCCAAGGCCGGCTGCGACGCCGGCGACCCGCGCGTCCGCGACGCCGTCGGCGCGGTGTTCGGCGTCGTGGCGCTGATCTGGCTGGAGTGGGCCCACGACGCCGGCATGGACGCCCCCGCCGAGGTCGACCGCGCCCTGGCCCGCCTGGAGTCCGGCCTCACCGCATAGACGCACGCCCCGCTCGGCGGCGTCGTGCTCACGTGCGCAGCGCGAGCGCGTAGCGGACCTCGGTGAGCGGGAAGCCCCGCAGGTCGTCGGGCTTGACCGTCCCGTCGCCGCGCCAGCCGAGCGCCTCGTAGAAGCGCCTGGCACGCGCGTTGGTGTCGAGCACCCAGAGGGTGGCCAGCCCGTAGCCGGCCCCGGTCAGCGCGTCCACGGCCGTGCCCAGGAGCGCGCCGCCGATCCCGCGTCCCCACGCCTCGGGCGCCAGGTAGAGGGTGGTGATCTCGGCCACGGACGCCGGGTCCTGATCCGGGTCGCGGGCCGGCCCGAAGCCGGTGAAGCCGGTGACGCCGCCGTCGTCCTCGGCCACCAGGATCCCGCTCCTCGGCCAGGCGGTCTCGCCCAGCAGGCGCCGCCACCTCGGGAGGCGGGCGGCGGGGTCCAGGCCGTCCAGGTAATCCTGCGGCATCAGGCCCCGGTAGGCCGCCTGCCAGGAGCGTACGTGGATGCCGGCGATCGCCTCGGCGTCGGCGGGGGTGGCCTGGCGGACGGTCATGTGATCGTCATGGCATCACCGCCCGGTGTGAGCCAGGACACGCCTGGCCTGAGTCACAGACGCAGACGGGCGGTCGTCTCCCCTAGCGGCACACATTCCCGACGCCGAGGAGCATCGATGCGCACTCCGCTGCTGTTCGTTCACGGTTTCTGGCACGGCACCTGGTGCTGGAGCGAGGTCCTGGCCCGCGTGGCCGAGACGGGCCGGCCGGCCCTGGCGGTCGACCTGCCGGGGCACGGGCTGCGCGCCCGGCGGCCCCGGTCGGTGACCGGCCGCCCGTTCGACCCCGCCCACCTGGCGACGGAGCCGTCGCCGGTGGCGGGGGTGACTCTGGACGAGGCGGGCGAGCACCTGGTCGCGCAGCTCAAGCGGCTGGGGCGCGGCGGCCCGGTGACGGTCGTGGCGCACAGCATGGGCGGCACGGTGCTCACCAGGGCCGCCGAGCAGGCCCCCGAGCTGGTGGCGCACGCGGTGTACCTGGCCGCGTTCATGCCCGCCTCCGGGGTGCCCGCGTTCGACTACGCCCTGATGCCGGAGAACGAGGGCGAGCTCATCGGGCCGTCGGTGCGGGCCGACCCGGCGGCGGTCGGGGCGCTGCGGCTGGACGTGGCCTCCTCCGACGACGCCTACCGGCAGCAGCTCCGCGAGACGTTCTACGGCGACATCGACCCGGAGGCCGCCGACGCGGCGATCGCGCTGATGACGCCCGACGCCCCGGCCGGGATCGCGCTCGGCACCACGACGCTGACCCGGCAGGGCTGGGGCTCGGTGCCGCGCACGTACGTCGGCTGCGCGCGCGACATGACGATCAGGCCGCCGTTGCAGCACAAGTTCGTGGCGGAGGCGGACGCCGCGTTCCCGGACGACCCGACCGCCACGGTGTGGCTCGACGCCTCGCACTCGCCGTTCCTGTCGCAGCCGGGCCGGGTCGCCGAGATCGTCGGCGGGATCGGCTGAGCCGGGGGCTCAGCCGCCGTCGCCCAGGCGCGCGATCAGCCGGTCGGCGAGCGGGGTCTCGCCGAGCGCGTCGCGCACCCACTTGCGGGTGACGAAGGAGTAGGCCGCGCGGGGCGCCTGGTCCCAGTCCAGCGTGCCCTGCGGCGGCTCCGGGTCGTACTCGATGGCGAACTGCACGGCCCGCGCCGTCTCCGGGCCGGCCAGCTCGCCGGCCAGGTGCAGCGCCATGTCGATGCCGGCCGAGACGCCGGCGGCCGTGAGCACGGGCCCGTCGGCCACCCACCGCTCGCGGGTCGGCACGGCGCCGAACTCCGCCAGCGCGTCCACCATCGACCAGTGCGAGGTGGCCCGCCGCCCGTCGAGCAGCCCGGCCGCGCCGAGGATGAACGAGCCGGTGCACACCGAGACCACCGGCCGGGCGGTCGCGGCGGCGGCGCGCACGTAGGCGAGCAGGGTCTCGTCGGCGGTGGCGCGCATCGTCGCCTCCTCGCCGCCGGGCAGCACGAGCACGTCCGGCGCGGGCACCTGCTCGAACGTGTGCCCGGCGCGTACCTGGAGCGGGGTGTCGGTCTCGACGGTGTCCAGCCGTTCGGCGACCACGACCACCCGGAACTCCGGGCGGATCGCCGCGAGCGTGGAGAGCACCTGGAGCGGGCCCACCAGGTCGAGGATGGTGCAGCCGGGGTAGAGCACGAACGCGATCGTCTTCTCGGTAGCCATACCCGCATCCTGACCCCCGGCGCGCCGCCCGTCGCCGTCCCTGGCCGGATTTCCGCGATACGCGTCCCGTCAGCGCCCGGCGGCCTGCCGCCCGCGCGCGGGGCTGGTCCCGTACCGGTCGCGGAAGGCCTCGCGCAGCGTCTCCGTCGAGCCGAACCCGCAGCGCCGGGCGATCGTGTCCAGCGGCAGGTCGCTGGAGGCCAGCAGGTGCGCGACCGCCTCGGTGCGCGCCGCGCGCACGTACCGGCCGGGCGTGGTGCCGAGCTGTCCGGTGAACAGCCTGCGCAGGTGCCGCACGCTGATCCCGGCGCGGGCGGCGAGCGCCGCCGCCGACAGGTCGGCGTCCAGGTTCCCGGTGATGTACGCGACCAGGTCCCGCACCACCCGGCTGCCGGGCGGCGAGGTGGACAGGAACATGCTGATCTGCGCCTGGTCGCCGGGCCGGTGCAGGTACGTGACCAGTGTCTGGGCGACCTTCCTGGCCAGCGTCGGGCCGTGGTCGTCGGCGATGAGGCTGAGGCTGAGGTCGAGCCCGCTGGTCACCCCGGCCGAGGTGTGGAGCCGGCCGTCGGAGATGTACAGCGGCACCGGGTCGAAGGTGACGGCCGGGAAGCGCGCGGCGATCTCGGCGGCGTGCCGCCAGTGGGTGGCCACCCGCCTGCCGTCGAGGAGCCCGGCGGCGGCGAGCACCGAGACGCCGGTGCAGATCGACACGACGCGCCTGCTGCCGCGCGCGATCCTGCGGACCTCGTCCACCAGGCGCGGGTCCTCGCGGGCGGCCACGTGCCCGTGCCCGCCGGCGACGATCAGCGTGTCGACCGGGCCGGTGATCCGCTCCAGCTCCCGCTGCGCGACCAGCGTGATCCCGCACGAGCTGCGGATGGTGGCCGCCGCGACCGTGGCGAGCTCGACCGTGTACGGGGGCCGCGCGCCCGCCCGGTTGGCCGAGGCGAACGCGTCGCCGGGCGAGGCCACGTCGAGCAGTTCGACGTCGGGATAGCCGACGATGACGACACGGCGGTTCACGCTTCTCCTCTGCCCGGCGTCCCTTTACCGGACCTAACGCCCAGGATTGAGGACATATGCCGCCATCGCCGGGCGGTGGCGCGCCCAGAATGTGCCGCATGTCAGGGGCAGAGACACCACGGGCCGGATACCCGCTGCTGGCGGCGCTCTACACCACGCAGTTCCTCGGCACCGCCTTCTTCGGCACCGCCCTCGCCTCGATCCTGCGCGAGCGCGGCGCCGGCCTGGAGGCGCTGGGGCTGCTGCAGGCCGTGTGGATGCTGACCGCGCTGCGGATGCTGTGGGCGCCGCTGGTGGACCGGTTCGGCTCGGCCCGCCGGGGGCACTACCGGTCCTGGCTGCTGGTGCTCCAGCCGGCGCTGGCCTTGACCCTGCTGATGCTGGTCGCCCTCGACCCGGTCGACGACCTCGGCCTCGTCCTGTTCGCCGCCGCTGCCGCCGGGGTGCTCTCGGCCACCCAGGACATCGCCGTCGACGCGCTGGTGGTCCGGCTGCTGCGCCCCGGGCAGCGCGGGATCGCGAACGGCATCCAGGTCGCCGGCGGCTACGTCGGCAGCCTGGTCGGCGGCGGCGTCTCCCTGCTCGTCTACGCCGAGTTCGGCTGGGCCTGCGCGCTGCTCACGCTGGCGGCGCTGACCGTGCTGCCGGCCGTGCAGATCCTGCGGCTGGCCGAGGGGCCGCCGCCCGCCGGGGGTCCCGGCCTGCGGGAACGGTACGCGGCGCTGCTCGGCGTGTTCGCCGACCGCCGCAGGGCGCGGTGGACGCTGCTCGTGCAGCCGTGCTTCCTGGCCGGGATCTTCGCCGCGTACGCCCTGGTCAGCCCCATGCTGGTGGACGCGGGCTGGTCGCTGTCGTCGATCGGCCTGGTCACGAGCCTGCTCGGCGACACGGTGGCGATCGCGGGCGCGCTGCTGGCCGGAAGCCTGGTCGCGCGGTTCGGCACGCGCGCCTGCCTGGCCGGGTCGGGTGCGGCCCTGCTGGTGAGCGTGGTGGCGCTGCTGCCGGTGGCTCGCGGGGCGGGCTGGCCGGTGCTGACCGGGGGCGCGATCCTGCTGTTCAAGGTGGCCTACGCGGCGGCGGCCACGGTGGTCTCGGCCGAGACGATGCGGCTGTCCCGCCCGGCGACGGCGGGCGCGGACTACAGCGCCATGTCGAGCGCGGGGTCCGTGGTGGCGTTCGGCGTGGGGGCGGTGACGCTGACGGTGGCCGCCGCCGTGGGCTACCCGGTCACGCTGGCGGGGGCCGCGGTGCTCGTCGGCGCAGGCATGGTCGCCTGTATAGTCACTAATCTTGACTATCAGAAAGAGTGACTATATGGTCCTCTTCGTACCGGTCGAATCCAGGAGGACACCCCCATGAGCATCACCGTCGAACTCACCCGTTTCAAGGTGTCGCCCGACCGGGAGGAGGAGATGCTGGCCGCGCGGCCCGCGATGCTGGCCGACTTCCGCGCCGACCGGGACGGCTTCCTCGGCGCCCGCCTGATCCGCCTGCCCGGCGGCGAATGGCTGGACGTCGTCGACTGGCGCTCCCCCGAGGACTATGCCGCCTCCCGCGCCAAGGGCGCCAACCTGCCGGGCGTCGCGGCGTTCTTCGCCACCATCGCCGAGCTGGTCAGCGCCGAGGAGGGCACCGTGGCGTAGCCGCGCTATCTGATCGCGGCCTGGCCGCGTTGTTCACCTGGGCGCTGCGCCGCGAGCGCCCGGCGTTCGGTCCCGGGTCACGGGCGGGCCGTTGACTGCCCGGGCACCATCTTGTTCCGGACCGAGGACGTACATGCACCGCAACACTCTCTCCGCCGTGGCCGCCGCCGCGATCATGCTGACCGCGAGCGCGCCCGCCCTGGCGGACACCCGGCCCGACTCCTTCTTCGGCGGACGGCTCCCGCTGAGCGCGCAGCCGGTGACCACCACCGTGGCGCCCGGCGTGACGCTCACGTCGATGTCGCTCGGGGCCAAGGACGAGAACGACTTCTGGACCGTGCACGTCTACCTGCCGCACACCGCCGACGGGCCGCTCGACAAGGCGGCCACCGCCCTGGGTCCGCGCGAGATCGCCGACCGGGTCGCCGCCGCCGTGCGCGGCAAGGGGTACGAGCCGCGTGTCGAGGAGGTCGTCACGCCCGCGTACGCCGACCGCCCCGCGGGCACGCTCGGCTGGACCGTCCGCGTCGGCCGCCACGCCACGAGCGCGGAGGCGGCGGCGGAGCTCGCCCGGCTCCGCGCGGCCGGGTTCGCCGGCGGCACTCGCTACACCGCGCAGGACGGTGCCGACCCCGGCGCGCCGCAGAAGGTGCACGTGCTCCGCGTCGACTTCCGCGCCTTCGGCGGCACGGTCGGCACCGACTTCGGCCCGTCGCTGAACGGCACCGAGAAGCTGACCGACCTCGCCGCCGCCGCGGGCGCGGTGGCAGGGATCAACGCGCAGTGGTTCTACAACAGCGCGCCCGGCGGCATGTACGTCAAGGACGGCAAGCTCATCGGCTCCGCCACCCAGGGCCGGGGCGGCATCAAGATCACCCGGGGCGGCCGCTCGGTCGACGTGGACGCCTACACGGCCCGCGTCACCCTGCGCGCCGGACGTACGAGTGCCGAGATCGACGGCGTCAACCGGGTGCCGGGCGAGATCTGGAACTGCGGCGGCGTGGGCGGCGACCAGCCGACCGAGAAGCCGCAGCACGACCTGAAGTGCACCGACGACAGCGAACTGGTCCTGTTCACGCCCGAATGGGGCACCCCGCCCACCGGCGCCGGCGCCGAGGCCGTCCTCGACGCGCGCGGCACCGTCACCGCCGTCAACGCCTCCCGAGGCGCCGCCGTCCCCGCCGGCGGATCCACCGTCCAGGCCATCGGCGACAGCGCCGCCTGGCTGCTCGCCCACGTCAAGCCGGGCGAGCGGCTGCGGGTGAGCGAGCGGGTCGAGGACAGCCGGGGCCGGCGGGTCCCGCTCACCCGCGACACCACGATCCTCCAGGTCGGCCCCACGCTCGTCCGCGACGGCCGCGTCTCCGTGAACGCCGCCGCCGACGGCCTCGTCCGCGAGGGCGCCGACCAGACCTTCACCTACAACTGGACCGTACGCGCCAACCCCCGATCCATGATCGGCATGGACGATCGGGGCCGGCTCATGCTCGTGGTCGTCGACGGACGCCAGGAGGGCTACAGCGAAGGACTCGGGATCGCGCAGACGGCCGAGCTGATGAAGCTGCTCGGCGCCCGCGAGGCGATGAACCTCGACGGGGGCGGCTCCAGCGTCATGGTCACCCCCGGCGGCATCGTCAACCGGCCCTCCGACGCCGCCGGCCAGCGCTCCCTCGGCAACGTCCTACTGGTCCGCCCGTAACCGACCAGGGACGCGTGAGCGGCGTCCAGAAGTTCTTGCAACAACGACGCCCGCCGCCGCGTCCCTGGGTGGTGGAGTTCGAGGAGTTCGTCCGCGCCAGGAGCCACGCGCTGCTGCGCTACGGCCTGGTGCTGACCGGCAGCGCCGACGACGCGGCCGACCTGGTCCAGGAGGCTTTGCTCAAGCTGGGCTCCTCCTGGCGGCGGGTGCGCAACAAGGACGACCCCGAGGGCTACGTACGGACGATCATGGCGCGGCAGCACGTGAGCTGGTGGCGTCGGCGGTGGCGGGAACACCTCACGGCCGAGGTGCCGTCGCCCGTCCACGAGGACGAGCCCGAGCTCGGCGAGATCTGGCAGCGGCTGCGCGCCCTGCCGGCCGGGCAGCGCGCGGTGCTGGTGCTGCGCTACCACGAGGACCTGTCCGACCAGGAGATCGCGGCGCGGCTCGGGATCTCGCCGGCGACCGTCCGCAGCCAGGCCTCGCGGGCGCTCGCCACGCTGCGCGTCCGGGCACGAGCATTCACCGGGAGGCGGCGATGATCACCGAGGACGAGCTGGCCGGGGCCCTGCGCACGATCGCCGACCGGGCCGAGGACCGGGACGTCCTGACCGGCGTGCGCGCCAAGCGACGCGCGCGGCGGCGCAGGCGCGCGGCGGGCACGCTGGCCGCGGCCTGCGTGGTGGGGTGCGCGGCGGTCCTGGGCTGGGGTGGGGGCGGGCCGGTTCCGCGTCCTGCGGACGCACCCCGGCAACCGCGCGACGCGGTCGAACGGGTGTGGCCCCAGGCCGTGTTCACCCTGCCGGTGGGGTCGCGCCCGTTGGAGGCGATCACCGCCACCAAGGTGCTGGTCTGGACCGAGCCTGGGACCCTGGAGATCCACGACACGGCCGCCCGCCGGTCGATGCCGGTCGCCTCCCTCGCGCGGCCTCCCCGGCTCTGGGCCGCCGACGCCGAACGGGTGGCCTGGCTGACCGGCGACGGACACGCCTGGGTCGCCCCCGTACGCACCGGCGGAAGGGCCGGGAGAGTCGGTCCGGTCCGGGGAGAGCACGTCGACCGGCTCGCGCTCACCGCGCGTCACGTCGTCTGGTCGTCACCGCTGGACGGCGTGTGGCGGGCGGGCCTCGACGGCGGCGCTCCCGAGCGGGTGCCCGGGGGCAGGGGGCTGCAGCTCGTCGAGTGGCCGTGGGCAACCGACGAACCCCTCGACGCCCGTACGAACCCCACGAAGGTCGTCAACCTGGAGACCCGGCGCGTCATCGAGGTCCGGCCCGTACCGGGAGCCGAAGGGCTGCGCTGCGGCCCCACCTGGTGCACCGGCACCCACCGGGGAGGGGACGCGCTCGTGCAGCGCACCGACGGAGCCTGGAGCCGTACCCACCGTGACTGGCTGACCGGCTACCCGTACCGCGACCGGTTCATCACCGGCGCCGGCCGGATCCACGACGCCCGCACCGGCACCACCGTGTCGTTCGGCGCCGGCCGGTGGTCGCAGGGCGGCGGCGTCGTCTCCTGGCCCGTGGACGGCGGCGTCCGCGCACTCAACCTGGCCGCCGTCCCACCCGGCTAGCTTCCTGCGGGCCCCAGCACAGGGAACAGCCTGCCGCTCTGGTGTGGATCTTGGGGAAGCGGTTGCCTTGGCCGGGGATCGACACGAGAATCTCGGACTCATGATTTCCATCCGGATCACGGGCGCCGTCGCGGTGCTCTGTCTTGCGCTCTCGACGGGCTGCGGGGTGCTGCCCGGTTCCCCGAAGGAGCCCGGCCCGGCCGAGGGGCCGCGCCGGGTACCGGTCGAGGCTCCGGCCGGCGCCGATGACGGGGGAGGGGGCGCCTCGCACCACTGGGTGGGGCTGAACCCGGTGTGGAAGGTTGAGCAGATCGACGAGACGCCCCAGCATCACGGCCTGGTGTCCGACGGGACGCGCGTGGTGGCGCTGCGCAAGGAGATCAAGGGCGGCGCGGCGGGCGAGCTGACCGGCTACGACGGCGCGTCGGGCAAGCGGTTGTGGCGGCGGGAGCTGGGCTGGAGCGGTGCGAGCGCGCCGGTGGCCGAGGACGGCACGGTGGTGGTCCCGCTGGGCGCCGAGGTGGACAACCGGGTGGAGCGGCCGGGGCAGTTCGTGGCGCTGGACACCGCGACGGGGGAGGAGCGGTGGCGGGTCAGGGTGCGGCAGCGGGCGTTCATGACGTCGCACCTCTACCTGCCGGCCCCGGCGCAGGGGGCGATCCTGGACGGCGTCTTCTACTACGCCGACGGGCCGCACCTGTACGGGCGCGATCTGGTCTCGGGCAAGGTGGTGCACCGGCGGACGAGCAGGTCGCACCTGGCCGTGGCGGGGCCGGTGCGGGCGGGGGAGCGGCTGGTGGTGCTGGTCAGGCCGGACCCGTTCAAGCACGTCGACGGCGTGGACGGCACCGTTCGCAGCCTGGCGGTGCTGAGCCCGGAGCTCACCCCCGTGCACCAGGCGGACCTGCCGAAGGGCACCGAGGCCACCGAGGTGATCACCGGTGGCGCGATCGCGGTCGTGAGCGAGGGCGGCGGTACGAATCCGCACATGTGGGGCTTCGACACCCGGACGGGCAAGCGGCTGTGGAGCCGGCCGCTGGGGAAGTCGCAGTACGTGGGCCCGCCGGTGCGCGGTGTGGTGCCGGTCCTGGACGGCTCGCGCAACCATGAGCAGCGGTTCGTCGGCCATGACCTGCGCACCGGGGAGCGGCTGTGGACGCTGGAGCCGCGCAAGGCCGAGGCGCGGATCGACCGGGCGCGGACGATGGGCGTGGCGGACGGCACGCTGTTCGGGCTGGGGCACGGGGTGGAGATCGTGGACCCGGCGACCGGGAAGGTCACGTTCGCCCACCAGTTCACGCCGCGCGGCGGCGGCCGGGTGGTGGCGGCGGCGGGGCGCATCGTGATCTACAACCATGACGGCCTGATGGGCTTCGACTGAGCCGCCCCCCGAGGCTGAGCCAGGTCGGCCGCCGCTTGTGTGACATTCGTCAGGGGTGGGCGGGAGGCCGGGGTGGATAGTGTGAAACGCATGAAGGGCCGGCTCTGGACCTCCGTCTACCTCGTCGTCCTGGTGTGGCCGCTGCCCGGGTTCCTGGCGGCCTCCCCGCCGGGGCTCACGATCGGGCTGGTGACCGCCGGGCTGGCGGGCTTCGTCGCGCTCTACCTGCGGGTCGTGTGGACCGCACTGGACCGGCCGCACCGCAACGCCACCCCGTACGCGCTGATCCTCCTCTACGTGGTCGCCGCGGCGATGACCGTGGCGCTGGGCGAGATGTGGGTGTTCGCGGTGTCGTACTTCCTCATCACCGCGGTCGCCGCGGCGCTGCCCGCGCGGGCGCTGCCGGTGGCGGCCGGGGCCACGGTCGCGGCCGTCACGCTCGCCCTGCCGCTCCTGGGCAGGTCGCTGGCCGAATACTGGTGGCTGCCGCTCCAGGCCGTGGTGTTCACCGCCGCCATCCGCGCCTTCCTGCAGCTCAACGCAGCCAACCGGGCGTTGAGCAAGGCCGGGGCCGAGGTCGAGCGGCTGGCCGTGGACAACGAGCGGCTGCGCTTCGCCCGCGACATGCACGACCTGCTCGGCCACAGCCTGGCCGTGATGACGGTGAAGAGCCAGCTCGCGGCCAGGATCGCCACCGCCGACCCGGACCGGGCCAGGGCCGAGATGGAGCAGGTCGAGGAGCTGTCCCGGCAGGCGCTGTCGGAGGTGCGCGAGGCGATCGCGGGCTACCGGGAGCTGTCGCTGCCCGGCGAGCTGGACGGCGCGCGCCGGGCGCTCGACACCGCGGGCGTGCGGCTGGAGGTGGCCGCCGACCCGCTGCCGGCCGACGCCGAGCCGGTGCTCGCCTGGGTCGTCCGGGAGGCCACCACGAACGTCGTCCGCCACAGCGGCGCCCGCCGCTGCCGCATCCGCCTCGGCGTGACCGGCGGCGAGGCGTACGCGGAGGTCCGCGACGACGGCCGCGGCCCCGCCGATCACACGGGCACGCACGGCAACGGCCTGCGCGGCCTCGCCGAGCGCGTCCACGTCGCGGGCGGCACCCTGTACGGCGGCGCCGCCGAGGGCGGCGGCTTCCTGGTGAGCGCCCGCGTCCCCGTGGCGGAGCGGGCGTGATCCGCGTCCTGCTGGCCGACGACCAGCATCTCGTACGCGAGGCGCTGGCGGCGCTGCTCGGCCTGGAGCCCGACATCGAGGTCGCCGGGCAGGTGGGCCGGGGCGACGAGGTGGCCGGGGCGGTCGCCCGGCTCGATCCGGACGTCGTGCTGCTCGACATCGAGATGCCCGGCTGCGACGGCCTCACCGCGGCGGCCGGGCTCACCGGCGTGCGCGTGATCATCCTGACGACGTTCGGCCGCCCCGGCTACCTGCGCCGGGCGATGGACGCCGGGGTCGACGGCTACGTGGTCAAGGACGCCAGGGCCGGGGAGCTGGCCGACGCGGTGCGGCGGGTGCACGCGGGGGAGCGGGTGTTCGACCGCAAGCTCTCCGCCGCCAGCCTCTCCGCCGGCGCGAACCCGCTCACCGGCCGCGAACGCGACGTGCTGCGCGCCGCGACCGAGGGCGGCACCATCGCCGACATCGCCCGCCGCCTCCACCTGTCCGACGGCACCGTGCGCAACTACCTGTCGTCGGCCATCGGCAAGCTCGGCGCCCGCAACCGGGCCGAGGCGGCGCGCGCCGCGGAGTCCAAGGGCTGGCTCTGACGAACGTCACTACCGGCCGCACCACGCCTCTCGCGAGGCTGGAGGCATGGTGAAACGCATCGCGCCCGCGCTCGGGCTGTTCTTCCTGTCGCCGCTGATCGGCGAGTTCCTGCTGGGCAACCTGCCGGTGACCATGCTGGTCGCGTTGATCACGCTGGCCCCGCTGTACGGGGGCGGCGCGCTGCTCGTCCGCGAGCTGGCCCGGCGCCGGGGGGCGGGCTGGCCGGGCATCGTCCTGCTCGCCGTCGCCTACGGGCTCGTGGAGGAGGGGCTGGTCACCCGGTCCCTGTTCAACCCCGGTTACGCCGGCATGGACCTCGCCTCGTACGCGTGGATCCCGGGTCTGGAGGTGAGCGCCTGGTGGGTGACGTTCGTGCTGGGCGGCGTGCACGCCGTGGGCAGCATCTGCGTGCCGATCGCGGTGATGGAGGCCTTGGTGCCCGCCAGGGCCTCGGAGCCGTGGCTGCGGCTGCCGGGCCTGGTGACGGCGGGGGTGCTGTTCCTGCTGGGGGCGGCGGCGAGCGCGCTGTTCGACCCGGCTCCGTACCAGCCGTCCGTGGCCCGGCTCGCGGGCGTGGTGGCGCTGGCCGGGCTGCTGGTCGTGCTCGGCCTGCGCCGCCGGGGCCCGGCCGCCGCGTCGCCGGGGCGGGCGCCGGGGCCGTGGCCGGTGCTCGGCTTCTCGCTGGTGGCGGGGGCGGTGTTCTGGGGTGCGGCGATGGCCGCCTGGACGGTCGCCGCGTGGCTGCTCGTGGCCGTCAACGTCGCCGTCTACGCCGTGGTCTGCGCCCAGGTGGCGCGCTGGTCCAGGAGGGAGGGCTGGGGCCGCGCCCAGGTGTTCGCGCTGGCCGCGGGCGGTGTGCTCACCTACGCCTGGCACGGCTTCCCGCAGCCGCCGGCCGTGCCCGCCGATCCGGCCGTCGACCTCGCCGGGAACACCGCCTTCGCGCTGGCCGCGCTCGCGCTCCTCGCCGTGGCCGCGGCCCGCCTACGCTCCCGGGAGCCCGCCGCCCCGGCCTGATCGGGCCCGGAACCCTCGCCGAAGGGTGCGAAGTGGATGCGTCCGGCCACGCCCCACCCGCTCGCCTCGCTGTTCCAGCCGCTCCGCCTCACGGGCTCCCCGGTACGGCCCCCGCGCCGCGTGAGTCCGATCACAACCGGGTAGCCAGATGGGCAGACTATGGTTAGCCTTGCCTAACTGTTGAATCCCGGCACGAGAATGGAAGCACCACCATGCGCGCATGGCGTCCGATCCTGGCATTCGCCGCTTTAAGCGTCGTGCTCGCAGGTTGCGGTTCCGCGGAGACCGGCGGCAACGCCGCGGGCACCGGCACGGCGGCGGCCTCCGCCGCGCCCGCCGGTCCCTGGCAGTTCACCGACGGGTCCGGCAAGGTCGTCAAGGCCGACAAGACCCCGACGCGGATCATCGCGCACGCCGGCGAGGCGGCCGCGCTGATGTCGTTCGGCCTCAAGCCCGTCGGCATCTACGCCGACGAATCGGTCAAGACCGACGCGAACCTCAAGGACCTCGACCTGACCGGCATCGAGATCCTCGGCGAGGAATGGGGCAAGATCGACGTCGAGAGGGCCGCGGCCCTGCGCCCCGACCTCATCGTCGGCGACTGGTGGCCCGCCGAGAAGGCCTACAGCGGCCTGGAGGAAGGCGCCGACGAGAAGAGCAAGAAGCTCACCGAGCTCGCCCCCATCGTCGGCGTCGCCCAGGGCAAGTCGATCGTCGCCCTGGCCAAGGGCTACGAGGACCTGGCCAAGAGCCTCGGCGCCAAGGTCGACGCCCCGGAGATCGTCGCGCACAAGAAGCGCTTCGAGGAGGCGGTGACCGCCTTCAAGGAGGCCGTCGCCGCCAAGCCCGGCCTCACCGCGGCCGCCATGCTTCCCGCCGACGACAAGCTGTACGTGGCCAACCCCGAGTACGCGCCCGAGCTGCTGGACTTCCAGAACTGGGGCCTGAAGGTGATCAACCCCGACAGCCCCGACCCCGGCTTCCCCTACTGGGAGAACCTGAGCTGGGAGAACGCCGACAAGTACCAGCCCGACCTCGTCCTGTACGACGGCCGCAGCTACAAGCCGACCTCCAACGAGGAGTGGGGCAAGAAGCAGCCCACCTGGTTCAAGGTCAAGGCGGCCAAGGCGGGCGCCGTCGTGTCGTGGCCGGCGTACTGGCTGCACACGTACGAGGACTTCGCCACCGAGCTGGAGAGCCTGACCGCGGCCGTGAAGGCCGCGGACGAGAACATCGGCGACTGACCGCCGACGATGAGCAGCTCGACCTCTCTCGGACGACGAGCCTCGGCCCTCGGGCCGGGGCTCGCCCTGCTGTGCGTGCTCCTGGCCCTGATCGCCTTCCTCAGCGTCACGCTCGGCTCACGCTCGATCGGCCTGCCCGAGGTGCTGAGCGCGCTGGGCAGCATGGACGCCGACGCGTCGTTCAACAGCACGGTGACGCTGGAGCTGCGCGTGCCCCGCACGCTGATCGGCATCCTGGCGGGCGCCGCGCTCGGCGTGGCCGGCGCCATCCTCCAGGGCGTCACCCGCAACCCGCTGGCCGACACCGGGATCATGGGCATCAACTCCGGCGCGGCCGTCTGCGTGGTCTTCGCCATCACGGTGCTCGGCGTGCGCGGCGCCGGCGTCTACGTGTGGTTCGCCTTCGCCGGGGCGATCGCCGCCCTCGTGCTCGTGTACGCGATCGCGTCGCTCGGCAGGGAGGGCGCCACCCCGGTCAAGCTCGCCCTGGCCGGGGCCGCCGTCACCGCGGGCCTGGCCTCGGTCACCACCGGGGTCGTGATGACCAACGTGGACGCGCTCAACGAGCTGCGCTTCTGGCAGGTGGGCTCGCTCGCCGGCCGCTACGCGCCGATCCTCGCCGGGGTCGCGCCGTTCCTCATCCTCGGCCTGATCGCGTCGCTGGCGTTCGGGCGCACGCTCAACGGGCTCGCGCTCGGCGAGGACCTGGCCCGCGGCCTCGGCCAGCACGTCACCCGGACCCGGGTGGCGGCGTTCGTCGTGGTCGCCGTGCTGGCCGGAGCCGCCACGGCGGCCTGCGGGCCGATCGTCTTCGTCGGGCTGGTCGTCCCGCACGTCGCCCGGTTCCTGTGCGGCCCTGACTACCGGTGGATCCTGCCGTACTCCATGCTGCTCTCGCCCATCGTGCTGCTGCTGGCCGACGTGCTCGGCCGGGTGGTGGTGGCGCCCGACGAGCTGCAGGTCGGCGTGGTCCTGGGCGTGCTCGGGGCGCCGGCGTTCGTGGCCATCGTCCGCTACGGCCGGATGTCGGAGGCGTGAGCATGACCACGACCGTCTCGACCACCGGCGCGTTCCGCGCCATCCGCCGCCGCAGGAACGCCCGCGCGCTGGTGGTGACGTGCGCGCTGACCCTGGCCGTCGGCGCGCTGTTCGTGCTCACGATGATGGTGGGCAGCTTCCAGCTCACCGCGGGCGAGGTCATCGCCTCGGTGCTGCACCTGCGCGAGGACCCGAGCGTCGACTTCGTCGTGCGGGGGCTGCGGCTGCCCACGGCGGCGGCGGCGCTGGCCGTCGGCCTCGCCCTCGGCGCCGCCGGGACGATCTTCCAGCAGTTGCTGCGCAACCCGCTCGCCTCGCCCGACTTCGTCGGCATCAACTCGGGCGCCGGGCTCGCCGCCATCACCGGGATCGTGCTGCTCCAGGCCGGCGGCCTGGCCGTGAGCGCACTCGCGCTCGCCGGCGCGATCGTCGCCGCCCTGCTCATGTACGTGCTCGCCTGGCGCGACGGCGTGGCCGGCTACCGGTTCATCCTCATCGGCATCGGCGCCGCGCTCTTCTTCGACGGGCTGATCGGCTACATGCTGACCCGGGCCCGGCTCAACGACGCCCAGCAGGCGATGCACTGGCTGACCGGCTCCGTGGGCCAGGCCGACGCCGCCGAGCTGCGGCTCCTGCTCGCCGCCGTGGCCGTGCTGCTGCCTGTCGCGCTGCTGCTCCAGCGGCAGTTGCGCGGGCTCGAACTCGGCGACGACGCCGCCCGCGCGCTCGGCGTCCGCACCGAGCTCAGCCGCGCCGGGCTGCTCGCCACCGCGGTGGTGCTGACGGCGCTGGCCGTCGCCGTAGCCGGGCCGATGATCTTCGTCGCGCTCGTCGCCGGGCCGATCGCCAACCGGCTGCTCGGCCCGGCCACCGGCGGGATCGTGCCCGCCGCGCTGGTCGGCGCGACGCTGGTGCTCGTCGCCGACCTCGTCGCCGTCCACCTGTTGCCGACGCCGCTGCCCACCGGCGTGGTGACCGGCGCGGTCGGCGCGCCCTACCTGCTGTGGCTGCTGGCCACCACCAACCGGCAAGGAGCGGGTGGATGACCCGACTGCACGCCGAGGGCGTGACCCTCGGATACGACGACCAGCCGATCGTGACCGGCCTCGACGTCCGGATCCCCGACGGCAAGGTCACCGCGATCGTGGGGGCCAACGCGTGCGGCAAGTCCACGCTGCTGCGCGGCCTGGCCCGGCTGCTCAAGCCCCGGGCGGGCGCCGTCTTCCTCGACGGCAAGGCGATGAGCGAGCTGGGCACGCACGAGGTCGCCAAGACGCTCGGGCTGCTGCCGCAGACGCCCGTCGCCCCCGACGGCATCACCGTCGCCGACCTGGTCTCGCGCGGACGCTACCCGCACCAGGGCTGGTTCCGCCGCTGGACCGACGGCGACGACGACGCGGTCACCCGCGCCCTGGAGGCCACCGGCACCGCCGCCCTGGTCGACCGGCCGATCCGGCAGCTGTCCGGCGGGCAGCGGCAGCGCGTGTGGGTGGCGATGGCGCTCGCCCAGGACACCGACCTGCTGCTCCTCGACGAGCCCACCACCTACCTGGACATCAACCACCAGGTGGAGCTGCTGCGGCTGCTGCGCAAGCTGAACGCCGAGTCCGGCAAGACGATCGTGGTCGTCCTGCACGACCTCAACCTCGCCTGCCGCTTCTGCGACCACGTGATCGCGATGGCCGACGGGTCCGTCGTCGCCGAGGGCGAGCCCACCGCGGTGATCACCGCCGAGCTGGTCGAGAAGGTCTTCGGCCTGTCCTGCGTCGTGGTGCCCGACCCGGTCGCCGGCACGCCGATGGTGGTGCCGTCCTGACCACGACGACGACGGCGGGACCGGCGACCGCCCCCGCGGCCGCGCTGCGCACGGCGACCGGCCGGGAGGCCACCCGCTGGGTCGCCGCGCACTGCCGCCGCTCGCCCTGGCTCGCGGCCGGGGCCGTGCTCAGCACCGTGGCCGGGGCCGGGCTCGCCGTCCTCCCGGTGCTCCTGCTCGGGCAGGTGGTCGACGGCGTCGTCGGAGGAGAGCCGCAGTCCATCCTGGTCACGATCGGCGTGCTCATGGTGGCCGCCGCGCTGCTGGGCGCCGCCGCCACGGCCGCGTCCACGTACCTGATCGGCAGGCTCGGCGCGGACCTGCTGGCCGGGCTGCGGGAGGCCGCAGTACGGGCCGTGCTGGGGATGCCGAGCGCGCGGGTCGAGCAGGTCGGCCGCGGCGACGTGCTGTCCAGGGTCGGCGACGACGTGGCCGTGCTGTCCAAGGGCATCCGCACGGCCGTGCCCACCGTGTTCTCCGCCGGGGTGCTGGTCGTCATCGCCACCGCCGGCATGTTCGGGCTGGACTGGCGGCTCGGCCTCGCCGGCGCGGGCGCGCTGCCCGCCTACGCGCTGGCGCTGCGCTGGTATCTGCCCCGGTCCGCCCCGCTCTACAAGCGGCAGCGCGAAGCCCAGGCCGACCGCGCGCAGGCGCTGATCAGCGGCCTCAACGGCATCGACACCGTACGCGCCTACCGCCTGGAGGAGGACTTCCGCGAGCAGGTCACGCGCGAGTCGTGGCGGGTGCGCGACCTCGGCATCGAGGTGTTCCGCTTCTTCGGCAGGTTCGTCGGCCGGGAGAACCGCGCCGAGTTCATCGGCCTCACCCTGATCATCGTGGTCGGCTACGCCCTGCTGGAGGCCGACGCCGCCACGCTCGGCGAGGTGTCGGCCGCGCCGCTGCTGTTCCACCGGCTGTTCAACCCGCTGGGCTCCATCATGTTCACCTTCGACGAGGCGCAGAAGTCCGGCGCGAGCCTGACGCGGCTCGTCGGCGTGCTGGGCGAGGCGGCCGAGGACCGGCTCGTGGGCAGCGCCGCCCCCGCATCGGCGGACGTCACCCCGTACCCGGTGACGGTCGAGGGGCTGACGTTCGGCTATCCCGGCGCGAGCGAGCCGGTGCTGCGGGACGTGAGCCTGACGATCCCGGCGGGCGGGTCGCTCGCGCTGGTGGGCGCGACGGGCGCGGGCAAGACCACGCTCGCCGCGCTCGTCGCGGGCATCGGGACCCCGCAGGCCGGGTCGGTGCGCGTCGGTACGGCCGACCTCGCGGACCTGGACGAGGCCGGGGCGCGGGCCCTGGTGAGCATCCTGACGCAGGAGACGCACGTGTTCTCCGGCCCGCTCGCCGAGGACCTGCGGCTGGCCGCGCCCGGCGCGACCGACGAGGAGCTGATGGCCGCGCTGCGGGTCGCCGGCGCCGACGGCTGGGCCGAGGCGCTGCCCGACGGGCTCGCCACCAAGGTCGGCGAGGGCGGCGAGCGTCTGGACGGCACCACGGTCGCCCGGATCGCGCTGGCCAGGCTGGTGCTGGCCCGCTCGCCGGTCGTGGTGCTGGACGAGTCGACCGCCGAGGCGGGCAGCGAAGGCGCCGCCGAACTGGAGCGGGCCGTGCGGGCCGCCTGCCGGGGCCGCACCACGCTGCTCGTGGCGCACCGGCTGACCCAGGCCATGACCGCCGACCGGATCGCCGTCCTGGACGCCGGGCGCGTGGTCGAGCAGGGCACGCACGAGGAGCTGGTGGCCCTGGGCGGACGCTACGCGCGGCTGTGGCGGGCCTGGCGTGCGGGAAGTTAGGAGCGAGCGCATGTCGTCCCTCACGGGGTCCGTCATCCTGCGGACCGCGCTGCGGCGCAACCTCGGCGCCATGACCGGGGGCACCGTTCTCATGGGCCTCTACCAGGCGGGCGAGACCGCGTTCCCCATCGCGCTCGGCCTGATCGTCGAGCACACCATGCGGGACCGCACGCTCGGCTCGCTCGGCCTGTCGATCGCCGCGCTGCTCGTGATCATCACGACCGTGTCGCTGTCGTGGCGCTTCGGGATGCGCATCCTGCAGAAGGCGAACGTCACCGAGGCGCACCGCTGGCGGGTGGAGGTCGCCGCCTGCGGGCTGCAGCCGGTCGCCAGGGACGCCGACCTCAGGTCCGGCGAGGTGCTGACCATCGCCACCGAGGACGCCGACCAGACCGCCGACATCATCGAGGTGGTGCCGCTGCTGGTCAGCTCCCTTGTTGCGGTGCTGATCAGCGCCGTGGCGCTCGGGCTGGCCAGCGTGTGGCTCGGCCTGCTGGTGATCGTCGGGACCGTCGCGATCCTGACGACCCTCAGCGTCCTGTCGCGCCGGATCGGCGCCGGCACCCGCGAGCAGCAGGCCCGGGTCGCGCGGGCGGGCGCGAAGGTCGCCGACCTGATCACCGGCCTGCGCCCGCTGCACGGCTTCGGCGGCAACGCCGCGGCCTTCCTGTCCTACCGGAAGGTCAGCGGGGAGGCCCGCCACCAGTCGATCGTCGTCGCCCGCGCCAACGGCGCGTACGCGGGCGCCGCGCTGGGGCTCAACGCGATCCTCGCCGCCGTCGTCACCCTCGCCGCCGGCTGGCTCGCCTTCCAGGGGCAGATCACGATCGGGCAGCTCGTCATGGCCGTGGGGCTGGCCCAGTTCATCATCGAACCGCTCAAGCTGTTCTCGGAGATGCCCAAGTACGTGATGGTCGCCCGCGCGTCGGCCGATCGGATGGCGCTCGTCCTGGCCGCGCCGCCGGTCATGACGCCCGGCCGGGACCGCCCCGCGCCGGGTGGGGACCTGGAGGTCGACTGCGTCCGCCACGGGGCGCTGCGCAAGCTGAAGTTCCGGGTGGCGCCCGGCGAGTTCGTCGCGATCGCCGCCTACGAGCCGCGCGCCGCCGCCGACCTGGCCGCGGTGCTCTCCCTCCGCGTCCCGCCCGGCGCGTACGAGGGCGTGGTGCGGATCGGCGGGCGCGCGGTGGCGGACCTGTCGGTCGAGGCGGTCCGCGAGCACCTGCTCGTGAACCCGTACGACGGGGAGATCTTCGCCGGGACCCTGCGCAGCAACATCGACCCGTCGGGACGCGGCCGCCTGGTGCCCGAGGCCGTCGCGGCGTCGATGCTGACCGACGTCGTCGCCCTGCACGCCGAGGGCCTCGACCACGGCGTGCGCGACCGGGGCGCGAACCTGTCGGGCGGGCAGCGCCAGCGGCTCTCGCTGGCCCGCGCCCTGGCCGCCGACACCGACGTGCTCGTCCTGCACGACCCGACGACGGCGGTCGACGCGGTCACCGAGCAGCTCATCGCCCGCGGCATCGCGGACCTGCGGCGGGGCCGCACCACCGTGGTGATCACCAGCAGCCCGGCGTTCCTGGACGCGGCCGACCGGGTGCTCGTCCTCGACGGCGGCATGGTCACCGCCGAGGGCGCCCACCGCGACCTGCTGGCCGCCGACGAGCACTACCGCCAGGCCGTGACGCGGTGACCCGCGGCCGGGCTACGGCCCCGCAACTCGGCCCGCGTTCACCCGGGGGCCGCGTTACGGCTTGCGGGCCAGGCCGCCGACGATCACCCACGGCAGGGCGGGCAGGCCGTTCAGCGGGGACCGCCAGCTCCGCACGTCGGTGAGACCGGGCTCGACCAGCTCGAAATCGCCGAAGAAGTCGCCGATCCGGGTGCGGCTGCGCGGCGTCAGCGCCGTGCCCGCCATCCGGAAGCCCTGCTTGGCCGTCGCCATGACGTGCTCCGGCGACTCGTCGGCGGTGTGCGAGACGAGCAGGTGGCTGCCGGGCGCCAGCGCCCGCCGGTACTCGGCGACGATGCCGGCCGCGTTCTCCTCGTCGGAGACGAAGTGCAGGATCGCGGCCATGAGCACCGCGACCGGCTGCCCGAAGTCGATCAGCTCGCGGGTGAGCGGGTGGCCGAGCACGTCGCCCGGGCTGCGCAGGTCGGCCTCGACCACCGCGACGTCGTCGTCGGTGGCCAGCAGCGCCCTGGCGTGGATCGCCACCGTGGGGTCGGAGTCGACGTAGACGACGCGGGTGCCGGGGGCGCCGGAGCGGGCCACCTCGTGCACGTTCTGCTGGGTGGGCAGGCCGGCGCCGATGTCGACGAACTGGCGGATGCCGGCCTCCTCGACCAGGTAGCGGACCGCGCGGCCGAGGAAGGCCCGGTTGTCGCGGGCGGTCTGCGACGCCTGCGGGTTCTGGGCCAGCATGGCCTCGGCGGCCTGGCGGTCCGCCGCGAAGTTGTCCTTGCCGCCCAGCAGGTAGTCGTAGATGCGCGCCCCGTTGGGGATGCTGGTGTCCACCCCAGGCACAGCCGAGCGTCCGTCTTCTCGCACTGAGTCCCCCAGCCATTTCATGATTCTTCAGGAAATGCTGCCATATATCGGCGTCGCGCGATCGATCAAGCCGCCAAGTGGCGCGACTACGGCAGTCGGAGATCTGCTGATCCCCGGCGGCCTACCAGAACCTCACCTCGGGATAATCGGCCGACGGCCGGTCCAGCAGGGGCCGGTGCCGCCCCTTGAGGTGCGTGTCGAGGAACGCCGTGACGTACGCCCGGGTGATCGCGATCCCCCGCTCGCCGTCGATCGGGAACTCCGGCAGCCCGAGCTGCGGCAGCAGCACCCCGTAGTCGACGAAGCTCATGTGCTCGGCGCCGGTCACGGTCAGCCAGCGCTTCCAGTCGCTCTTCACGTGCGGCCAGAACTGGTCCCAGGAGCCGTCCCGGCCGCCGGAGTCCGGCTGGTGCCGGGGGTTGCCGATCATCATGAACGGCTTGTCCAGCGGCTCGGCCGGCGTCTTCGGGTTGTAGGTGCCGTCCAGGTTGACCGCCGCCCGGACCCGGCGCGACCCGGACAGCAGGTGCGCGGCGCTCTGGCCGCCGACCGAGTGGCCCACCATCGCGATCCGCTTCTCGTCGATCAGCCGGTTCCAGCGCTTGTCGGCTTCGAGCCGCCGCAGCACGAACTCGGTGTCGGCCGCCCGCACCCGGGCCACCTTCCGGCCGGTCTCCTCCGTCTGACCGGCCTTCCCGGCCTCGAACGTGGTGGTGCGGCCGTCGGGGAACGTGGTCGCCAGCGACTCGTACGTGTGCTCGATCCCCGCCACCAGGTAGCCGCGGCTGGCGAACTCCTCGGCCAGCGAGGTCAGCGTCGCGCGGGGCATCGTCATCCCGGGCGACATCACCACCAGCGGCCAGCCGCCCTTCCGCTTCAGCGCGGGCGCCCCGGTCCGGGAATGGGTGGGGGTCTCGGCCAGCGTGCCGGGCGGCACGTCCTTGAGCCGGGGCTCGCTCCTGATGAGCAGCTCCGACTCCTTCGGCGTCAGGTAGCGGGACGGCTTTCCGCCGCCCGCGCGTGCCGGGTACCACAGCGACACCATCAGCTCCCGCGCCTTCGCGGTCGGCACCCAGGGGTCGGGCCGGGAGGTGTCGACCAGGTGCAGGTCCTGCTTGCCCACCCGGTGGTCGCCGGTCGGCGCGGGCAGCGAGGTCACCGGCGCGGCGGCTGCGGCCGGGGGAGCGATCAGCGGGGTCGTCAGGGAAGCGGAGAGCGCGAGGACGCTCGCGGCGACGGTCTTCTTCATGGGATCAACCGTGCCGCGTGACCGCCCCGGGGCGTCCCCGGCGAAAGTCCTCGCCTGCCCACGACTTTCGTAGGGGGTGCCGTGCCGCGCTCTCTGCCGGTTTCACCCGTTTCCCGCCAGGGCAGACACCTCACGATCCCCCACCGCACGCGAAGGGGGAGCGTCATGACCGGCCGCGACGAGGAACGACGCTGGGAGTCGCTGAGCCCGTTCGAGCTGAAGGACGAGCTCATCGCCCTGGCAGGCGAGAGCCAGCGCGAGAACGCCGTCACGATGCTGAACGCCGGCCGAGGCAACCCCAACTGGACCGCCACCGAGCCGCGCGAGGCGTTCTTCCTGCTGGGCCAGTTCGCCGTCACCGAGTCCAGGCGCACCTGGTCGGAGTTCCCCGGCCTGGGCGGCCTGCCGGGCCGCGAGGGCATCGCCGGCCGGCTCACCGCCTTCCTCGGCGAGCACGCCGACCGGCCGGGCGCGAGCCTGCTGCGCGACAGCGTCGAGTACGGGACCGGGCGGCTCGGCTTCGACGCCGACGCGTTCGTGTGGGAGCTGACCGACGCCGTCACCGGCGACCACTACCCCGAGCCCGCCCGCATGCTGCGGCACGCCGAGCAGGTCGTGCACGCCTACCTGGTCCAGGAGATGTGCGGCGGCCGGACCCCGCGGCGGCCGTACGACCTGTTCGCCGTCGAGGGTGGCACCGCCGCGATGTGCTACGTCTTCGACACCTGCGTCATCAACGGCCTGCTGCGCCCCGAGGACACGATCGCGCTGATGACGCCGATCTTCTCGCCCTATCTGGAGATCCCGCACCTGGAGCGCTACCGGTTCAAGACCGTCGAGATCCAGGCGGCCAAGACCAACCGCGCCGGCCTGCACACCTGGCAGTACGACCGGTCTGAGCTGGACAAGCTCGCCGATCCGTCGGTGAAGGCGCTGTTCCTCGTCAACCCGTCCAACCCGCCCTCGGTGATGCTGGCCGAGGAGTCGCTGGAGCGCATCGCGGAGATCGTCCGTACCTCCAACCCGGAGCTGGCGATCATCACCGACGACGTCTACGGCACGTTCGTGCCCGGGTTCCGGTCGCTGATGTCGGCGGTGCCGCGCAACACGATCGGCGTCTACTCCTTCAGCAAGTACTTCGGCGCCACCGGCTGGCGGCTCGGCGTCATCGCCGTCAACCAGGACAACGTCTTCGACGAACGGCTCGCCCGGCTGCCCCGGCCGGATCTGGACCGGCTGGCCGACCGCTACGGCACCATCAGCCTGCGGCCCGGCGACATCAGGTTCATCGACCGGCTGGTGGCCGACTCCCGCCAGGTGGCGCTCAACCACACCGCCGGCCTGTCCACGCCGCAGCAGACGATGATGACGCTGTTCGCGCTGTCGTCGCTGCTCGACGCCGACGGCTCGTACCGGGACACCTGCCGCGCGGTCATCGCCCGCCGGCTGGACGCGCTCACCGAGGGGATGGGCGTGCCGATCCCCGACGACCCGCTCGCCGCCCACTACTACGTCGAGCTGGACATCCTCAGCTTCGTCCGGCGCACGTACGGCAACGAGTTCGCCGACTGGCTGCAGCTCACGTACGAGCCGGTCGACCCGGTCTTCCGCCTGGCCGAGAAGGGCTCGGTGGTGCTGCTGAACGGCGGCGGCTTCGACGGCCCGCAGTGGAGCGTCCGGGTGAGCCTGGCCAACCTGGACCACGACGCCTACCTGAAGATCGGCGGCTGGCTCAAGGAGATCGTCGACGGCTACAAGGCCGAGTTCGACGCGTCATGACCTGGCTGAAGGAGCTGCTGCGCGGCACGCCGGAGATGGCGCTGTTCGTGTCGCTGGCGCTCGGGTACGCGATCGGCAAGGTCAGAGTGGGCGGGCTCTCGCTGGGCGGCATCGCCGGCACGCTCATCGTGGCCATCTTCGTCGGCATGTTCAGCGGCGTCACGCTGAGCGACCAGGTGAAGAACATCGCCTTCGCCCTGTTCATCTTCACGCTCGGCTACATGAGCGGCCCGTCGTTCTTCGCCAGCCTCAACCGCCGGAGCCTGCGCTACGGCTGGTTCACGCTGATCGAGGTCGTCGCCGTGCTGACGGTGACGACGCTGGCGATCCTGCTGCTGCGCCTGGACGTCGGCACCGCCGCCGGGCTGATGGCGGGCGGCGCCACCGAGTCGGCCGTGGTCGGCACGGCCACCGACGCGATCTCGCGGCTGCCGCTCCCCGCTGCCGAGATCCGGGCGCTCCAGGCCAACGTCGGCACCGCCTACTCCATCTCCTACATCTGCGGCCTGATCACGATCGTGCTGCTGACCAGCCAGATCGCCCCCGCCGTGCTGCGGTTCAGCCTCAAGGACGAGGCGGACAAGCTGTGGCGGCGCATCAGCGGCGGGCAGCCCGGCGAGGACGCCACGACGGCGCTGCCCGGCGTCGTCGGCCGTGCCCAGCGGGTGACCGCCGCCGCGGGCAGCACCGTCGCCGAGGTGGAGACCGCGCTCGGCGGCAGCGCCACCGTGGAACGCGTGCGGCGCGGCGACCGGAGCATCGACCTGCGGCCCGGCACCGTGCTCGCCGACGGGGACGTGCTCGTGCTGTTCGGGCGGCGCGAGGACCTGGTGCGCGCCGACGACGTGGTCGGCCCGGAGGTGTCCGGCACCGGCGCCCTCGATCTGGAGCTCGACCAGGCCGACGTGCTGCTGACGCGCAAGGAGTTCGCCGCCGCCCCGCTCGGCGACCTGCGGCGCGAGATCCCGGCCGAGCAGCGGCACGGCGTCTACGTCACCGGCATCACCCGCATGGAGCAGGGGCTGCCGGTGCAGCCGGGCACCACGATCAACCCCGGCGACGTCATCCGCGTCACGGGGGCCGGCAAGGACGTGCGCGCGTTCGCCGGGCGTTTCGGCGTCCGGCTCGACCAGAGCGTCAAGGCCGACTTCATCTTCATCGCGCTCGGCGTCATCCTCGGCATGCTCATCGGGAAGATCACGGTGCCGCTGGGCGGCATCCCGCTGTCGCTCGGCACCGGCGGCGGCTGCCTGCTGTCGGGGCTGCTGTTCGGCTGGATCCGCGCCAGACGGCCCACCATCGGCCAGTTCGACTCCGCCGCCGCCACGGTGATCAAGAACCTGGGGCTGGCCACGTTCATCTGCGCGGTCGGCCTGTCGTCGGGGCCCGCGGCCGTCGCGCTCGTCGGCAAGTACGGCATCTCGCTGCCGATCGCGGGCGTGCTCGTCACGCTCGTCCCGGCGACGGTGTCGCTGCTGGTGGCGTTCAAGGTGATGAAGCTGGCGCCGCCGCTCGCCCTGGGCGCCGTCGCCGGTCAGCAGTGCTCCACCCCGGCGATCACCGCCGTGCAGGCGCAGGCCGGCAACAGCACGCCGCTGATGTCGTACACGATCGTCTACGCGCTGTCGAACGTCGTGCTGCCCCTGCTCGGCCCCATCGTGGTGGCCCTGGCCCACGCCATCACCGGCTAGCGGCCCTGACGACCTGGACGCGGTAGTGGCCGTCGGCGTCGCGGTGGGCGCCGTGGATGTCCGTGGCCAGGGCGGGGAAGGCGCGGTCGAAGTCCTCCAGGGCGCGCAGGTACGTCATCAGCGGGCCGTCGGCGGGGCCGGTCGCCTCGCCGGGCATCAGCATCGGGATGCCCGGCGGCGTCACCACCACCGTGGCCGCCGCGATCCGGCCCGGCAGCTCGGCCAGCGTCACCGCCTCGGTGCGGGACCGGATCATCGCCTGGTAGCAGTCGGCCGGCGTCATCACCTGCTCGGGCAGCCTGGTGAACACCTCGTCCAGCAGCTTGCCCACCCCGGAGTCGCGCAGCTTCTCGTGGACCAGCGTGCAGAACTTCTGCAGCGACACCGTCGCGGGCCCGAGGCCCGGCAGCACCTCCGCCAGCGGCAGGTCGTCGTCGTAGGCGTTCTTGAAGTCGGTGAGCGCGTCGATGAGCGTGCCCCACTTGCCCTTGGTGATCCCCATGGAGAACAGCACCAGCAGCGTGTGGTCGCCGGTCTTCTCCACCACGATGCCGCGCCGCGCCAGGTAGGCGGCGACGATCCGGGCCGGGATGCCCCAGTCGAGCGTGCCGGTGACGGCGTCGGCGCCCGGGCAGGTGATCGTCACCTTGACCGGGTCGAGCAGGGAGTAGCCCGCCGACATGCCGTCGAACCCGTGCCACGCCGCCCCCGCCTCCATCGTCCAGCAGGACGGCTCGGCGCACAGCAGCGCCGGATCGGCGTCGGCGAAGGAGTGCACCTGGCCGGTGCGCGGGTCGGTGACGGCGGAGGGCTGCCAGACGCCGAAGAACCAGTCGGAGCGCTGCCCGTCCTCGCGGATGCGGTCGGCCAGCCGCACCATCGCCTGCCGGAACCGGACCGCCTCGACGATGGCCTCCCCGGTGAGGAACGGCCCCGCCGGGCCGTCCATCATCGCCGCGGCCACGTCCAGCGAGGCGATCAGCGGGTAGAGCGGCGAGGTGGAGGCGTGCATGAGGTACGTCTCGTTGAACGCGTCGTAGTCGACCGGGGCGCGCTCCGACGGGCGCACGTGCACCATCGCCGCCTGCGACAGCGCGGCCAGCAGCTTGTGCGTCGACTGGGTGGCGAACACGGTGGGCCGGCCGGGTCCGGGCAGCGTGCGCTCGTCAATCGCCATGCCGTAGCGGCCGGCGTAGAGCGGGTGGAACCGGGCGTAGGCGAACCACGCCTCGTCGAAGTGCAGCCGGGGCACGCCGGCGCCGAGCAGTTCGCCGACGCGGACCGCGTCGTAGCAGACCCCGTCGTACGTCGAGTTCGTGATCACCGCGTAGGCCGGGTCGCCGTCGGCGAGCGGGTGGGCGGTGATCCGGGCGCGGATCGCGGGCGGCTCCAGCGCGGCGGGCGGGATCGGGCCGGCCAGCCCGAGGCCGTTGCGCTCGGGCACGAGGTAGACCGGGCGGGCGCCGCTGATGGCGAGCGCGTGCTGGACCGACTTGTGGCAGTTGCGGTCGATCAGGACGGTGTCGTCGCGGGCCATCGCGTGGTGGCCGACGACGCGGTTGGCGGTGGAGTTGCCGTTGACCACGAAGAACGTGCGGTCGGCGCCGAAGACGCGGGCGGCGTTGCGCTCCGCCTCGCCGATGGGGCCGGTGTGGTCGAGCGGTGAGCCCAGCTCGCCCACGGAGATCGACAGGTCGGTGCGCAGCAGCCGTTCGCCGTAGAAGTCGAAGAACGCCCGTCCCACGGGCGACTTGAGGAAGGCGACGCCGCCGGCGTGGGCGGGGGTGTGCCAGGAGTAGCGGTGGTGGTCCTCCAGCCGGCGCAGGGCGGCGAAGAACGGCGGCAGGATCTTCTCGGAGTATTCCTCGGCTGCGTGGGCGATGCGCCCGGCGATGAACTGCGGCGTGTCCTCCAGCGGGAACACGTAGCCCTGGATGACCTCGTACACCCACAGGGGGAGCTCCTGCTCGTGCGTCATCAGGAACACCGGCAGGCCGCGGAAGCGCCTGCCCACCGCGCCGAGCAGCTCCTCCGCGCCGGGCGCGTCCCAGGCGGCGAGCACCGCCGTCAGCGACGCGTCCGAGCTGACGACCGCCAGGGCGTCGGCGGCCCGGTGGGTCCAGCGCACCTGGAGGCCCTCCTCGGCCATGGCGGCGCACACGCGGCGCAGCTGCTCGGCGAGCGCCGAGTCGGCGTCGGGGCGTTCGGTGACGGCGGCGAGGACGGTTCGCTCCATGTGGCACTCCCAGGGGGCTCGGACGGCGGCTCCCGGCCGCCGGGCGGCGGCCGGGAGCGCTCACGGGGTCAGTCGGCGCAGATCGCGAAGACGCTGATGCCGACGTCGTTGTAGCCGTCCTGGCGGCCGAGTCCGATCCAGCCGCGTCCGTCGTCGGTCGGGAACGAGCCGACGAGGATCGCCCGGTTGCCGCGGGCCTCGGCGCCGCCGCCGAGAACGCGCTTGGAGCCGGGGCAGTAGAGGGTGCGCCGCTGGAAGTTGGGCACGTTCGCGTTGGGCAGGGTGACGAGCTGGTAGCCCGGCGGCAGCGCCGACGCGGCGGCGGCGGTCTGGGCGGTGGCGGTCTGGGCGGTGGCCGCGGTGACGGTGGCCGTCGCCGGGGCGGCGGAGGCCAGGCAGGCGGTGGTGGCGAGGGCGGCGAGGCCGGTGAGTGCCACTCGGTTGAGCTTCATACGGGCTCCGTTCGGGTTTGCGTCCTCGGCGCACGCGCATGGTGCGGGATGGGGGACCGGGGACGGCGTTCGAGGGTACACGTGCAGTATTGGCGCAACTACGGAGCGTGTCGATGGGAAATCTCGTTCGAGCCCAGGTCGTCCGCTATTTATCTCGGAGTCCATAAATAGTCATCGTTCTTCCTCTTGCGGTGATGATCTCGATATCGGATGATCCAGGTGGCGGCGGCTGAGCCGGGCCGAGATATCGTGCAGACCATTTTTAGTGACCGCGCGGAAGGACCCCCCATGCGCAGACTGATCCCCCCGATGGTGGCCGCCCTGGCCCTCGCCGCTCTGACCGTGCCCAGCCCGGCCTCGGCCGACCCCGGCGCCAGGCCCGCCGCGTACCGCCTCGACTGTGACGGTCAGGCTCCCGGCAGCTCGTGCACGGTCGTGGCGAGCGGCAAGAGCCGCCCGAACCACGTGCAGGAGTTCGTCGCCACGGTCAGGACCGGCGAGCAGGTGTGGGCCCGCGACACCATCTACACGCGCGAGGGCCAGGCCCGCACCCGCCCCTTCCCCCTGCCCGCCGGGAACGTGACCGTCGACGTCTCGGTCACCTCCATGCCGGAGAAGAAGGCCGGCACGCCACTGCGCCTGATGGCCTGGAACCTCTTCGTCGGCGGCACGATCAACCGCCAGGAGACGACCGGCGACAACCTCAAGCAGATGATCGAATACCTCAACGAGGTCAACCCGGACATCCTGTTCGTGGTCGAGGGGTACGGCTCGGGCCAGAAGATCCTGGAGGGCCTGAACGCCGGCCGGGCCGAGGACGACCGGTTCTCCGCGGCGCAGCTCACGCACCCCGAGGACTACAGCGTCAACGGCGACAACCTGTGGATCTACACGAAGCTGGACATCCAGAAGGTCTACCCGCGTTACGCCGACGAGGAGATCTCCTCCTTCAACCTGGGCGGCGCCCGCCTCGGCCTGCCCAACGGGCAGCACGTGCACGCGTTCAGCGTGTGGACCTGGCACGACGGCTACGCCTTCGGCGACACCCACGACGCGGCCGTGCAGAACACCCACGGCCTGCCCCGCACCAAGACGACCGAGCAGATCCTCGACGCCGACCGGCTGCGCCGCGTCGCCATGGGCAAGTCCATCCTGGAGAAGGCGATCCCGTCGTTCGTCGGCGACGACGACGCCCCCGTGCTCATGGGCGGCGACCTCAACGCCCAGTCGTACCTGGACTGGACCGACCAGTTCGCCGACGCGCCCGGCCACGGCGGCGTCGTGCTCCCGTGGCCGTACACGAAGATGTACACCGAGGCGGGCTTCGTCGACACCTTCCGCCACGCCAACCCCGACGCCGGCCTGTACCCGGGCCGCACCTGGAGCCCGCTGAGCGGCTTCGGCGCCGTGCCCGCCCGCATCGACTACGTCTTCGCCAAGGGCGAGGACGTGCGCATCCTCGGCTCCCGCTCCGACGTGCGGCGGCTCCCGCGCCACCGCGACAGCTGGCTCGACCGGCCGTACCCGTTCTACTCCGACCACGGCGCGGTGATCACCGACGTGGTGATCCGGGGCAAGGGCACCGGCCCCGACCGGCCCATCGTCAGCGAGGAGCCGGGCAAGGGCCGCGAGATCTGGCCCGCCCCGCCGGCCGGCACCCGCATCCCGCCGGCCGAGCTCAGCGCCACGGCGAGCACGTTCAAGCCCGGCGCCGGCGACCCGGTCCGCGCGGTCGACGGCAACCTGACCACGGACTTCCACTCCTACTACCCCGGCCCGCCCCCGCAGCCCCACCACATCACCGTGGACCTGGGCAGGGTGCGCGAGCTGTCCGCCGTACGCTTCCAGCCGAAGCTGCGCGTCAACATGAACGGCACCGTGCTGGAGGGCATGGTCCAGGTGAGCGACGACGGCGAGACGTTCCGCGACGTCAAGCGCGTCGAATGGCCCAAGATGACCGCGCCCAACGACGTCGACCTGACCGGCGTCTCCGCCCGCTACATCCGGCTGCGCGCCGACTACGGCATGGGCGGCGCCACCGCCATCGCCGAGATCATCCCGTACGAGGTCGCGCGCTGACTCACCGGCTCACCGGGTTCTCCTGCTTCATGTGCGCCAGCTTCGCGGGGTTGCGCACCGCGTAGAGCCCGGTGATCAGGCCGTCGTCGATGCGCACCGCCATGACGGTCTCCAGGCGGCCGTCGACCCGGATGATCAGCGCGGGGTGGCCGTTGACCTGCGCGAGGTCCAGCGTGGCCGTCGCGGGGATGCGGTCCAGCAGGCCGGACACCGCCTCGGCTCCCACGACGGGCGTCAGGGAGGCCCGGACGACGCCGCCCCCGTCGGTCAGGAGGACGACGTCGGGGGAGAGGATGTCGAGCAGCCCCTGCAGGTCGCCCGTCCGGGCCGCGCGCCGGAACGCCTCCAGCGCGCCCCGGATCTCGGCGGGCGAGGCGTCGCCGCGCGGGCGGCGGGCGGCCACGTGGGAGCGGGCCCGGTGGGCGATCTGCCGCACGGCGGCCGCGCTCTTGCCGACGGCGTCGGCGATCTCGTCGTAGCCCACGTCGAACACCTCGCGAAGCACGAACACCGCCCGCTCGGTCGGCGTAAGCGTCTCCAGCACCAGCAGCATCGCCATCGAGACGCTGTCGGCCAGCTCGACGTCCTCGGCCACGTCGGGCGCGGTCAGCAACGGCTCGGGCAGCCACGGCCCGACGTACGACTCCCGGCGGCGGCCCAGCGTGCGCAGCCGCTTCAGCGCCTGCCGGGTGGCGATCCGCACCAGGTAGGCGCGCTGGTCGCGGACCGTGTCAAGATCGACGCCCGCCCAGCGCAGCCA
Organism: Nonomuraea sp. ATR24; assembly: GCF_041950485.1. Lineage (NCBI taxonomy): Bacteria > Bacillati > Actinomycetota > Actinomycetes > Streptosporangiales > Streptosporangiaceae > Nonomuraea > Nonomuraea sp. ATR24. The sequence continues at coordinate 55,463 of NZ_JBGNUU010000021.1, forward strand.
GCTCTCCTGAAGCACGTCCTCGGCGTCGGCGGCCGAGCCCAGCATCTCGTACGCGACCGTGAACAGCAGGTTGCGGTGGGCGACGAACGCCTCGGTGGCGGGATCCGCGCCGGTGCGGCCGGTCGGTTGCTCATTGCGTTCGCTCATCACTGTCCCTGCCCGTTCGTGTGCGGTGCTGCGTCCATACGATCCCGGCCACCACGCCCGTGTGACACCTCCCCGCAGTGACACAGGTCACATCCGCCGGGCTGTCACAACGATCAGCCCGCCGGGATCTCCTGCTCGTCACCACCTGGACCGGCGAGCGGGCCCCCGTGGAACGCCGCCCTGGCCCGCCGGCCCTCACCGGACGAAAGGATCATCATGAACGCAGCACTCGACACCCTCCGCCGCGACTTCGGCGGCCCCGTCATCGAACCCGGAGCGCCTGAATACGCCGCGGCCAGCCGGTCGGTCCTGGTCACGGGCAGCCCCGCCTACGTGTTGCGCCCCGAGAGCACCGGTGACGTGCGGGCCGGTGTCGCGTTCGCCGCCGCCTCCGGGCTGGTCCTGTCGGTGCGGGGCGGCGGCCACGCCTTCGCGGGCTTCGGCACCAACGACGGCGGCGTCGTGCTCGACCTGAGCGGGCTCGACGCCGTCGAGGTCGTCGACAAGGACCGCCACCTGGTCCGCATCGGCGGCGGCGCCACCTGGGGCCAGGTCGTGGACGCGCTCGCCCCGCACGGGCTGGCGATCTCCTCAGGCGACACCAGGAGCGTCGGCGTCGGCGGGCTGACGCTGGCGGGCGGCATCGGGTGGAAGGTCAGAAAGCGCGGCCTCGCGCTGGACAACCTGGTCGCCGCCGAGGTGGTCACCGCCGACGGGCAGATCGTGCGGACCGGCGCCGAAGAGCATCCGGAGCTGTTCTGGGCCATCCGGGGCGGCGGCGGCAACTTCGGCGTCGTGACCGCCTTCGAGTTCGCCGCCCACCCGACGACGGAGGTCTTCTACGGCAAGATCGCCTTTCCTCCGGCGGAGGCGGCCGCCGTCCTCCAGGGATGGGCCGACCACCTGCGCACCGCCCCCGAGGAGCTGACCTCCATCGTGGAGCTCGCCAGCCCGCTCGCGGGCGGCCCGGACGCGCCGGTCGAGGTCCGCGTCGCCGTCGACGGCGACGACCCGGCCCTCGCCGCGCGGGCCCTCGACCCGATCCGGGCGCTCGGCACCGTCATCGCCGACGACGTCACGCTCAGGCCGTACGCCGACACGCTGGTGGAGGGGCTCACCCCGCCGCCGGGCATCCGGCTGGTCACCCGCAACGGGTTCGCCGGCGGGGCGTCGCTGTCGGAGGTGCTGCGCGTCCTCGCCGGCGCCGCGGCCAGGCCGGGATCGCCGTTCATCGCCGTGCGCGCCGTCGGCGGAGCGGTGGCCCGCGTGCCGGCGGACGCCACCGCCTACGCCCACCGGCAGGCGGAGGTGATGGTGGTGACCACCGTCGCGGGCCCGCAGCCGGTCGTCGAGGCCGCCCTGCCCGGCCTGGACGCGCTCTGGGACGAGCTCGGGCCGCACGTCGGCGGGGCCTACGCCGCCTTCCTGGCCTCCGCCGCCGAGGAGGACGTGGCCGCGATCTACCCGGACCGGACGTACGGGCGGCTGGCGGCGGTCAAGCGGCGCTACGACCCCGGCAACCTGTTCTCCCGCAACCACAACGTGCGGCCCGATCAGACGAGGTAGTCGCGCAGCGCCGTGGCGCGGCCCGGGTGGCGCAGCTTGCTCATCGTCTTGGCCTCGATCTGCCGGATGCGCTCCCGGGTGACGCCGTAGACCTTGCCGATCTCGTCCAGGGTCTTCGGCTCGCCGTCGGCCAGGCCGAAGCGCAGCGCGATCACGCCGGCCTCCCTCTCGGTGAGGCCGTCCAGGATCTGCCTGAGCTGGTCGCGCAGCAGGTCGAGGCCGACGGCGTCGGTGGGGTCGAGCGCCCCGGCGTCCTCGATGAGGTCGCCGAGCTCGGTGTCGCCCTCCTCGCCGAGCGGCGTGCTCAGCGAGACGGGCTCGCGGGCGTAGCCGCGGATCTCCTCGACCCGCTCCGCCGTCAGCTCGACCTGCTCGGCGATCTCCTCGTCGGACGGCTCCCTGCCGAGCGACTGGAACAGCTCGCGCCGGGCCCGCGCGACCTTGTTGATCAGCTCGGTCATGTGGACGGGGACGCGGATCGTCCGCGACTGGTCGGCCAGCGCCCGGCCGACGGCCTGCTTGATCCACCAGGTGGCGTAGGTGGAGAACTTCAGCCCGAGCCGGTGGTCGAACTTCTCCACCGCCCGCATCAGCCCCAGGTTGCCCTCCTGGATCAGGTCCAGGAAGGGCAGGCCGCGCCCGGTCTGGCGCTTGGCGATGGACACGACCAGGCGCAGGTTGGCCTCGATCATCCGGTCCTTGGCCAGGCGGCCGTCGGCGGCGATCCACTCCAGGTCGGCGCGGTCCTGCGGGGACAGCGCGTCGCCGTCGCGGTCGAGGCGTTCCTGGGCGAACAGTCCGGCCTCGATGCGCTCGCCGAGCGCGACCTCCTGCTGGGCGTCGAGCAGCCGGACCCTGCCGATGTTCTTGAGGTAGTCCTTGACCTGATCGGTGGTGGCGGCTGCTGTCATACGGGCCTCCTGGAAGTAAACTTGCGACAGTGGTAAGATTACGTTGAAGGCATTTCATCGTCAAGAGGAAATTTATGTCCGACGTAAAAATCTTCGGCCTGCGGGAGCAGAAGAAGCAGGAGACCCGCCAGGAGATCTCCGACCAGGCCACCCGCCTCTTCATCGAGCAGGGCTTCGAGGAGACGACGATCGCCGAGATCGCCGACGCGGCGCGGGTGGCCAAGAAGACCGTCACCAACTACTTCCCGCGCAAGGAGGACATGGCCTTCGACCACCATGAGCGGTTCGTGGCCGCGCTGGCCGAGATCGTGGCGGGCCGGGAGCCGGGCGAGTCGGCGCTCGCCGCGCTCCGGCGGGTCTTCCTCGACGCCGCCGCCCGGCACGACCCGATGCTCGGGTTCACCCACGGCGGGTTCGGGCGGATGATCGTGGAGTCGCCGACGCTGGTGGCGCGGCTGCGCGAGCTGATGGAGCAGCGGGAGGAGGCCCTGGCCCGCGCGCTCGCCGAGGAGACGGGCGACACCGGCCCGGTGTCCCGGCTGGTGGCGGCGGCCATCGCGAGCCCGTACCGGGTGCTGCTCGGCCAGATCATGGAGCTCACGCTCGACGGGCTGGACAACGCGCGCATCGCCGAGATCGTGACCGAGTCCGCGCGCGAGGTGTTCGACCTGATGGAGCCGTCGTTCGGCCACTACGCGGTGCGCTGATGCCCGGCTGGACTCTCCCCCCGGGGGAGACCCCATGCTGCCGGTTGTGAAGGAGAACCCGCATATGACCGTTGTCGCAGGGGTCGAGGCCCGCGGCATGCAGCACTGCGAGACCACGGCGCTCGGGGTGCTGCTGCGCCACCAGGGGATCGACCTGTCCGAGCCGATGCTGTTCGGGCTCGGCTCGGGCCTGTCCTTCGTCTACTGGGACGCCAGGAACATGCCGTTCCCGTTCCTCGGCGGGCGCATCAGGCCCTTCGAGCTCACCCGGAACCTGGCCGCCAGGCTCGGCCTGACCCTGGAGGTCAAGGAGACCGCCTCACCGCGCCGCGCCTGGGCGAACGTGTCCGCGCCGATCGACGCCGGGCAGCCGGTCGGCCTCCAGCTCGACAGCTACCACCTGGACTACTTCCGGACGAAGGTGCACTTCGGCGGTCACGTCGTCGCCATGTACGGCTACGACGAGCGGCAGGCCCACCTGATCGACACCGCCCAGCAGGGCGGCGCCGTCCGCACCGGCCTGGAATCGCTGGCGGCGGCGCGCGCCGAACGCGGCCCGATGACCGCCAGGCACCGGTCCTTCACCATCACCGCGCCGGCGGGCGCGCCCTCCTGGCGGGACGGGATCGTCCCCGCGATCAGGGCCTGCGCCGACGCCTTTCTCGCCGCCCCCATCGCCAACCTCGGCCACCGGGGCATCGAGAAGGCCGCCCGCCAGGTGCCGGGCTGGCTGCGCCGCACCGCCGAGCCCGGGCGCGACCTGCCGCATGCCGCCCTGCTCATGGAGAAGGCCGGCACCGGCGGGGCCCTGTTCCGCGCCCTCTACCGCGACTTCCTCGCCGAGGCCGCCGCGTCCGTCGGCGACGGCCGCCTGCGGACCGGCCACCGGCTCTACGCCGAGGCCGCCACCCTGTGGACCGAGGTCGCCGCGCGCATCGCCGAGGCCGGGGAGCAGCGCGACGCGGCCCGCCTCGAACAGGCCGGCGCCCTCCTCCTCGACCTCTCCCGCATCGAGCGCGACGCCATGCTCGCGCTGCGCGAGGTCACCGGCAGGGCTGGTACGGCCGGTCCTTGAGCGACAGGTCGGCCGCCTTCTTGATCGAGTTGAACGAGGCGGCCACCGCCTTGCGGCAGAACGACGCCGGCGACAGCCCGTACTCCACGTGGAAGACCGGCTTGCCCGCCTTGACGAACGGCTTCAGCTCCCCGCACTCGTCGTAGGAGAAGCACGACTCGTTGACCGCGAAGTCGAAGTACGGCTCCAGCTCGGCGGCCTGGCTGAGGTTGTTCTTCAGGGCCGCCGCCAGGCCGTGCTTGTGCGCGATGGCGGCCAGCGCGCGGTTGTAGGTGAGCTGGGTTGCGGCGCTGATGTTCCAGCCGGTGACCGCGCGGCCCTCCTCGTGGGCGTTGACGACGTCGAACTCCACGCCGTCGAACCCGGCCTGCGCGCACTTGGCGACCCGGGCCTCCATCATCTTGAGCAGGAAGTCGCGCTGGCCCCTGTCGTTGTTGATGTTGGCCCAGCGCTCGTCCGGGAAGTCCTCGCTGAACGGCTTGCCCAGCAGGGAGCCGCCGTTGCGCTTGTGCCAGTCGGCGAACTGCTTGTAATCGGGCCGGTAGTCCTCGATCGACCCGGCGTCGACGTAGCAGACGGCCTTGGCGCCGCGCGCGTGGATGGCCTTGACGGCGGCGGTGTTGACGGTGGAGTTGTCGCCCGCCACGTCGCCGTCCACGTACAGGTCGATGTCGAAGACCGTCGGCCGCACGCAGGCGCCGCCGCTCTGCGGCTTGACGCAGATGTCGACGTCGATGCCGCCGGTGGCCTTGTGGCGGGGGTTGCCTTCGAGCTGGTACTGCCAGCGGCTCTCCAGCGGCGGACGCCAGATCCCCGCGTCAGCGGAGGCGGCGGCCGGCGGGGCGAAGGCCGCGACGCTCGCCGTCGCGAGCACGGCGGACGTGGTCAAGCGCGTCAGGAGCGCTCGGGTGCTGACCAAGCTCGTCACCTCTTTCGTGAGACCGACCAAGATCATACGGGCCCACGGGAAGAGGAAACGCGGTCATGCCGGACACCGGGGTCAGGCGAGGCCGGCCTTCACGAGCGGGACGACCTCCTCGGCGAAGCGCCGGACCTGCTCCACGCTCTGCCGCTCCGGCCAGAACACGAAGGCGGTGAACGGCTGCTCCGTGGCGAGCCTGACCAGCTCGGCGGCCCAGCCCTTCGCCCCGGCGCGCAACGGGTCGGCGCCGGTCGTCAGCTTCGGGCCGCCGTCCCCGCCCGCCTCGACGGTGCCGACGAGCTGGGCCATGCGCATGATCGACGCGGGGTCGCGGCCGGCCTCCCCGGCGGCCCTGTCGACGATCCGGTTGCACTCGGGCCACCGCTCGTACGGCAGGTAGGAGGGGATCGGCGCCGCCCAGCCGTCACCGACGCGGCCGGTGAGCGCGAGGCTGCGCGGCGCCTGCGCGCCGATCCACACGCCGACCGGCGGCGTGCCCGCCGAGCCGCCTTCGACCCCGTCCACCCGGTAGTGGTCACCGGCGAAGGCGACGCGCTGCCCGGGCGTCCACAGCCCGCGCATGATCGTGACCGCTTCCTCGAGCGCCGCCAGCGCCTCGCCGGGCGAGCGCCTGGGCACGCCCATCGTGGTGATGGCGTCCCAGTAGCCGCCGCTGCCGAGGCCCAGCTCGAACCGGCCGCCGGACAGCACGTTCAGCGTCGCCGCCGTCCGGGCGAGCATGGCGGGCGGGCGCAGCGGCAGGTTGGCCACGTCGGGGAACACGCGCAGGCGCGTCGTGCGGGTCAGCAGGTGCCCGGCGAGCGCGACCGCGTCCAGGAACTGCCCCACGTACGGATGGTCCTGGACGCCGACGAGGTCGAGCCCGCTCCGCTCGGCGGCGTCGGTCACCTCGTGGGTGAGAGAGACGTCATAGGTGGGGGTCAGCGAGACCCCGAAGACATGTTCGCTCATGGTCATCGCACCGTACACCGGCGTCCCGGGGCGGCTCATCCGCTGAAAAGCTCAATGCGCGCCGGGGCCTCGCGCCGGGCCGCCGGGGGCGGGAATTAGGCCCCCGAAAAAACTCTGCATATCGGAATTCGGTGAAGCGATTAACCTGACTGAACGCTTGACTCGCCATTATGCGAAGTGTTCCATTGTCGGTGCGAGATGTGATCTTCCTCGTGTTCCCCGAAATCGAACCAGGCGCTCTCCCGATCGGGGAATGCCGTACGTCGACAGAAAGGCACACATGCGCATCACATTATTACGCAGCGTCAAGGCTTTCGTCGCCGCCTCGGCGACGGCGCTCACCATGGCGGCGGCGCCCGCCGGGGCCTCCTCCGCCGAGGAGCCGCAGTTCGCGGAGATCGCCCGCCAATATCTGCAGGACCGCGCGACGCGGCTGGTCAGCGACGCCCCCGCCCGCACCCTCACCTCGGTGCCCTCGACCGGCGCGCTCGCCGACCGGCTGACGCGGGAGGCCGCCGCGATCGACGAGCGCAGGCGGCTGCTGCGCGAGGCCAACGGCGGGCACAAGCAGGCGGACGTCCAGGTCGCCGAGGTCGCCACCACACGGGACGGCGAGACCGTCGAGCTGCGGGTGGCCGAGCGCACCAAGCTGTACTTCGCCCGCCCCCTCGCCGACGCCCCCGCGTTCGAGGAGTACGCGCTGAACCACCGGTTCGTGTTCGAGCGGCAGGGCGCCCAGTGGGTGATGCGCGACGCCCGGCCCGAGCTGGCGGCGGGCGAGCTCGCCCCCGACACCCAGCCGCAGGCGGCACGCGCGCCGAAGACCTCCCCGAAGGCCACCGCGCCCGCCGGCCGCGAGCCGTCGTCCGTCGACCGGCCCCGCAAGGGCGCCGCCGTGGCCCCGGACAAGCTCGCCCGGTCCACCGAGGCGGCCCTGGCCTGGGATTACACGGCCATGCTGAACTACGCCAACACCTACTGGGACACCTACAACCCTGACTACCGCACCTACGGCGGGGTCGGCGGCGACTGCACCAACTTCATCTCCCAGATCGTCACCGCCGGAGGCTGGACCGAGGTCGGCTCCTGGCCCGACAGCCGCTCCGACAACGCCAACTGGTTCTACGGCGACTACACCTGGACCACCAGCTACACCTGGCCGGCCGCCGAGAACTGGTACTGGTTCGCCCAGCATGAGTCGGCCAGGACCACGTACCTGGGCAATGTCTGGGACATGCTGACCACGGACGTCCTCCAGGTCGACTTCGACCGTGACGACAACATCAGCCACTCGCTGTTCGTGACCGACCGGTCGAGCGACGGCGAGCTCTATCTGACCTATCACTCCAACAACACGCACAACAAACCGCTGAGCAGCTTCCTGGCCGCCAACCCCGACGCCTGGTACTACGCGCACCGCACCTGATCGCCGCTCCCGGGACCCATTTCCAGAATTATGCTCGCCCCGGAGAAGAATCTCCTGAACATGGAAGAATATCGCCGATCAATGCCGGAATCAGGAGGTGGGTCCCGAATGGCATCCCGTCGTGGCGCCATTGTCGCGCTGGCGATTCTGGCCGCCGGATGCGCGGCGGGCGCCGGGCACGGCGCGTCCACGCCGAGGGCCGCGGTCGACGCGTACATCGCCGGGCTCAACGCCGCCGACTCCGCGGCGCTGGCGCGGCTGGCGCCGCCGGGCAACGACGCGCGCGGCGACATCGCCCGGCGGCTCGCCGCGCACGGCGGCCAGGAGATCCGTCTCACGTCGGCCGACCTCGCCGACGACATCAGCCCCGACGTCGTCAACGCCCGCCTGGCCGGGCGCGGCGCCCGGGGGGCGTACCGGGAGCGGCTGACGGTCACCCGATGCGAGGAGTCCTGGTGCGTCGTGCTGGGACAGGCCCCGTCGAGCCGCCCCACATCCGACACATCGCGATATTCCTGACATTTCCTGACTGCTGGGTGAAAGGAACCCAAGCAGCGGGAAGGGAGCATCCCAGAGCGACCCGTGCCGCCTGCAGTGATGGAAGGGAGTGCCGATGCTCGACGAGAACGCCGTACACGAACACGTCCGCGGCATCTGCTTCAAGACCGGCCCGCCCGGACTGGTCGGAGTCGAGGCCGAATGGCTGATCCACGACCTCGGCGCGGCCGGGACCCGCGTCCCGCTGCGCCGCCTGGCGGCCGCCGTCGAGGCGGCCCACCCGCTGCCCGAAGGCAGCCTCGTCACCTACGAACCCGGGGGCCAGCTCGAACTGAGCACCCCCGCCAGGCCCGGCCCCGCCGCCGCGCACCACGCGCTCGCCGCCGACCTGCGCCACCTCGACCGCCACCTGGCCGACGCGGGGCTGACCCGCGACGGCTGCGCCCTGGACCCGCGTCCCGTCGCCCGGCGGCAGCTCACCGACCAGCGCTACGTCGCCATGGAGTCGTACTTCGACAGCTTCGGACCGGCCGGGCGCGCCATGATGTGCTCCACCGCCTCCCTCCAGGTGTGCCTGGACATCGGCCACGACGAGGAGCAGGCGCGGGCGCGCTGGCGGCTGCTGCACCGGCTGGGCCCCGTGCTGCTGGCCGCGTTCGCCAACTCCCCGCTGTGGCGGGGACGGCTGACGGGCTGGCGCTCCACCCGGCAGGCCATCTGGCAGGCGCTCGACCCCTCGCGGGTCACCCCGGTCGCCTCCGGCGGCGGCGACCCGTGGACCGCGTGGGCGCGCTACGCGCTCGACGGCCGCGTCATGGCCGTCCGCAGGAACGACGGTCCCTGGAAGGTGAACCCCGGGCTGCGCTTCCGCGACTGGCTGCGCGACGGGCTCGACGGCGGCCCCACCCTGGACGACCTGACCTTCCACCTGAGCACGCTGTTCCCCCCGATCCGGCCGCGCGGCTGGCTGGAGCTGCGGATGATCGACGCGCTCCCGGAGCCGTGGTGGCCGGTGCCCGTCGCCGTCGCCGCCACGCTGGCCGACGACCCCGTGGCCGCCGACCGGTGCGCCGAGGCCGTGGAGCAGCTCCCGCCCGGCCGGTGGACCCAGGCGGCCCGCCAGGGGCTGGCCGACCGGGCGCTCGCCGCCGCCGCGCTCGGCTCCTTCACCGCCGCCCGCGACGCGCTGCGGCACGCCGAGCCCGCGCTGGCGTCGCTGGTCGACCGCTACATCGAACGATACGTCGAACCCGGCCGGTGCCCGGCCGACGATCTCATCAGCGAGGTGCGCACGTGACCGAGGAAGACCGGATCAAGGAACGCGTCGCCGTCGAACTGACGTCGGCCCGGCGGCGCAGCCTGGGGCTGACCGTGGACGTCCTGGAGTCGCCGGAGCTGGTGGCCCAGCACTCCCCGCTGATGTCGCCGCTGGTGTGGGACCTCGCCCACATCGGCAACTACGAGGAGCAGTGGCTGGTGCGCGCCGCCGCCGCCGACGACCCGCTGCGGCCCGACCTCGACCACCTGTACGACGCGTTCGAACACCCGCGCGCCGACCGGGTGACGCTGCCGCTGCTGCCCCCGGCCGAGGCCAGGACCTACCTCGACGAGGTGCGCTCGCGCGTGCTCGGCTCGCTCGAACGCGTCCGCCTGACCCCCGACAGCCCGCTGCTGACCGGCGGATTCGCGTACGGGATGGTCATCCAGCACGAGCACCAGCACGACGAGACCATGCTCGCCACCCACCAGCTCCGCCAGGGCGCCCCCGTGCTGGAGGTCCCCGGCCAGGCCGCCCCCTTCCTCGCCCCCGAGGCGCCGGAGGTGCTCGTGCCCGGCGGCCCGTTCGAGATGGGCACCACCGACGACCCCTGGGCCTACGACAACGAACGGCCCGCCCACCAGGTGGACCTGCCCCCGTACTGGATCGACGCCCATCCCGTGACCAACGCCGAATATCTGGCCTTCATCGACGCGGGAGGCTACGAGCAGCCCCGCTGGTGGCACGAGAAGGGCCGGAGCCGGCTCGCCAGGACCGGCAAACGCGCCCCGGCGTTCTGGCAGCGGACCGGCGGCCAGTGGGTGCGCCGCCGCTTCGGCCGGATCGAGCCGCTGCCGCCCGACGAGCCGGTCCAGCACGTCTGCTGGTACGAGGCCGACGCCTACGCCCGCTGGGCGGGCAAACGGCTGCCCACCGAGGCCGAATGGGAGAAGGCCGCCCGCCACGACCCCGCCACCGGCGCCTCCCGCCGCTTCCCCTGGGGCGACGGCGAACCCGGCGACCACCACGCCAACCTGGGGCAGCGGCGGCTCGGCCCGGCCCCGGCCGGCTCCTACCCCGCGGGCGCGTCCGCCCACGGCTGCCGCCAGATGATCGGCGACGTGTGGGAGTGGACGTCCACCGACTTCACCGGCTACCCCGGCTTCCGCGTGTTCCCGTACAAGGAGTACTCCCAGGTGTTCTTCGGCGCTGAGTACAAGGTGCTGCGCGGCGGCTCCTGGGCCACCCACCCCACGGTGGCGCGCGGCACGTTCCGCAACTGGGACTACCCGATCCGCAGGCAGATCTTCTGCGGGTTCCGCTGCGCGAGGGACGCCGGCTGAATGTGCCGCCACCTCGCCTACCTCGGGCCGCCCATCGGGCTGCACGAGCTGCTGTACGCGCCGCCGCACTCCCTGCTCACCCAGTCGTACGCTCCGCGCAGGCAACGCCACGGCCGGGTGAACGCCGACGGGTTCGGCGTGGGCTGGTACCACCCCGGCCGCGACAACCCGGTCCGCTACCGCCGCGCCATGCCGATGTGGGCCGACGCCTCCTTCACCGACGTGGCCCAGGTCGTGTCCTCCACCTGCGTCGTGGCCGCCGTCCGCGACGCCACCCCCGGCTTCCCCGTCGACGAGTCCTGCGCCCAGCCCTTCACCAGCGACCGCTGGCTGTTCAGCCACACCGGCGCCGTCACCGGCTACGCCGCCGTGGAGGAACGGCTGTGCCGCGAGGCCGGACGCCAGGCGCCCGACGCCCGCGCGCCGGTCGACTCCGCGCCCCTGTTCGGCCTGGCCGTCCGGCTGTGGCGGCAGGGACGGCCGCTCGACGACGCCCTCGCCGCCGTCACCGCCTACGCCCGCGGCCTCGCGCCCGGCCGCTACAACCTGCTCGCCACGGACGGCGTCCGGCTGGCGGCCACCGCCTGCGGCGACGGCCTCTACCTGCGCCGGACCGGCCAGGCCGTGCTCATCGCGTCCGAACCGTACGACGACGGCCCCGGCTGGACGGAGATCCCCGACGGATCGCTCGTCACCGCCGGCAGCGCCGGAGTCACCGTCCGACCACTTCAGGAGACCTCATGCCTCAACCTGTGATCGAGCGCCACCTGACCGCCCGCGACCTCGTCGAGTCGCTGCGCCGCGACGTCCGCGACGGGCTCACCGGGCCCGTCAGGAGCGTGCCGCCCAAATGGGGGTACGACGAGCGCGGCAGCGAACTGTTCGAGCAGATCACCCGGCTGGGCGAGTATCACCTCACCCGCGCCGAACGCTCCATCCTGACCGCCAGGGCCGCCGAGCTGGCCGCGCTCACCGGCGCCGACACCCTGATCGAGCTCGGCGCCGGATCAGGGGAGAAGACCCGGCTGCTCCTCGACGCGCTCGGCGACGCCGGGCACCTGCGCAGCTACGTCCCGGTCGACGTCAGCGGCGACTTCCTCGCCGACGCCGCCCGCCGGATCGGCGCCGACTACCCCGGCCTCTCGGTACGGGCCATCGTCGCCGACTTCGAGGGCGACCTGGGCGTCCTGCCGGACGAGGGCCGGCGGCTCGTCGCCTTCCTCGGCTCGACCGCCGGCAACATGTCGCCCGTCGAACGGCTGTCCTTCTACTCCCGCCTGCGCACCGCCATGCGCCCCGGCGACGCCCTGCTGCTCGGACTGGACCTGGTGATGGACCCCGACCGGCTGGACGCCGCCTACGACGACGCTCTCGGCCTCAGCGCCGAGTTCAACCGCAACCTGCTGCACGTCATCAACCGGGAGCTGGACGCCGACTTCGTTCCCGACCTGTACGAGCACGTCTCCCTGTGGGACCCGGACGCCGAGTGCGTCCGCAGGCGGCTGCGCGCCAGCACCGACCAGCAGGTCCTCATCCGCGACCTCGACCTGGAGGTGCGCTTCGCCGCCGGGGAGGAGATCGACACCGAGATCTCGGACAAGTTCCGCCGCGGCGAGGTGCGCGAGGAGCTGCGCCTGGCCGGGTTCGACCCGGTCCGCTGGTGGACGGACCTGCCCGGCGACTTCGCCCTCTGCCTCGCCGTCCCCTCCCCGGAGGCCGCGCGTCCGGCAGGCTGAGGGCAGGTCAGCTCACGGCCGGGGCGGGCGGGTCGCGGTGAGGTGGGCGCGCAGGGCCGCCTTGACGCCGGGCCAGTCCTCGGCGGTCGCGGCGAACATCGCCGAGTCGCGCAACCTGCCCTCCTCGCCCGGCGCCCACGACACCGACCAGGAGCGCAGCACGCCCTCGAACGGGATGCCGAGCCGTTCGAGGGCCCGGCGGCAGCGGGCGTTGCGGGCGTCGGTCTTGAGGTCGACGCGGGCGACGCCGAGCGTCTCGAAGGCGTACGTCATCAGCAGCAGCTTGGCCTCGGCGTTGATCCCGGTGCCCTGCGCCGAGGCGGCCAGCCAGGTGAACCCGATCTCGATCGCGCGCAGCCCGGGCCGGTCCGGCCAGCCGCGCGGATCCCACAGCCCGGTGCATCCCACCGGCCTGCCGTCGGCGACCCGTACCTGCCCGAACGGGGTCAGCCCGGCGCGGCCGAGCTGGGCCGCCACGTAACCGGCCATCTCCGCCGCCCGCGGCACCAGCGTGAACCCGTACGACGACCGCTCCTCCTCGGCGGCCTCCGCCAGGCCGGCCACGTGCCGCGTGTCGAGCGGCTCCAGCCGTACGAGGTCACCGGCCAGCACGGGGACGTCGAGCCGCATGGGGTCTCCCTTTCCGGGTCAGGGGCGCAGATCATGCCATCGCCGCCGGGACGCCGTCAATCGGCGGGACGCGGGGTGAGGCCCGCGGTGACCAGGTCGATGAGCAGGTCGAGGACCCTGGTCTGGAGATCGGGGTCGCCGAGCCGGTCGGCGAACATCGGCACCACCAGCACGCACTGGAGCACCCCGATGACCACGGCGGGCTCGGCGGCGACGAGCTCGCCGTCCGCCTGCCTGGCCGTGACGTACGCGCCCAGCGCGGTCGCCGGGTTGCTACCAGGCGGCGTCCGGCGACACGCTGCCGCGCGGGAGGTCGCCGCGGTCGATGCGGACCGAGCTGGTCGTGCCGTCGCGCAGGTCCAGCCGGTGCATCCGCCAGGCGTGCGTGAAGAGCAGGTGGCGGCCGGTGCCGTCGACGTCGAACCGCATGGCGAGCGAGGCGCCCTTGGGCGGCTCCGGCTTGGCGAGCAGCGCCGGGACCCCGCCGTCGGCGGGGATGCGCTCGACCGCGTAGCCGACGGCGTAGACCAGCGCGGCGCCGTCGGGGGTGTACGCCACCGACGTCATGGGCGGCACGCCCGACGCCGGTCTGAGAATCCGGGTGGCGGCGAACAGATCCGTCTCCGGGCTGGTCAGGTCCAGGACGCCGAGCCCCTGGGGCGACGACACGACGGCGAGGCTACGCCCGTCCGGCGCCCACGACAGGCCGGTCACCAAGGCGTCGCCGGAGTGCCAGTCGCGCCGCCTGCCCGTGGTGACCTCCACGACGGACACGACGCTCCCGCCGGGCACCAGGTCGGCGAACGCGAACCGGCTCCCGTCGTGGCTCAGCGCCAGCGCTGGCACGACCCCGGGCACGCGCGCCCCGGTGTCCGGCACCAGCTCGGGCGCGCCGGGCCGGCCGTCGTCGCCGAGCCGGACCCGGAAGAAGCGGGTGCCCGCCGGGCTGGTGCCGGAGAACAGGAACGTCCGGTTGTCGGGCGCCGCAGCCCCCAGCTTCCACGACGACTCGACCCCCGGCGGGAGCGGCACCGCCGCGATGAACCTGCCGGTGGCGGCGTCGTGGACGGACGGGGGCACCGGCGTGATGACCGCCTCCTTGGACCCCTCCGGGAAGCGGGCGGCCGGCAGGTTGGCGGCGACGAAGAAGCGCGGCGGCCCCGTCACCGGCAGCGCCGCACCGGTCGCCGACGCCTCGGCCAGCGACGACACGAGGGCCGGCTTGCCCGGCGGCGTCATCGGGGACGACATCGGCGGCGACCCGGAGGGCCGTACCGGGGGCGACCCGGAGGGCCGTATCGAGGGCGCTTCGGAAGGGGACGCCGCGAGGTGCGGTGTGCCCGAGGGGCCCGTGGGCCCGGTCGGGGGAGTGGGCGGCGCGCTGGGGAGCCCGGCCCCATCCTGTGCGGCCCCGTCCTGCGCGGCGGCGGGCAGGAGGGTGACGCGCCCGGAGCCGGGCTGCTCCCCGCACCCGCCCAGGCACGCCAGCACGAGTAACCCCGACATGGCGACCGCCGCGCGCGAAAGCATGTGTCGATCATCAGCCGCTCCCGCGTGGCCGTCAAATCCCTGGGAGGCGGGAATCGCGACAAGACGAGACGGTTCGTCTTGACGACGGATCCGATGGCCCTTACAGTCATCACATCGAAGGCGAGACGAACCGTCTCGTCGCTGACCGATCGGAGTCCCGTACATGCGCACCTGGTTCATCACCGGAGCCAGCCGCGGCCTCGGCCGCGCATTCGCCCTCGCCGCCCTGGAGCGCGGCGACCGGGTGGCCGCCGCCGCCCGCACCATCGCCCGGCAGGACTTCGACGACCGCTTCGGCGACCGGGTGCTCGCCCTGCCGCTGGACGTGACCGACCGCGATGCCGTGTTCGCCGCCGTGGACACGGCCGCCGCGCACTTCGGCGGGCTCGACATCGTGGTCAACAACGCCGGGATCATGTCCTCGGGCATGGTCGAGGAGTTCACCGAGGCCGAGGCGCGGGCCCAGCTCGACGTCAACCTCTTCGGGGCGATGTGGGTCTGCCAGGCGGTCATGCCGCACCTGCGCGCCCAGGGGTCCGGCCACATCGTGCAGGTCTCCAGTATCGCCGCCCTGGGCGGCTTCCCCAGCACCGGCCTCTACAGCGCGAGCAAGTTCGCGCTGGAGGGCATGAGCGAGGCGCTGGCGATGGAGGCGGGGGCCTTCGGGGTCAAGGTCAGCATCGTCCAGCCCGGCGGCTACTGGACCGACCTCTACACCAGCATGACGGCGACCGCGCCGAAGCCGGAGTACGGCCCGCTCCGCGCCGAGCTGGAGAAGCAGTGGGCCGAGGGCTCGATCGACAGCGAGCCGAGGCTGGCCGCCGAGGCGCTGCTCAAGCTCGTCGACAGCGACGACCCGCCGCTGCGGCTGCTGCTCGGCAGCATGGTGTACGACCTGGCCTTCGACATCTCGCGGCGGCGGATGGACACCTGGAGCGCCTGGGAGCAGGTCAGCCGCGCCGCCGAGCACGCCGTCCCCGCGCCCGGTGGCGACTCCTGACCCGGCCGCGCCCCCTGGGAACGCCTCAGGCCCGTGCCTCACCCGGCCGGGCGCGCCACATCGTCGCCCCCGCGGCCAGGACGAGGGCGGCGGCGAGCCAGAGGACGCCCTGGAGCGGCAGCGCGTCGACGATCGTGCCGCCCGCCAGCGCGCCGAGCCCGATCGCGAGGTTGAACACCGCCACCCACAGGGCGGTGGCCTCCTCGACCGCCTCCGGTGCCGCCTTGATCATCCACGTCTGGAGGCTGGTGGAGACGCCGCCGTAGGACAGGCCCCAGGCGAGGAGCAGCGCCACCCCGCCCACCGCGCCGGCCCCGGCCACCGGGTAGAGCAGCACGGTCGTCCCCAGGGCGGCGGCGATGGCCAGGATCGTCCGGCGCGGCCGCCCGGCCACGGCGGCCCCGGCGACGAAGTTGCCCACGACGCCGGCGACGCCGAAGGCGAACAGCAGCGGCCCGACGAACCGCGCGTCGATGCCCGACAGGTCCCGCAGCACCGGGGTGACGAACGTGTAGGCGGCGAAGTGCCCGGTCACGATCAGGAAGGTGGCCAGGATGCCGGCGCGGACGCCCGGGTTGCGGAACTGGCCGGCCAGCCGCCGGAGCCCGACGGGCCGCGCGGCGGCGAGCGGCGGCAGCACGGCCAGCAGGGCGACGAGCACGACCAGCGCGAGCGCGCTCAGCGCGCCGAAGGCGATCCGCCAGTTCGCCAGCCCGCCGATCACGGTGCCGATGGGGACGCCGAAGACGTTGGCGGCCGCGACGCCGCCGAAGATGACGGCCGTGGCCCGGGGCACGAGCGGCGCGGGCACGAGCCGTACGGCCAGGCCGCCGGCGACGGCCCAGAACCCGCCGATCGCCACGCCGACCAGCACCCGGGAGGCGATCAGGAGCGGGTAGCCGGGGGCCAGCGCGGAGGCCAGGTTGGCCGCCGTCATGAGCCCCATCAGGGCGACCAGCAGGAGCCTGCGGTCCATCCGGCCGACGAGCAGCGGCACCACCGGGGCCGCGACGGCGGCGACGACGCTCGGCACCGTGACCATCAGGCCCGCCGCGCCCTCGGACACCGCCAGCGCCGATCCGACGGGGGCGAGCAGCCCGATCGGCAGTTGTTCGGCCGTCACCAGCAGGAACGTGCCGAGGGACACCGCGGACACCGCGGTCCAGCTCCTCGCCGTGCGCGTCACGGTCATGTCGGGTCTTCCTCTCCTCATTTGGGAGCGATCGCTCCCATATGACCGCAGACCCTAATACGGGAGCGATCGCTCCACAACACGGGGTAGGATGACGGCCATGGCGCGACCCAGGGAGTTCGACGAGCAAGAGGTGATCGCCAAGGCCACGGACCTGTTCTGGCGTCGCGGCTACAACGCCACGTCGGTCCGCGACCTCGGCGCCGAGCTCGACCTCAAGCAGAGCAGCCTCTACCGCACCTTCACCGACAAGCGCGCGCTGTTCCTGCGCACGCTCGACCACTACCGGGCCACCGAGTCCACGCAGGCCGAGGAGCGGCTCAACGCGCCCGGCGCGAGCGTCGAGGTCCTGCGCGACTGGCTCCACTGGATGGTCGGCCACGACGCCGGCCGGGGCTGCTTCGTCGTCAACACGGCCGCCGAGCTCGGCACCACCGACCCCGGCGTGCGGCAGAAGACCGAGGCCGCCTTCGACGTCACCCGCGAGACCCTGGCGTCCCTGCTGCGGCGCGGCGTCCACGACGGCGACCTGCCCGCCGCGCTGGACGTCGAGGCCGCCGTGGAGCTGCTGTTCACCACCGTGCTCGGGCTGCGCCTGCGCGAACGCGCCGGGCACGACCCCCGGCGCCTCGCCACGGCCATCGACTACGCCATCAGGACGATCTCCGCCGCCGACCGCTGATCAGCGGCGGGTCAGGCGCAGCGTGACCAGCTCGAACGGGCGCAGCGTCAGCGCGACGGCCCCGTCCTCGTGCGGCAACTCGTGCGGCAGCTCGCGCAGCGGCCGCTCCAGCAGGTCCGTCGCCGTCACCGTGCCGACCGGGAACCCGGCCCTGAGCGTCGTCGCCGCCCGGCCGCCGCGCGACTCGTGGAAGCGGACGACCACGTCGCCGCTGCCGTCGTCGGCCAGCTTCACCGCGGTGACCACCACGGCGTCGTCGCCGGCCGTGACGAGCGGCGCCACCGGGACGTCGCCGGGCAGCTCGCGCTCGGGCAGCGTGAGGAAGTAGCCCTCGCGCACCGCGTCGCCGATCGCCGCGCCCGGCACCAGCGCGTGGACGAAGGCGTGCGCCCCCTGGTCGGTCTCCGGGTCGGGGAAGCGCGGCGCGCGCAGCAGCGACACCCGCACCGTCGTGGTCGTGCCGCCGTCGTCGCGCACCGCCCGGGTCACGTCGTGCCCGTACGTGGACGCGGTCACCACCGCCGCTCCCCAGCCGGGCTCCTCCACGTGGACGAACCGGTGGTTGCACGCCTCGAACCTGGCCGCCTCCCAGCTCGTGTTCGTGTGCGTGGGGCGCTGGACATGGCCGTACTGGGTCTCGGCGGCGTAGCGGTCGGCGCGCACGTCGAGCGGGAAGGCCATCTTGAGGAACTTCTCCGTCTCGTGCCAGTCCACCTCGGTCCGCACCTCGATCCGGCCCGCGGCCAGCGTGTACGTCTGGGTGACGGAGGAGGAGCCGAAGGACCGGGTGACGCGGACGGCCCGGCCGTCGGCCGTGAGGTCGTCCACGGAGGTCAGGTCGGTGACGGTGTTGCGGTAGAACTCGTCCACGTCCCAGGCGTCCCACCTGTTGGGCAGGTCCTGGTGGAGCTGGAGCAGGGCGGCGGCGTCGCCGGGCGGCAGGCTCTCGCGGCGGGCGCGGTGGTCGTAGGCGGAGACGATCAGGCCGCGCCCGTCGATCTCGGCCCGGACCAGCCCGTCGTCGAGCACGTACCCGCCGCCGTCGCGCGGGCGCACGGTCACGGCCGGCGCGGGCTCGGCCGGGGCCGCGCCGCCCGCCGGCACGCCGCGCCGGGCGTGCGGGGCCGCGTTGAACACCAGCCGCCCGCCCGCCGGGGCGTCGCCCGCCAGCGCCCGCTGCGCCGCCAGCACGATCCCCTCCAGCTCGCGCGCCAGCCTCGCGTACGTGTCGCGCGCCTCGCGGTGCACCCAGGCGATGGACGAGCCGGGCAGGATGTCGTGGAACTGGTGCAGCAGCACCGTCTTCCACACGCGGTCGAGCTGCTCGTACGGGTACGGCGCCCCGGTGCGGACGGCGGCGGTGGCCGCCCACAGCTCGGCCTCGCGCAGCAGCGCCTCGCACAGCCGGTTGCCCTGCTTGGTCCCGGCCTGGCTGGTCAGCGTGGCGCGGTGCAGCTCCAGGTAGAGCTCGCCCACCCACACGGGCGGGTCCGGGTAGTCGGCCTCGGCCCTGGCGAAGAACGCGGCCGGGGTCTCCCAGGTGACGGTGGGGGAGCCCTCCAGGTCGCGCAGGCGGGCCGCCTTGCCGACCATCTCGCGCGTGGTGCCGCCCCCGCCGTCGCCCCAGCCGGTGGGCGCCAGGGAGTGGCGGGCCGCGCCCTTCTCGCGGAAGTTACGCGCGGCGTGGGCCAGCTCGCCGCCCTTCATCGAGCAGTTGTAGGTGTCGACCGGCGGGAAGTGCGTGAAGATCCGCGTGCCGTCGATGCCCTCCCACAGGAACGTGTGGTGCGGGAACCTGTTGACCCGGCTCCACGAGATCTTCTGCGTGAGCAGGCGCCTGGCCCCGGCGGCCTTGATGATCTGGGGGAGCCCGGCGGCGAAGCCGAACGTGTCGGGCAGCCAGGCCTCCTCGTTGTCGATGCCGAACTCGTCGATGAAGAAGCGCTTGCCGTGGACGAACTGCCGGGCCATCGCCTCCGAGCCGGGCATGTTCGTGTCGGACTCCACCCACATGCCGCCTGCTGGGACGAACCGCCCCTCGGCCACCGCCTTGACGACCTGGGCCCACACCTGCGGCCGGTGCTCCTTGATCCAGGCCCACTGCTGGGCCTGCGACATGGCGAAGACGAAGCCGGGCTCGTCGGCCAGCAGCGCGGTCATGTTCGCGGCGGTGCGGGCGACCTTGCGGACGGTCTCGCGCAGCGGCCACAGCCAGGCCGAGTCGATGTGGGCGTGCCCGACGGCGCTGATCCGGTGCGCGGACGGCGCGGCCGGCACGGCGAGCACCCCGGCCAGCTCGGCGCGGGCGGCGGCGGCCGTGGCGTTGACGTCCTGGAGGTCGATCCGGTCCAGGGCGCGGTCCACGGCACGCAGCACGTCCCAGCGGCGGGCGCCGTCCACCGGCAGCTCCGCCATCAGCTCGCCCAGCACCTCCAGGTCGAGGACGAGGTCCCACACGGTCCGGTCGAAGACCGCCAGGTCCATGCGGCCCAGCCGGTACAGCGGCGCGGTCCCGGCGGTGTCCCGGTCGCCGAGCGCGGTGGGCCGGAACAGGGGGTGGCCGAGGATGACCGGGTTGGAGGCGGCCTCGACGTGCAGCCGCACGCTCTCGCCGCCCCGCGCGGGCGCGGCGACGCGCACCCACTGGTTGCGCGGGTTGAGCCCCTTGACCGGGCTGCCGTCGGGCAGGTGGACGAGCCCCTCGCACTGGAAGCCGGGCATGTTCTCGTCGAAGCCCAGGTCGAGGACGGCCTCCACGATGCGGCCGCGCCAGGCCGCGGGCACGGTGCCGGTGACGGTGAACCAGCTCGTGCCCCACGGCGCGCCCCAGGCGTCGCCGGCGGCGATCGGGGCGGGGACGGCGGCCAGCCCCTCGGCCACGCTCACGGGCTCGCCGGGCGCGTGCCACACGGCCACGTCCAGGGGCACGGACTCCGGGTACACCGCGGGGCGGATGCGCTCGTCGAGCACCCGCTTGAGCCGGGCTTCGACCAGCGCGCGGTCGTCATGCATGGGAACTCCTCGGTGGGGTGACGGGGCTCGGCGCGTACGGTCCCCGGCGGGCAGGGTGACCGCATGGGTTAGCATGGCCGTCATGGAGATCGAGGTCGACAGAATCTAGCCACCGAGCTGCCGGTGGCTTCCATCGGCGCAGGGCGGGTGCCCGCGCCGGTGCATGACCGTTTCTCCCGACGCGGGAGTGTGTGTCCGCCCTGTGGGGTGTCGACCCGCCGCGTCCGGGCTCTCCGGCACGCTCGCACCGGTTCCGGTCCCCGATTCGTGCCCGCGAACGCGCGAATCCCCTCCGTAGCTGACGGGAAGAGCACTTCACCCATGTCCAAGTCTGTCATCACCTTCCGCGACCTGTCCTTCGAGTGGCCGGACGGCGCCGTCGCGCTCTCGGGCGTCAACGGCACGTTCGGCGCCGGGCGCACCGGCCTGATCGGCCGCAACGGGGCCGGGAAGTCGACGCTGCTGCGCCTGATCGCCGGCCTGCTGAAGCCGACCTCGGGACACGTCGAGACCGCCGGCGAGGTCGGTTACCTGCCGCAGACGCTCACGCTCCGGCACGACACGACGATCGCCGAGCTGCTCGGCATCGACGAGGGCATCGCCGCGATCAGGGCCGTCGAGTCCGGCGACGTCGACGAGCGCCACTTCGACACGATCGGCGACGACTGGGACATCGAGTCCCGCGCCGACGAGGCCCTGCACCAGATCGGGTTCACCGCCGCGGACCTCGGCCGCCGCGTGGCCGAGGTCTCCGGCGGGGAGGCGATGCTCATCGCCATCACCGGGCTGCGCGTCCGCCGCACCCCGATCACGCTGCTCGACGAGCCCACCAACAACCTCGACCGGCCGACCCGCGCCAAGCTCGCCGGCTTCGTCGACCAGTGGCCGGGCACGCTCGTCGTGGTCAGCCACGACCTCGAACTGCTGGAGCGCATGGACCACACCGCCGAGCTGCACGCCGGCTCCCTCGACACCTTCGGCGGTCCGTACAGCGCCTGGAAGGAGCACCGGGAGCAGGAGCAGGCGGCGGCGGTCCAGGCGGCGCGGTCGGCCCAGCAGGCGCTCAAGGTCGAGAAGCGGCAGCGGATCGAGGCCGAGACGAAGCTGGCGCGCAGGGAGCGCACCGCGAAGAAGACGCAGAAGGACGGCGGCATCCCGCGCATCCTGGCGGGCAACCGCGCCAGCCGGGCGCAGGCGTCGGCCGGGTCGTTGCGCTCCACGCTCGACGACAAGGTGCAGGCCGCGCAGGCGGCGGCCGACGCCGCCGACGCGCGGGTGCGCGACGAGGAGCACATCAGCCTGGTGCTGCCCGATCCTGGCGTGCCGCGCGGGCGGCGGATCGCCGAGCTGCACGACGGGGACCTGACCGTGGTGATCCAGGGGCCGGAGCGGGTGGCGCTCGTCGGGGCCAACGGCAGCGGCAAGTCGACGCTGGTCGAGCAGCTTCTCCGGGGCTCGGAGCCCGTGCCCGGCAGGCCGTACGGGCGGCTGCTGACCGAGCTGGTCGGCTACCTGCCGCAGCGGCTCGACGGGCTCGACGACGAGGCGAGCGCGATGGCGAACGTGGGCGCGGTCGCCCCCGGGGCGGCGCAGGGCACGATCCGCAACCAGCTCGCCCGGCTGCTGCTGCGGGGCGACAGCGCCGACCGCCCGGTGCGCACGCTGTCGGGCGGCGAGCGGTTCCGCGTCGCGCTCGCGCGGCTCCTGCTGGCGGAGCCGCCCGCCCAGCTCCTGATCCTGGACGAGCCGACGAACAACCTCGACCTCGCCAGCGTCGAGCAGCTCGCCGAGGCGCTCGACGCCTACAGGGGCGCGCTGCTCGTCGTCAGCCACGATGTCGCGTTCCTGGAGCGGATCGGCGCCGGGACGGTCGTCGAGCTCGACGCGGCGGGCCGCATGCGGCAACGCCGCGACCTGACCGGGTGACGACTCGCTCGGACCGTTCCATATCCCCACTACCTCCTATTTTCTCTGTTTACTGAAATTCCAGACAACGCCTGACTATTTTCGGAATGCTTAATATCCGATATCTGCGCCCCGAATTCCGCTTGCCGGTGCCATACTGGGCACTGGCAAGCTCGTGGGAGCGCTCCCATGAGGAGGTCTGACGAGAGGCGCGCGATCCGAATGACGGCCTACGACGGGCCCCCGTCACGCCGGTGGGCAGCTCACGTGTGGTGGATCGCCCTGGCCGTGGGCGCCGGCGGCTTCGTGTTCGTCTGGCTCGCCACCCCGCACGCCCGCGAGATCGGCAACACCTGGGACCTCGTCGCCCGGCTCGCCGCCTTCGTCTGCCTGTGCGTCGCGATCGCGTTCTTCCCGTACGTGTCGCCGCGCCTGCACTGGCTGCTCTGCGTGCCGTTCCTGTTCTTCACCGGCTATCTCATTCCGCGCGTCAGCTGGTTCTATTACGGCGACGGCGCACGGCTCCAGGGCGACAGCTTCTACACCCATCTCTATCTGCTGCTCTATCCGGGAATCGTGCTCACCGTCGCCTCCGCCTACCGGCTGGCCGGCGGCAGCCCCGGCCGCACGCTGAAGATCATGGCCAGCGGCGTCGTCATCGTGTTCTCGGGGTTCCTGGACGTCATGTGGCAGGTGGTCAACCCCGTCGAGATCCCCGAGCTGATCGACGCCCCGCACATCAACCTGTTCACCGGCGGTCCCATCTCGTTCGGCGCGGCGATCGTCTTCACGCTCGCGCACGTCCCGATCGTCGTGGTGATCAACCTGCTGCCCCTGGACCGCTGGATCGGCCGCCTGCTCGCGCCCCGGCCCTGAGGCAGGCGTACGACTTCACGGAGGTGACCCTTGCCCCGCACCATCGACGTCTCGGTCGCGGCGCCCGCCTACAACGAGGCGGCCAACATCGCGGCCTCCGTCCGGGAGTGGCGCGACTACCTGCGCGGCCATCCGGCGGTGGGCGCGTGGGAGATCGTCGTGTGCGACGACGGCAGCTCCGACGGCACCGGCGCCATCCTGCGCGACCTGCGCAAGGACGTGCCGGAGCTGGTCGTCGTCACGTTCGGCCGCAACCGGGGCGCCGGGGCCGCCATCGCGGCGGCGATCGCCGCGACCCGCCTGGACTGGGTGGTGCTGCTCGACTCCGACGGCCAGTTCCCGATCGCCGAGCTGGACCGCTTCCTGCCCCGCGCGCTGGCGGGCGACGGCGTGGCGTTCTCCGGCGCCCGGCTCAGGAAGGCCGACAGCCTCCCCTACCGATGGGGGTCGGCCGCCAGCGGCGCCGTCAGCAACGCCCTGCACGGGACCCGCTTCCGCGACTTCAACTCCATCTTCAAGCTGGTACGCGGCCCGCTGCTGCGCTCGGTGCCGCTCGAATCCGGCGGCATGAACTGCTCCACCGAGATCACCGCCCGCGTCACCGAGCTCGGCCACACCTGGGTGGAGATCCCCATCCGGCACCGCGCACGCGGCGGCGGCCGGCGCGGCTGGCGGTTCGCGCGCGGCGCGCTCGACCGCGCCCTGTTCGTCGCCTACCTCGGCTTCCGGCACCGGCTGTTACGCCGCGGGGTGCTGCGCGCGCCGCTGCCCGCCGAGGAGCGCTGATGGCCGGCCCGCAGCAGCAGGCCCCGTGGCGGGTCACGATGTTCGGCGGCGGCCGGGGCGCGGCCAGCATCGCCCGCCGGCTGCTCGCCACGCCCGGCGCCGCGCTCACCCTGCTGATCAACGGCTACGACAACGGGCTGTCCACCGGGGCGCTGCGCCGCTACCTGCCGGGCATGCTCGGCCCGTCGGACTTCCGCAAGAACCTGCTGCTCCACCTCGACGCCGGAGACCCGCGCCTGGCCCTGCTGGAGCGCCGGCTGCCCGGCGGCGCCACCCCGGCCGACCTGGGCCGCCTGATCGACGAGCTGGCGGCGGCCGGGCCCGGCCTGGAGCCGATCGTGCGCGACCTGAAGGTGTTCGCCGCCCGGCTGGCCGCCCGCCCGGACGGGCTCGACCTGGCCGACTGCGCGCTCGGCAACCTCGTGCTCGCCGGGGCGTACCTGCGGCTGGACCGCGACTTCAACGCGGCCGTGCGCGCCTGCGCCGAGATGTTCGGCTCGCCCGTCGCCCTGGAGAACGTGACCGGCGGCGAGAACGCCTACCTGGCGGCGGTCAAGGCCGACGGGACGCTGCTGGCCGACGAGGCCGACATCGTCGGCCCGCAGAGCGCCGAGCCGATCACCGGGCTGTTCCTCCTGAGGGAGCCGATCAGCGGCCCGCTCACCGGCACTGAGCTGGCCCGGCGGGCCGCCACGATCACGCCGAACCCGCGCGCGCTGGCCGCGCTGCGCGACACCGACCTCATCGTGTACGGGCCGGGCACGCCGCACTCGTCGCTGCTGCCGAGCTACCTGACGCCGGGCGTCGCCGAGGCGATCGCGGGCAGCCGGGCGGCGGCCAAGGTGTTCGTCGTGAACCTGCGCGACGACCACGACAGCCAGGGCCTGACCGCCGCCGACCTGGTCGGCCGCACGCTGACGTACCTGGGCGACCCGGGCAACGAGCGCGGCACCGTCACCCACGTGCTGTGCCACGGCCGGACGCCCTCGCCCCGCGCCGGGCTGGCGGGAGCCCGCTGGGTGGCGGCCGACCTGGAGGACGAGCGCAGGCCGGGCACGCACAGCGGCGCCCGCACGGTGGAGGCGCTGGCGGCGGTGCGGGCCGGGACGAGCCTGGCGCGGGCCGGATGAGCGCCCGATGAGCCCGATGAACCCGATGAGCCCGATGAACACCGCCGTGCGCGCCGCCGTCACCGGACGGCGGGTCTGGCTGTGCGACCTCGACGGGACGCTGGTGGACTCCGGCCCGGCCCATGAGGCCGCGTTCCGGCAGGCGATCGCCGAGCTCGCGCCCGCCGCGCTGGCCTCCTTCCGCTACGCCGCGCATGCCGGGGCGAGCACCGCCGAGGTGGCCGCCCGGCTGGTCGCCGACCCGGACGTGGCCGCCGAGCTGGCCCGGCGCAAGCAGCTCCGCTACCGCGAGCAGGTGGCGGCGGGCCGGGTCGAGGTCTTCCCCGGCGCGCACCGGCTCCTCGGCGCGCTCGCCCGCGCGGGCCTGGCCGCCTACCTGGTGACCAGCGGCAGCCGGGGCTCCGTCGAGCGCGTCCTCGCGGCGAGCGGGCTGGGCCGCCACTTCGCCGGCGTGCTCACCGCCGACGACGTCGCCTCGGCCAAGCCCGACCCGGAGTTCTACGCCCACGCCTGCCGCCTGTGGGGCGTCGAGGCGGCCGACGCGGTGGCGGTGGAGGACTCGGCGCACGGGGTGGCGTCCGCGACCGGCGCGGGGCTGGTCACGCTGCATGTCCACACGGCCGCGCCGGCCCCGGGAGCGGTGGCCGTACGCAGTCTGCGCGAGCTCGTGCCCGTCGTTGAACAGGCCGTAGATCAGGCCGTCGAACAGGAGGTGAGTGCCGGTGAGTGACCGGATCTGCGCGGTGATCCCGGCGGCCGGCCGGGGGACCAGGCTGGGCCAGGCCATCCCCAAGATCATGATCGAGGTCGCGGACGGCGTCACCGTCTGGCACCTGCTCCACCGGCGGCTGCGGCCGTCCGTGGCGCACGTCCACGTCGTGCTCTCCCCGGACGGGGTGGGGCCGTTCCGGGAGCTGGCCGCCGCCGAGCTCGCCACCGGCGCGGTGTCGGTGAGCGTGCAGCCCGAGCCGACCGGCATGGGCGACGCGATCTTCGGCGCGGCCCCGCACTGGCGCGGCCACGACGCGATCCTCGTCGTCTGGGGCGACCAGGCGAACCTGTCGCCCGTCACCGTCCGCGCCGTGGCCGCCGCCCACACCGGCCCGGGGGTGACGCTCCCGCTGGTGGCGATGGCCGACCCGTACGTGGAGTACGAGTTCGGGCCCGCCGGGCTGACCCGGGTGCTGATGTCACGCGAGGGCGACCGGTGCCGTCCGGGCGGGCTCAGCGACATCGGCGTGTTCTGCCTGGCCACCGCCGGGCTGGAGGAGGCGTGGGCCCGCTACGCGGCGGGGGCCGGGCGCGGCGCGGCGACCGGCGAGGTGAACTTCCTGCCGTTCCTGCCGCACCTGGCCCAGGACCTGGACTGGCCGGTGCGGGTGGTGCCGGTGGCCGACCCGGACGAGGCGCGGGGCATCAACACGCCCGCCGACCTGGAGTTCGCCCGCCGGGCCCACGCGCGGTGGGCGACCTGACCACGCCGCGCGCCCGCCTGGCCGGACTGCTCGACCGGCACCGGTGGGCGGCGGGTCCCACGCTGGTGAGCACGGTGGCCAGCGGCACCGCCGCCGCCACCACGCTCGTCATCGCCCGGGGCGCCGGGGCCGCCGCGTTCGGCCACTTCACCGTCGTGCTGACGATCGCGCTGATCGTCACCGTCGCCATGCTCACCAGCCTGCACTACGTCATGCTCCAGGAGCTGCCGCGCGCCGACCCGGCCGACCGGCCCGCGCTGGTCACCACCGCGGTGCTGGCCACGCTGGCGCTGAGCGTCGCGCTGGCGGCGGCGGGCCTGCTGGCCGCGCCGCTGCTGACGGGCCTGCTCGGGGTCGACGTCCGCACGCTCGGGTTCGCGCTGGCGCTGGCGCTGTCGATGACGCTCAACCAGCTCACCGAGAGCCTGCTGCGCGGGCTGGCCCGCTACGCGTTCGTGGCCTGGCTCAAGCTCGGCGTGGCGCTCGCCTACCTGGCGGCGGCCGGCTTCTGCCTGCTCGTGCTCGGCGTGCGCGACGCCGAGCCGTACCTGGTGGCGCTGATCGCCACCAACCTGCTCCTGGCCGCCGTCGCCGTGGCCGCCGCCGGGGTGCGGCCGCGTGCCTGGTCAGCGCCGCTGGCCAGGGCGCTCTACCGGCACGGCGCGTACGTGACGGCCATCGCCGCGCTCACCTCGGTGCTGTTCGGCGTGGACGTGATCTTCCTCAACCACTGGTCGGCCCCGGCCGACGTCGGCGTGTACTCCGTCTACAACGGCTTCCCCAAGCGGCTGCTCGGCGTGGTGTTCACCGACGGGATCGGACTGGTGCTGCTGCCCGCGCTCGCCACCAGCGACAAACCCGCCGTCATGCGGCGCATCGCCCGGATCGCCCCGCTGGTCGGCGCCGCCACGGCGGTGTTCGCGTTCGCGGCGAGCACAGTGTTCTTCCTGCTGATGGGGGCCGAGTACCCGTACGCCGTCGGCCTCATGGCGCTGTCGGCGGCCGGGATCGGCGCCCACATGGTGTTCAACCTCTACGCCGTCGCCCTGCAGATGGACGGGGTGCGCGGCGCGCGGGTGCTCGTCGGCTGCCTGCTGGCCGGGTCGCCGGCGGCGCTGGCCGTCCAGGTGGCGTGCATCGCCTGGTGGGGGCTGACCGGCGGGCTGCTGGCGTTCGCGCTGTCCAATGTCATCCTCGTGGCCGTCGTCGGCGTCGTGGCCGCGCGGCTCTACCGTCGCCCGGAGGCCGAACGATGAGGATCGCCTACATCGTCAACCAGTTCCCGCCCAACATCACCGCCGGGCTGGGCCGCTACGCCGAGCTGATCACCCCGTACCTGGCGCGCGGGCACCGGCTGGCCGTCTTCACGCTGAACGACGGCCGCCAGACGGCCGAGGAGCGGCTGCCGGGCATCACCGTGCACCGGCCGCTGGGCCGCCTCCTCGGCGCGATCGGCCGGCGCAGGCGGCTCAACCGCACCAAGGGCGTGGAGTTCCTGCTGCTGGCGCTGACCGTGGTGGCGAGCAACTGGCGCTACTTCCTGCGGCTGCGCCGGTCGGCGCGCCCCGACCTGGTCGCGGTGCACGACTCGACGAACTTCCTGGCTGCGCTGCTGTGCCACTACGCGCTGCGGCTGCCGGTCGTGCTGCACGTCCACACGACCGAGTACGGGGTCGCCGAGCAGCGCAGCATCCCGGACCCGCTGGGCCTGTTCGCGGCGCTGGAGCGGTGGCTGGCGCGGATCTCGCGCCGGGTGGTGGTGGCCACGCCGGAGGTGCGCGACCAGCTCGTGGCGGCCGGGTGGGACCGCACGCCGATCGACGTGGTGCCGCTGGGCGGCACGTTCGAGCACCTGGTCGCCGATCCGGGCTTCGACCGGGCCGGCCTGGATGAGGCGGCGGCGGGCCTGCGGATGCGGCTGGGGATCGCGGCGGGCGATCCGGTGCTGCTGTTCGTCGGCCGGATCGAACGGCAGAAGGGCGTCTACCAGCTCCTGGAGGCGCTGCCGGAGATCGCCGCCGGGCTGCCGGGCGTGCGGCTGGTGCTGGTGGGCGAGGGAGACGTGGCGGGCGTCGAGCGGATCGCCGCCGCGTCGGGCCTGAGCGTGCTGGCCCCGGGCCGGTTCGTCGGCGGGCGGGAGCTGCTGGAGTTCTACGCGATGGCCGACGCGTGCGTGTTCCCGTCGCTGTTCGAGCCGTTCGGGCTGGTGGCGACCGAGGCGATGGCGCTGGGCAGGCCGGTGGTGCTGGGCGACGGGTTCTCGCGGATCTTCCTCGGCGACCCGGACCGGCCGGCGTGCCGGTTCGTCCGCGCCGGTGATCCGGCCGACATCGCGCGCGGCGTGCTGGCGGTCATGACCGACGCGCGGCTCGCCGGGGAGCTGGCCGAGCGCGGCAGGCGGCTGGTGAGCGAGGGCCTGAGCTGGGAGCGGGCCGCCCGCGAGACCGTGGCGTGCTACGAGGCCGCGCTCGGGCGGCTCACGCGTACCTCTTCCTGAGCCCCGGCAGCACCCGCAGCGACCCGACGGCCAGCCCGGTCACGAGCACCACGTGCACGGCCAGGTGCACGCCCATGAAGTACGCGGTGAACGCCGGGCCGCGCCTGCCGTGCACGAACCGGACCAGCTCCACGTCGGCCAGCACGAACCCGGCCACCAGCGCGGCGGGCACGGCGAGCAGCGCGGGCGACAGCAGGCCGAGCGGCAGGCACGCCAGCGCGAGCGCGCAGGCCAGGATGCCCGTGGGCCGGTTGGCGTGCTCGGGCTTGGCTGCGCCGCGCCGGCTGGTGGCCAGCGCGAGCGGGATCAGCGGCAGCGCGCGCCGCCACTGCTCGCCGAGGATCGGCAGCAGGTCGCTGCCGTCGTCGTGCCTGCCGACCACGGTGTCGGTGAGCACGATCCGGCTGCGGACGGCCAGGCGGCTGCTGTACTCGACGTCCTCGCAGTCGCGCAGGCTCTCGTCGAAGCGGCCGGCGCCGAGCAGGACGTCGCGGCGGATGGCGGCCAGCGCGAACACGACGCTGTTGACCTCGCCCAGGTGGCGGCGCCGCCAGTGGACGGCGTGCAGGATGCGGTACCACTCGGCGGGGCCGTCGTCGATGAGCGGCTCGGTGTCGTACACGCCGTGCACGCAGCCCACGTCCGGGTCGCCGTCGAGGATCGCCAGCGCGTTGGCGACGGCGTCGGGCCGCAGCGCCACGTCGGAGTCCAGGTAGAAGATCACGTCGCCGGTGGTGGCGTCGGCGCCGGTGTTGCGGGCGGCCGACACGCCGCGGTTGACGGGCATCCGCACGACCCGGCAGCCGAGCTCCTCGGCCAGCTCGGCCGAGCCGTCGGTGCTGGCGTCGTCGACGACGACGATCTCGTCGGGCAGCCGGGTCTGCGCGAGCACGGCCTCCAGGCACAGGCGCAGGGTCTTGGCAGCGTTGTAGCAGGGCACGATCAGGGACACGGTGGTCATGGTGGCTCCCCGGCCGGGACGCGACTGTCGATCAAGGATGGCACAGGGGCCGCCGCGTACGTCCTGGTTATGTGTGATCTGTCAGGACTTGTCAGGCGGGAAGTGCTGCCCGGCGACGCGCAGCCGCAGCGCCGCCGTACGGGTGTGGCCTCGGGCGCCGCGCAGCTCCACCTTGACCGACTTCCCGGCCCTGCGCACGCCCCGGTCGGCCTCCGCGACCGAACGCACCTCCCACGGCAGCGTGATCCGCACCTCGTCGGCGCTCCGCGACGGGTCCGAGACCGCGAGCCGCAGCCGGTCGTGGTCGCGGCGGAGCACCAGCGCGCACGGACCGTCGGCCTTCAGCGGCCCGTACGGGGTCTCGACCGTCGCCGCTCGCCAGAAGACGGCGGCGAGCAGGTCGTCGCGGGCGATCGCCTGCACCGACCCGGAGTTGGCCAGGACCTCCACCCGGCCCCGGTAGGCCGCGGTCTGCGTGACGCGGGCGCCGGGCAGCACGGCGTAGGCGTACCGCGCCCTGTCCGGGTCCTCGCCGTGGTCGATCACGATCGTCGTGTAGTGCCGGGTGAGCGGGGTGCCGTCGCCGCCCGTGGTGGCGCCCCTGTCGATGTCGCGCCAGCGGCCGGTGCGCTTCTCCCGGACCACCTTCGGCTTCGCGCCGTCGAGCAGCGCGTAACCGCCCACACCGGCCAGGTGCACCCAGCCGTCGCCCCGGGTCAGCGGCGGATGGCGGTCGTGGGTGTTGCGGTTCTCCACGACGGTCTCGACGCGGCGGCCGTCGGAGGCGGCGATGCCCGTGCCGAGCGCGACGACCGCGTCGTCCAGCAGGAACCACGCCTTCTTGGCCCGCAGCGAGGAGCCCTTGGCGACCAGCTTCATCGCCGCCACGCCGTACTCGCCGTCGAGCGCCACCCCGCCCGCCCACGGCGTCGGCGGCAGGCGGCGCTCGCCGTGCCGCAGCTCGCCGCGCCTGCGCCTGTCGACCGTCGTGCCCGGCAGCCGGTACGGGTCGATCGTCGGCCACAGCTCGTCGTTCCAGTGCGTGAGGTCGTCGGTGTAGAGGTACGTCATGCCGTCGCCGGTGTACCAGCCGCGCAGGTTCTCCCGGTTCATGGCCTCGGCCGCGCCGATCCGCTCCGAGCTCATCGCGATCGCGAACGCCCAGGTGGGGCGGTGGTGCACGACCCGGTCCATGTCGGCGAACACGTACGTGCCCGTCAGGCGCGGGCCGACCGGCACCGACGGGTCCTCCAGCAGGGCGCGGGCCTTGGCGATGCTCGCCAGCGGCGCGAGCGACTCGTACGGGATCGCCCGGTTGCGCGTCAGCCAGCCCTTCACCAGCGGCTTCCAGCGCCGGGCGTGACGTTCGGGGGCCGCCTCCAGCAGGGTGAGGACGGCCTCGACGGTCTTCTGGCCCGCGTGGTAGTCGCGGTGGCCCTGCCGCGAGATCGCCCGGCCGCGCACGCAGTCCATCATCAGCCCGTCGACGACGAACGGCACGAAGGAGCGGTCCACGATGTCGTAGACGTTCCCGATGTCGGGGATCTCCCAGGGGGAGCGGGCCAGCATGGCGATCAGCTTGGCCACGCTCTCCAGGTAGTCCACGCCGTAGCTGCCGTTGTACGGGTACACGTCGTGCTGGATGAACGACCCGTCACGGTAGAAGCCGTCACCCGGGCCCCGGGTCGTCCGCAACAGGTCGGAGACCGCGTCCTTGGCCCGCCTGACCAGGCGCGCGTCGTGGGTGAGCAGGCCGCGCATCGCCACCGCCATCGCCTTGCCCGCCCGGTTGGCGCCGGTCTCCACGACGCCGGGATGGCTGACGCGCCGCTCCGGGTCGGGGCACCATCGCCGCACCGGCCGCAGCCAGCGCCTCAGCCGGTCGCCGGGCAGGCCGTCGTACAGCAGGGCGCAGGTGTCGGTCAGCGAGCGCGGCACGCCGATCTCCCACCAGAACCAGTTGCTGCCCCGCCGGTCGAGCCCCTCGTGGTAGGCGTGCTCGTACAGGAAGTCCAGCGCCCTGACCGCGGTCTCGGCGACCCGCTCGTCCCGGTGCATGGCGGTGCCCGGCGTGGCCCAGCCCAGCGCCAGCGTGCGCATGCGGTTGTAGGCGCGGTTGAAGTTGCCCGTGCGGGGGTCGTCCAGCGGCAGGTCGGGCCAGAGGCTGGGGCGGCGGCCGCCCGACGGCTTCAGCTTGCGCAGCACCGCTTTGGCCGAACCCTCGACGGCCCGCGTCTCGGCGGCGTAGTCGGCGTCGAACCGCCCGCCGGCCAGCAGGCTCACCCACCGCTCGCGCGCGGCGTCGAACGCGGCCCGCCGTGCCGCCCCACTGGCCGGTTCGTCCCAGAGGGCGACTCCGGCCACGGCCGCGGCGCCCAGCAGGGCGGCCCGCCGGCTGAGGGGGTGGGACATGGGCGCCTTCCGACAATCGGGCCAAATACCAAACGAAAGGATCATATGTCGACAGGGGAGCGGCCTTCCGGCTCCGCGACCTCCCCTGCCCTGACATCAGCCTCGATCACCTGGTGTCCGACCGCCGCCTTCCGGGCCGCCCGTGCCGGGCTCAGCTGTATGCGAACAGGTCCTGCGGTACGCCGGCCGCCCGGAAGAGGTGGTCGCGTGACGCTTCGAGCTCGCGGCGCAGCCGGCCCAGGTCCGCGCCGAGCAGCCGCCCCCGCCACTTGCGGACCCGGCCGGCGACGATCACGGTCTCCACGTTGGTGCGGTCCATCAGCGACACGACCGCGCCGGGCACGCTGTTGAGCGGGGCGACGTTGAGCGCCGTGGCGTCGAGCAGCACGAGGTCGGCCTGCTTGCCGGGCGTGAGCGTGCCCGTGCGCGCGCCGAGCCCGAGGTGCGCCGCGCCGTTGACGGTGGCGTAACGCAGCACGTCGCGGACCGTGAGCAGCTCCGGCGTGCCCTCGGCCGGGGTCGGCCAGTTGCCGGGCGGCACGAGGTCGCCCTGGTCCAGGACGAGCTGGTTGACGACCATCCGCTGCATGATCATGGCCGAGCGCATGAGCGTGAACGGGTCGGCGGCCATCGTCGTCTCGACGTCGGAGCTCAGCGAGGGCTCCATGCCGAGCTCCTGCATCTTGAGGATCGGCGGGGTGCCGTGCCGCATCACCATCTCGATCGGGAAGGCGAGCGAGACCTGCGCGCCCGCGTCCCGGAACGTCTTCCACGTCCGGTCGGACATGCCGGTCATGTGGATGAAGAGGTTGTCCGGCCCGACCCGCACCCCGGCGGTGCCCGCGGCGATCTCGTCGAAGACCGGCCGCATCCCCCACGAGCCCACCGAATGAGCGGCGATCCGCACGCCGAGCTCGCGGGCGATCGCCCAGGACCGGGTGTACGTCTCCCGGCCGAGGTGCAGCTCGCCGCCCATGACCAGGGTCACGAGCTGGTCGTCGGAGGGGAACCAGCGCTCCCGGATGCGGCGGGCGTCCTCCGGGTAGCGGGCGCCGGGGCGGCCGTCGCCCTCGAAGTAGCCGAACGCGGCCCGCCGCCCGGTGTCGATCAGCGCCTGGACCGCCGCGTCGGAGTGCTCGGGGGAGTGGTGGATCTGCGAGACGTCGAGGACCGTGGTGACCCCCGCGTCGAGCTGCGAGAGCCCGCCGAACAGCGCGTTGACGTACACGTCCTGCGGCCGGTAGACCCGCGCGAACCCTTGCAGGATGTGCTCGCCGTAGTTGGGCCGGGCGCTCGGCGAGCCCGAGCCGTCGTCCAGCAGCAGGCCGTTGGCCAGGAACGCGCGCTCGGCCGTCTCGAACAGATGGTGGTGCGTGTCGACGAACCCCGGCATGACGATGCGCCCGCGCGCGTCGATCACGTCCGCGCCGGGCGCGTCGACGCGGCGCGCGACCGCGGCGATCCTCTCGCCTTCGACCAGGACGTCGGCGGTCTCGAAGTCGCCCACCGCCGGGTCCATCGACATCACGGCCCCGCCCCGGACGACATAGCGGCGCCCCCGGCGGCCGCTGTCCTTCGGCGGCGGCGGCTCGGCGGCGGAGGCGGGGGACGCGGCCAGCAGGCCCGTGCCCGCCACCGCGGCCGAGGTCTTCAGGAAGGCGCGCCGCCCGACGTGGTTCTTCCGGCTCGTCATAAGGCTGCTCCAACAGTGAGTTGATGTATCAACCGGAGCGTACGTCATCGAGTGGACATGTCAACTCACTGGTAGGGTGGACGTCATGGCGCAGCTGGGATTGACCGAACGCGAACTCCGCGCGTGGCGGACCTCGTTCCGGATGGTGGAGCTGCTGCGGGCCCGCATCGAGCAGCAGCTCCAGGCCGTCGGCGGCCTGTCCAACGCCGACTACACCGTGCTCGCGCTGCTCTCGGAGGCGCCCGGCAGGCGCATGCGCTCCTACGAGCTCGCCCGCGTGGCCGGCTGGGAGAAGAGCCGCATGCACCACCAGCTCACCCGGATGAGCGGGCGGGGCCTGGTCGTCCGGGAGCCGTGCGGCTCGCGCGGCATCGAGGCCGTGCTCACCGAGGACGGGCTCGCCGCGCTCCGGAAGGCCGCGCCGGGGCACGCCGAGGAGGTCCGCCGCCTGTTCGTCGACCGTCTCACGCCGGAGGAGCTCGACCGGTTCGCCGCCCTGGCCGCCAAGGTCCTCGACAGCCTGGAGGCCGACCGGCCGCCCCGCCCGTGACGGCGGCGACGGCGGCGACGGGGACCGGGCCCGGGTCAGGGCTGGGCGAGCGCGTCCGCGCTCAGCCGGACGCACAGGTCCCACACCGCGCGCTGGTTGCGCTCGTCGAGCGCGCTCGCCGGCAGCGGCTTGCGGCGGCACCGGTCGTCGAAGTACGCGCCGGTGACGCCCTCGACCTCCCGGCTCGCCGCGGCGTGGACGCTGGAGCGGGCCGAGCGGGTCAGGTCCGACAGGAACAGCGGCGCGATCACCTTCAGCACCAGTGGCGCGATCGGCCGGTAGAGGACCGGGAAGGCGGCGATCGGCGTCGACCGGTTCATCGGCGTGTAGCCGTGCCCCGGATAGACCACGTTGGCCGTCACCCCCGTCCCGTCCAGCTCCCGGGCGAGCCGGGCCGTCAGCGCCATCGTCATCGTCTTGGTGTGGTTGTAGTGGCTGAACGTCCACCCGAGGAGACGGCGCTCGCCCTGGAGGTTGCCGTGGTCGACGGGGCCGCCGGGGATGCCGCCCGTCAGGTTGACGACCCGGGCCCGGCCGGCCCGCCGCAGCCGGGGCAGCAGCAGGTGGGTGAGGGTGAAGGGGGCCAGGACGTGCGCGGCGAACATCTTCTCCACGCCGTCGGCGGTCAGCTCCCGGCGCGGCGTGTTCACGCCCACGTTGTTGACCAGCACGTCGAGCGCGTCGCAGCGCTCGGCGACCCCGGCCGCGAGCCGGACCAGCCCGTCGAGGGTCGTGACGTCGGCGGTGAGCGCGGTCACCCGGTCGTGCCCGGCCCCGGCGCGCACCTCGCGCTCGGCCCGCCGGGCGCGGCCCTCGTCGAGCCCGACCAGGATGACGGACGCTCCCCGCGCGGCCAGGCCGCGTGCCGTCTCCAGGCCGATCCCGCCGGTGCTGCCGGTGATCAGCGCGGTCTTCCCCGTCAGGTCGTTCGGTGCCATCGGTGTCCTCCTCGGTAGGGCGGCGTCAGGCCGCGATCAGGTCGCGGGTGAGGTCGTGCAGGCGCAGCGCGTCCTGCCGGTCGAAGGCCCGGCCGTCCGGCGACAGCCGGCGCCTCTGCCAGTGCGCGGTGAAGGGCTCGCCCGGAGGGTCGTCCAGCAGCGCCGTCATGGGCGCGATCGCCTTCGGCACCGAGGTGGCGAACAGCGTGAAGAACGCCTTCGCCACCGCCCGCAGCGGCTGCGGCAGGCTCGCGGGCATGCCGGTGGAGACCACGCCGGGGTTGTAGCCGACGTACGGGACGCCGCCCCCGGCATGACGGACGCCGAACGCGACCCCGAGCAGGTCGTTGGCCCGGAAGGACTGCAGGGTCGCCCTGGCCCCGCTGTAGCGGCGCGCGAGTTGCAGGTCGTCCCAGTGGATCCGGCCCAGCGGCACCCCGGGCGTGCCCACGTTCATGATCACCGGGCGCGGGGCGGCCCGCAGCGCGTCGTGCAGGCCGTGGCTCAGCACGTAACGGCTGAGGTAGGCGAGCGCGAAGCTGTGCTCGAAGCCCTCCGGGGTGACCGCCCGGCCGCCGAAGAGCCGGTAGCGCTGGGCGCAGAGGACGAGCTTGTCCACGACCGGGTGCTCGCCGGTCAGCCGGTTCACCAGGTCCCGGGTGGCGGCCACCGAGGTCAGGTCGGCGCGGACGAAGGCGGCCCGCCCGGCCGGCAGGGCCGCGGCCTCGGCGAGCAGGGCCCGGCCCTTCTCCGGGGTGCTGCCGACGGCGATCACGTGGGCGCCCTGCCGGAGGTAGTGGAGGGCCAGCCCCTTGCCGAGCCCGTCGGTGCCTCCGGTGATGACCACGGTCTGCATGCTTCACCTGCTTCCGCTCGGAAGTGGATACGACATATCCGCTTATGTTCGGCAGCCTAACACGAAGCGGATATAATGTATCCAGTTAGCCGACGGACGGGATGCCATGAGCGAAGAGACACCGCCACTGCGCCGCGACGCCGAGCACAACCGGCGGCGCACGCTGGCGGCGGCACGGGAGGTGTTCGCCGCGCGCGGACTGCAGGCCACGCTCAACGACGTCGCCCACCACGCGGGGCTCGGCGTCGGCACCGTCTACCGGCGCTTCCCCAACAAGGAGGTCCTGGCCGAGGCCGTCTACGCGGGCAAGCTCGACGAGCTGCGCGCCACGGCGCGCGACGCCCTGACCGGCCAGGACGCCGGCCGGGCGCTCACCGCGTTCCTCGAACACGCGCTGGAGCTGGCCGCGACCGACCGGGGGCTGCGTGAGCTGATGCGGCAGGGCGCCGGCGACAGCGAGCAGATCGCCCGCGCCCGCGAGGGCATCGCGGAGTCCTGCGGCCTGCTCATCGCCCGAGCCCGGGAGCAGGGCACGATCCGCGCCGACCTCACGGTGGACGACATCGCGCCCATCGTGACGATGATCGACTCCGTCATGGACCTGCCGTCCACCGGCGGCACGCAGCCCTGGCGCCGCTACCTGGCGCTCGTCCTCGACGGCCTGCGCCCCTGACCCTGACTCTCAGCTTGTCACCATGCCCATGACGAGGTTGATCGCGGTGGCCAGGATGCTGGTGCCGAACACGTACGACAGCAGCGTGTGCCGCAGCACGATCGAGCGGATGGCCGAGCTCGACACGTCGGTGTCCGACACCTGATAGGTCATGCCGAGGTTGTAGCTGAAGTAGAAGAAGTCCCGGTAGGCCGGCGGCTGCTCCGAGTTGAAGTCGATCCCGCCCGACGCCGTGTAGTACACGTACGCGTAGCGGGCCGCGTACATCAGATGCAGCGCCGCCCACGCCAGGAAGACGCCGAACAGCGCGGTCGCGGCGGCGGCGTGGCCGGCGTCGGGCTCCCCGCGCACGAGCAGCAGCACGATCGCGACCAGCCCGCACAGCGCCACCGTGACCACGACGATCTCCTCCACGATGGGCAGGAAGTCCTCGCGCCGCGCGTTGCGGTGCGTGGCCGCCGCGTCCATCGGCCACATCACCGCCCAGCCCGCCAGCACGAAGAGCAGCTCCGTCACGGCGATGCCGGCCAGGATCCCCAGCGGGGCGTCGGCCGGCACCCCGACGGCGACGCCCGCCGCCACCCCGATGACCACCGCGCCCGCGAGCCGGCGCACGGCCCCCAGCGGCAACCAGATGCTCATGCGTCACCACTCTAGCCCGCATCGTCGCAGGTCAGCCGGGGTGCCGCGGCTTGACCGCGAATTTGCGCCCCAAGGCGCGACGGCACCCGGATCCGCCGCCTCCTCGTCCGTACGATGGCGCGTGAACGACGGGGGAGATCGTGGAGCTGCAGCCGGTCAAGCAGTTCATCGAGGCGTCCGGCACGCTGCTCGACCTGCTCGGCGTGCTCGTCATCGTGGCCGGGACGGTCATCGCCAGCGTCTCCTTCTGGCGGCGCGCGGCGCGCCAGCGGGCCGCCACCGCCTACCCCGCCTACCGCCGTGCCGTCGGGCGGACCATCCTGCTCGGCCTGGAGCTGCTGGTCGCCGCCGACATCATCAAGACCGTGGCCATCGCGCCCACGTTCCAGTCGGTGGGCGTCCTGGCCGCCGTCGTCCTCGTGCGGACCTTCCTCAGCCTCTCCCTCCAGGTCGAGCTGGAGGGCCACTGGCCGTGGCGCAACCCGTCACCGCCACGGGACCCCGGGACGTGAGCGGGCCCGTTCCTGTCGGCCCCGGCTGATATCGATGATCTCGCAAGGTTCCCTCGACGCATGGAGCTGCGGGATGGCGACGGTCACCTTTCGCGACGAGACGGCAGCCGGGAGACCGCTGGCCGAGTTCGAGCTGCCCGGCCTGCCGGAGAGCATCCCGGCCCGGGAGCTGCTGCGGCTGCGCGTCAGGGAGGAGGTCGCCCGGCACAACGCCCGCCCGGAGGCCCGCTTCACCGGCCTGGTCCGCCCGTCGGCGGCCGAGACGGAGCTGAACGGGCCACGCCGGCTCGACTGGGAGAAGCAGGCGGACGCCGCCGAGCGGGCCTTCCTGCGCAACGGGTTCGTGCTGCTGATCGGGGACCGCCAGATCGAGGACCTGGCCGAGGTCGTCGACCTCACCGCCGACCCGGTGGTGTCGTTCATCAAGCTCGTCCCGCTCGTCGGAGGCTGACCCGCCCGGGCGGCGGGTCAGGCGACGGGGACCCGGCCGAGGCGGCGTGTCAGGCGACGGGGACCCAGCCGAACCGGCCGCCGGGGCCCGGCTCGGCCCGGCCGAAGACCACGTCGGCGAAGTGGCCGCCGTAGCCGATCGTGCCGGGGCGGCTCAGCTCCTCGACGAGGCGGCGGCGGTGCCGGGCGGACTCGACGGGGTCGTGGTCGATCCCGCACGACCATTCGGGGTGGGTGACCTGGACGGGCGCGTGCAGGGCGTCGCCGAACGCGATGAGCCGCCGGTCGCTCCCGGTGATCGTGTAGGCGGTGTGCCCGACGGTGTGCCCGGGGGCGAACGAGGCGCGGACGCCGGGGAAGATCTCCTCGCCGTCCTCGACCGGGCGCACCCGGGGTTCCAGGACGGCGAGCCTGGGGTCGCCGGCGAGGTCGCGCCGCGCCCATTCCGGCGCCGCGACCAGGTGGGCGGCGTGCGCGAACGGAGGCGCGTCCCGGCCGGGCGCGTTGCTCCAGGCCCAGCCCAGATGGTCGCTGTGCAGGTGGGTGATGGCGACGGCCTCGATCCGCTCCGGGTCGCGGCCCAGGCCGCGCAGGCTGTCGAGCAGGCCGCCGCCGTACAGCTTGCCCAGCAGCGGGTTGTCCGGGTCGTCGGGGCGGGACTCGGGCCCGAATCCGGCGTCGACGAGCATCGCGCGGTCGCCGCGCTCGACGAGCAGGGCGCCGATGCCCGCGACGAGGAGGCCGTCGCCGTCGAGGTGGTCGCGGTGGCGGGCCCAGTCGGCATCGGTGGCGGCGGGCAGCCAGCCGCCCGGCTTGAGCCGGACCAGCCCGTCCGGCACGTACGTGACCGTCAGGCCGCCCAGGTCGAGCGAGCGGACGCGGGGCGCGCGGCTCAGCCGTGCGCGGTCGAAAGCGGTCGTCGTCACCATGATTCCTGCCTCGGTGCTCAGGGGGAACGCCGCCCTGGACGGCGGCGCCGACAGAAAGTTACAACTAGAACGGTTCTAATTACAATCATTCGAGTTGTAGTAGAGTTGCGCCATGACCGGCGACCCCGAGACGCAGGCCCAGGCCGACCGCGAGCTGTGCGGCCTGATCAGCGGCCTGGCCAAGCAGATCGAGGCGCACGTCCGGGTCCGCGCGGCCACCCTCGGACTGACCGCCTCGCAGGGCGTCGCGCTGCGCGAGCTCACCGGCCCCATGACCCTGCGCGAGCTCGCCGAACGCATGAGCTGCGAGCCCTCCAACGCCACGTTCGTCGCCGACCGCCTCGAAGAACAGGGCCACCTCGAACGCCATCCGCACCCCGGCAACCGCCGCGCCAAGCAGCTCGTCCTGACGCCCTCGGGCGCCGAGCTGCGCGAGCGCCTGCTGGGCCTGCTCGCCGAGGAGTCCCCGCTGGCGCCGCTGTCCGCCGAGGAGCAGGACGCCCTGCAACGCCTTCTGGCCCGCGCCGTCGTCGCCTGACCGGTCAGCGGACGAGCTTCCCCGGTGACCGGTCCGGGAAGGCGACGAGCAGGTGATCCTCGACCGGAGCGCCGGGATCGTCCTCGTCCCGTTCCCGCGTGCGCGCGTGGACGCGCAGCCGCTAGCGCCCGGGACTGCCCGCGTAGGGCCCGATCCGCTCACGGCAGCCCGCACCGGGGCCGGTGAAGCCGTACCGGGCGCCCGCCTCGGCCCCGACCACGACGAGCGGCAGCGCCAGCACCGTGGCGGCGAACAGCCGGGGCACGCGGCCCGTCGTGATCCCGGGCGCGCTCCCCACGGTGGGTGCGGCCAGCTCGTGCGCCGTGCGCGCCAGCCACACCGTGTGGCACGCGCCGAGCGGGATCGACCCGAGCCACGGGTAGTGGAACAACAGCTCGCCACCCGGGAGAGCGAGCGCGGACAGGTGAGAGACGGGCCAGAAGAGCAGTGCGACCCAGCCGATGCCGACCGTGAGGCCGCTCCACCGCCCGTCGCGGCGCTGCCCGGCGAGGATCATCGCCACGCAGCAGCCGGCTGCCGCCAGGCCCGCCGGCCGCGCATCGGCGGCGTCCAGGAGGAGCCACAGCGGCGGCGCCAGCGCCCCGGCCAGGCCGAGGGTGACGGCGGCCACCCGGAAGCCCGGCGAGACGCCTCGCATGACCCGGACCAGCAGGATCGCGGTGGCCGTCCAGACGGCTCCGCTCGCCACGTGGTCCACGGGGCCGGGCAACTCGTCGAGGAGCTCCCAGAGCACCAGGTCACCGGCGACGCCCACGTACAGCAGACGCCGCGGCCACACCACGCCGGCCGGCGGCTGCGCGGCGGTCGGCAGCGCGGGGCCGCGTAGGATCTGCCACAGCATCCACGCGTTGACCCCGCAGCTCCCCAGGAGCAGCGGCAGCCGGAACTCCCGCGGGACGGGCGGCCACGGCAGGCCCGTCGCGGCCACCGACACCGCCCGGTGGTCGCCGGACACGACCGAGACCACCGCGGCGGCGGCCACGGCGGCCAGGTAGAGCGTGACTGCGGCGGCGGCCGGACGCCCGAAGCGGTGGCGCCGGACGCGCGAGAAGGTGCGAATGCGGATGATCTTAACGAGGCCGCGCGGGTTTGTCGGTGCGATGATCTACCGTCCCGGCCATGACTGCAGCGACGCGGGCGTACCCCAACGCCGCGCCCTCCCCCCGCTTCCACCAGGGACGCACCCCGGGCGGCTCCCGATGACCGTCTGGACGGAGATCCGTGACCTGATCACGCGCAACGACGTCACCCGCCTGGCCGACCGGCTGGCCGCGCTCACCGAGGAGGAGCGCGCCGAGCCGGCCGGGCGGCTGCCCGGTCTGGTCAAGGAACTGCGCGCCGCCCGCACCGAACGGCTGCGCGCCCGCCATTCCGGCGACCTCGAGGAGATGATCTCCTGGGAGGTCGGTGACATGCTCGACCGGCTGGCCGGGGCGCTGCTGCTGGCCGGCGTCGGCCTCATCACCGGCCCGGCGGCCGCCGTCGCGTGGATGACCAGCCGCGACGTCAACCGCCGCTGGGCCGACGCCCTCGACGTCGCCGGCGTGTGCCGGGTTGCGGCCTGCCGCCCCGCGCCGTGGCGGAGCGAGGTCGCGGTCCGGCTGGCCCAGCGGATCCGCCGCCCCGCCGACCGCATCGCGCCGCTGGCCGTGGCGCTGCTGCGCGACTCCGGTGCCGCGCCGCCCGGCCACGACCCGCTGGTGGCCGCCTGGCTGACCGCGCCGGGCGTGACCGGCGACCCACTGACCCCCGCGCTGCTGCCCCGCATCTTCACCGCCGAGGGCGCGGGCCGTGCCCTGCGGGAGGAACGGCTGGAGCCCCGGCCGACCCGCTGGCTGGCCGCCGCCGCCCGCGAACTGCCCCGGGACCAGGCGCTCGACGGTTGCGTGAGCCGCTTCCTGCGCGGCGGCGATGCGCAGGACCTGCGGTTCTTCGTCCGGCTGCACACGCTTCTCGACCCCACGCCCGCCGAGACCGCGCCCCGCCTGCGCGACTACCTGCGCTTGCTGCCGTCGGCCCCGGGCACGGTTGCCGAGCTGGCCGTGGTTCAGGTGCGGCGGGCGATGCCGCTCGACCGCGCCGACCTGGCGGAGGCGGTCGACGCGCTCACGTTCCGGGCCGAGTCCAAGCTCGCCACCACCGGCCTGCGCTGGCTCGACCAGGCGCTCCTGGCCGAGCCCGAGTCCGCCGCCGGGTTCGTCACCGCGCTGACCACGGCCTACGCGCACGCCTCCTTCGACGTGCGCAACCGCGCGGCCGAGCTGACGCTGAAGCACGCCGGCCTGTTCGCCGCCCATGCCGAGACGATCCTCGACGCCGTCCGCCACCTGCCCGCCGACCTGTCCGCCGATCTGGCCGTGAGGGTGGCCGAGCGGTTCGGCGGGGAGATCCCGGCCGAGGAGCCGCAGACGCGCAAGGAGTTCCCGCCGCTGCCCGAGCCGCCGGAGGCGCGGCCGTTCCCCGAGCCGTCGATCTTTCCCGGTCGGCACGAGGGGTGGATCGACGAGGAGCGCTGGCTGGCGGCCTTCGTCGCGGGCGCCGCCGCGGACCGGGCGAAACTGCGCCGTGAGCTCCAGCCCTATGTCGTGAGGCACCAGGGCCACTGGCGCTCCAGGGACGTACGCCTCAATCCCGGCGACTGGCGTTGGGTGCTGTCCGCCGAGCTCGTCAGCCCCGGCAGCGTGCCGGAGCCGCCCCCGATCGGGCCGGAGAAATACTGGGACAGCGCCGGCTTCTCCGTGGGGGTACGCGTCCTCACCCGTGGCGAGGAGCCCGAGCCGGAGCCGCCGTCCATGAGGATGTCCATGAGCTCCCAGCGGCCCGGCCGCCACCTCGCGGACGACGCCCCGCCGCGCGTCTTCACCATCACCTGGACCAGCGACGACGGCCCCGGCAAGGCCGTGGCCCACGAGGACGGCCGGCCGATCCCGTTCGCCGACGGCCGCGTCCGCCTGAACGACCCGCCCGCCCGCGTCGGCGAGGAGAGCTTCGAGGGACCGTCCGGCCGCTCGCGGTCGGTGCGGGGGAGACCCGGCGTCCTGTACGACGACTCCGGTGAGGCCATGCCGTCCTTCGTGCTCGACGACGCCTACGAGCGCATGGCCGAGCTCGGCGTGGACCCCGCCCGGATCGCGGCGATGCGGGCGGGTGAGCAGGTGCCCCCGCCGGCCCCGGACGAGCCGCTCGTGGGGGTGAGCGTCGACTTCTTCCCGCCC
This sequence comes from Nonomuraea sp. ATR24, assembly GCF_041950485.1. Lineage (NCBI taxonomy): Bacteria > Bacillati > Actinomycetota > Actinomycetes > Streptosporangiales > Streptosporangiaceae > Nonomuraea > Nonomuraea sp. ATR24. The sequence goes on from NZ_JBGNUU010000021.1 coordinate 99,129, forward strand.
CGGCTGCGCTCGGTCATGCCTCCTGAGCTGTCCGAGGAGGAGGAGTGGCGGCGGCGCAACCGGCTGCCCCACGGTCACGTCTCCCCGTTCCACGAATTCCTGCTGCACCGTTACGTGGAGGTCGCCGAGGCCCTCCGTGACGACGCCCTCCCGCCGGTGCTGCTGGCCACGCCGACCTGGATGAACGGCCACCTCGACCCTGACGTGCTGGTCGACCGGCTGGAGACCTGCGCCGCGGCCGGAGTGGAGCCACTGCCGGCCGACCTGGCCCAGGCGCTGCTGCGGCTGCCCCGGGGCAGCCATCCGGCCGCGGCCGAGCGGGCCGCCAAGGTCGGCTCGGCCGCGGCCCGCTCGGCCGCCCGCTGGCTCGCCGGCGACGGCCTGGCCGATCCCGCGTGCGGCCACGTGTGGCGCCATCTGGCCGGGGCATCCATGGTCGAGTTCGGCGACGGCGAACCTCGGCACTTCTCCGAGGTCAGGCTCCGGCCCGTGCTGCGGGTGACGGCCCCGACCGGGCACCGGCTGATCGACGAGGTGCTGCTGCGCCCACCCGCCGACCGGAGCGTCGACGAGTCCAGCGGCACGCTGAGGGGCTGGCCCGCCATGCTGCCCTCGCACCGCGAGATCGTGGCCGTCAACCTGCTGCCCTTCCTGCTGCGTGACCGCTGGAGCAGGAGGATCACTCCGGAGGAGGTCACCGGACTGGAGCTCGCCGACGGCCCGGCGGGTGAGTCCACGGCGGTGATCCTCGCCTTCCTCCTCGCCGAGGGTGTGCCCGGCCTGATCCCGTCGATCCTGCGCATGGCGGCGAGGGGCGTGCTGCCCGCCGAGGCGCTCGGCCGGCAGCTCGCGCTGGTGCTGCGCCGCACCTGGCAGGAGACCCGCTCTGCCATCGCGGCCCTCACCGAGCTGGCGGAGGCGGGGGGCCATCACGAGGTGTGGCGCATCCTGACCACCCTGTTGCCCGGGATGCTGCCCGGCGGGGGCCGCACCTCCGTGACCCACGTCGAGCTTGTCGCCTTCGCTGCCGACGTGGCCCGCTGGACCGGTGCGCGCGGGGAGATCCCGGTCGTCGGCGCCTACGCGCGCAGCCGCCGTACGACCCGCATCGTCCACGAGTGCAGGCGCCTGCACGCCCAGCTCACCGGGGCCACGCCCGGACTGTGACGAATCCACGCGCACTGGAGACGGATGCCTCTGGGCGGGCCGCTCCCGGCTGACTACCGTTCCTGGCGGAACAGGAATGGCGGACAGGGAAAGGAGCACCACCATGCGATCAGCCAGCCTGGCGGCCGTCCTGGGCGCGGCGGCCCTCGCCGTGGCGCTGGGGGCCGTCCCCGGCCAGGCGGCGGCCGCTGACGCCGTCTGCTTCTCGGGGGGCCGCACGCCGACCGGCGGCGGATACTACGAAGTGTCGGGATACGGGTGCGACGGCCACAGCGGCACGAGCGTCACGATCCGCTTCGGTGAGGCGGCCGGGACGTACGACTGCGGGTGGACGTTCCTGTGGAACAGCCAGCTCGGCGCCGACAACTGCACCCTGACGTCCTGACGTCCCGGCGCCTTCCGGCACGGCGCTTCAGTCCGGCACGGTACGGGGCCGGAGGAGGAGAGCGGCGGTGAGGATGGCGGCCAGGTAGAAGCCGCCCGCGCCGAGCATCCCGGCCGTGTAGCCGCTGGTCAGCGCGTCGTGCAGGGGAGTGCCCGCGGGCCGGCTCGCGGTCGCGGCGACGGCGACGCCGGCCAGGACGGCCAGGCCGAGGGCGCCGCCGATCTGCTGGCTGGTGTTGACCAGGCCGGAGGCGATGCCCGAATGGCTCGCGGTGACGCCGTGGACGCCGCCGATGGTGGCGGCGACGAAGCCGATGCCCAGGCCGATCCCGGCGACGAGCTGGGCGGGCAGGAGCACCAGGAGCGGGTTCTGGCCAGGGGTCAGCAGGCTGAACCAGCCCATCGCCACGGCGGCCACCGCCATCCCGATGATCAGGACCGTCCGCGTGGACGCACGGGCCTGCAACCGGGGCCCGGCGACGCCGGAGCCGAGACCGATGCCGATCGCGAACGGCAGGTAAGCCAGCCCGGTGATCATGGGCGAGTACTGGTTGATCGCCTGCATGTAGAGGGTGAGGAAGTAGAACGTGGCCAGCTGCCCGGCGCCCATGAGCAGCATGACCAGGTTGGCGCCGAGCCTGCCCCGGTCGGCGAGCACGCCCGGGGGCAGCATCGGGGCGCGGGCCTTGCGCTGGATGAGCACGAACGCGGCCAGCAGCGCGGCGGTGGCCGCGGCGAAGGCGAGGGTGAGCCCGTCGCCGACGCCGTGGGAGCCGGCCCGGTTGATCGCGTACACCAGGGAGCCGAGGGCGAGCGTCACGGTGGCCGCGCCGGGCAGGTCGAGGCCGCCGCGCTCGCGGGTGCCCGGCATCAGGGCGAACGTGCCGGCCAGGACCAGCAGCGCGATGGGCACGTTGACGAACATGATCCAGCGCCAGCCCAGATACTCCGTCAGCGCGCCGCCGAGCAGCAGGCCGGCGACGGAGCCCAGGCCGCCCATCGCGCCGTAGACGCCGAGCGCCTTGTTGCGCTCCGGCCCGGCGGGGAAGGTGTCGGTGAGCAGGGACAGCGCCGCCGGGGCGACGATCGCGGCGCCGACGCCCTGCAGCACCCGGGCGGCGATCAGCACGGCGGCGTTGCCGGCCAGGCCGCCCAGCAGGGAGGCGGCCAGGAACACGACCAGTCCGGCGCGGAACAGCCTGCGCCGCCCGAACAGGTCACCGGCGCGCCCGCCGGCCAGCAGCAGGCCGCCGAAGGCCAGGGCGTAGGAGGTGAGCACCCAGTCGAGGTCCGTCTCGGCGATGCCGAGCCCGGCCCCGATGACGGGCAGGCCCACGGTCACGATGGTGCCGTCCATCACCATCAGCAGTTGCGCGGCGGCGATGACCAGCAGGGCCAGGCCGCGCGTCTCGGTCCGGGGGGCGGTTCGCGTAGTCATTTCTCGGGACCTCAGGCGGTGACGGCGCGGTGAAGCGCGGCGGCGAGCAGATCATGTTCGGGGTAGGACCAGCCGAAGCCGAAGCGGCGGCGCGTGTAGCCGAAGGCGATGCCGTTCATCGGGTCGGCGAAGGACTCCGAGCCCGCCGAGCCGTCGTGGCCGAACGCGTTCGCGCTGAGGAACCCGTACCGCAGGCCCTTGGCCTGGAAGCCGACCGCGTAGTTGCCCTGGTCGCCGCGGACCAGGTCGGCGCCGACGGAGTGGAGCTGGGCGAACGCGCCGATCGTGTCCGGCTTGAGCAGCGGCGGCCGGCCGTTCAGCCCCCACATCGCCGCCGCGTACAGCCCGGCCAGGCCGCGGGCGCTGCCCACCCCGCCGGCCGACGCCTGGCCGTTCGCGCGCACCGCGCGGGTGTTGACGAAGGCGGCCTGGTCCAGCGGCGGCGTGCTGTTGAGCCCGTACCCGATGCCGAGGATGCTGTGCGGCCCCGGCACGTTCGACCAGAACGCGGCCTCCTGCTCGGGCGTGGCGGTCCACCACTCGATCGGCCGGAACCGGCTCTCCTGCTCCTCGGGCAGCCCCAGGTAGAGGTCCAGCCCGTACGGGGCCCGCACGCGCTCCTCGTAGACCTGCTGCAACGACCGGCCGGTCGCCCGCCGGATCACCTCGTTCACCAGCGCGAACGTGACGAACCCGCCGTAGCCGTAGGCCGAGCCCGGCCGCCAGTACGGGCGCTGCCCGGCCAGGCGTTGCGCGATCACCGCGTCGTCGGCCAGCTCGGCCGCCGACAGCCCGCCGTCCACGCCGATCACGCCGGAACGGTGCGTCAGCACGTCCCGCAGCGTGATCCCGCCCTTCCCGGCGGCGGCGAACTCCGGCCACCGCGCGGCCACCGGCTCGTCCAGGTCCAGGACCCCCTCCTGCACCAGCAGCGCCGCCACCAGCGACGCGGCTCCCTTGGTGGAGGAGTAGACCGCGGTCAGCGCGTCGCCACCCGCCTCGTCGTCCCCGGCCCACAGATCCACCACCTGCCGGCCGTGCGCGTAAGCGGCGAGCTGCGCGGGGATGTCATGCTCGGCCACGACCCGGGCGAACGTCTCCCGCACCTGCTCGAAGCCGTCCGCGACCGTTCCGTGAACGTCCGTGTTGCTCATGCCAGAACCTTTCGTAGGTGTTCAGTCCCCGGCATGACGGACGGCGCGCGGCAAAGGTGACCGAGCCGCCCCGGCTCGCGGCGCGCTATCGCACGTGATTGGCTCCGAAATTGTTAAACCAAACAAGACTCAATTTCGTCCGAACGCCATTGTTATTTCGTAGTGATAAACCTCTGTCAGGATTCTCCAGTCATGATCAATGAGAGGAATCCTGTGAAACTCTTAACCAGAGCCGGACGCCGGATCGGCGCGGTCGCGGCCGTGGTCACCCTGGCTTCCGGAGTGTTCGCCACCAGTGCGCCGGCCGCGCCGAAATCGATAGTGTTCGGGCCCGTTTTCGCGACGCCGAAAACGCAGACGGGCGCCTGCCCGGTGACCGTGACGATGTCCACCACGGTGAAAGTGAAGGCCCCCGTCGCGCTGAAGTATCAGTGGACCTTCAGCGACGGCGACAGGAGCAAGGTCAGGACGTACCGGGTCGGCGGCAAGGGGATCAAGACCGTCCGGCTGTCCACGTCGCTCAAGGTCAGCGGCGACGCCTCCGGCTGGGGCGCCGTCCGGGTGCTCGGCCCGGCGAGGAAGACCTCCGGGAAGGCGCCGTTCGCCGTCACCTGCACCGGCGGCGACACGTACATCGGCGACGTCTGGCACAGCGTGAAGACCTCCGCCGAGTACGAGACGGCCACGGCGGCGCCGACCCCCACGGCCACGCCTGCGCCCACGTCGAGCCCTGCCCCGAGCCCGGCCCCCACCCCGACCGGCACCGAGAGCCCGCTCCCGAACCTGGTGGGCAAGGCCCGCATCGCCTTCGAGCGCACCACCGCGTCCAAGTGCCCCCTGACCTTCAAGCTCCACGGGCGGCTCGAAGGCATTCCCGCGGGCGCGCAGTCGATCCAGTACCGCCTCGTCGGCGCCAAGGAGTGGAAGAAGCTCGACGTCCCGGCCGACCACGGCCCGGTCCACAACGCCGTGCTGGAGACGCTGAGCCTGGACCAGGAGTCGACCACGTACTCGCTGCAGATCGAGTTCAACCAGGCCGACCGGCTCAGGACGAACATCATCTACTACTTCGAGTGCGCCGGGCCGAAGGGCAGCAAGCAGATCGGCGTCGCCGCCGACGACATCAAGCGCGACAGCTGGGGCGGCGGCCCGGTGGCCGAGCTGGTGGCCGACGCCATGCTCGAAGCGGTCCAGCCCGTGTCCGGCGCGCAGATCGCCCTGGTCAGCAAGTACGCGGTCCGCTCGCCCGGCGCCGAGATCAAGAAGGGGCCCGTCACGTACGAGCAGCTGTACGCCACGCAGCCGAACGGCCTCCACGTCGACACCTGGTCCATGAACGGCTCCCAGCTCAAGTGGCTCCTGGGCCACGCGAACAAGGAGCGTGGCGTGCTGACCCCGTCCGCCGGGCTGCGCTACACGCTGGCGAACGGGGAGGTCACGGCGCTCACGCTGAACGGCGCGCCGGTGACCGACACGCAGGTGATCAAGGTCGCCGCCAACTACATCCTGGCCGGCGGCTGGGAGGGCTTCCCGCAGTGGAGGTGGCCCGACAACAGCGTCGCCCACAACGGCCCCGACGACCGGGGCGCGCTGGCGTCGTACTTCGCCGACCACTCACCGGTCCGCGCCCCCAAGGGCGACCGCGTCACCATCCGCGGCTAACCCGTCTCACCGGAGACCGTCAGAGGGACAGGAGAGACCATGGCCGCGGAGCTCATCGCCCTTTACACCGAGATCGCCCAAACCGTCCTGCCCGACGACGTCTGCTGGATCGTGGTCCAGCCCCTGACCGGAACGCTCACCGTGGAGGAGGCGGTCACCAGGCTCGGTGGCCGCCCCGACGAGCTGCGCCGGATGCCTGCGCTGGACGCGGCCGACGAGGCCCTGTCGCTCGGCCAGGCGGCGGACTGTGTCGCGATCCTCCAGATCGGAGGCTTCGCCGGCCTGCTGCCTGAGCTGATGGAGCCGCTCAGCGCCGGTGCCCGCGTCTGGGTGGCCAGCTGGGACGTCAACGCCGACTTCACGATGCTCCTCTGGGCCGACGGCGAGGTGATCGGCGGCTGGGACCCGTACGAGTCCCGGGAGGGCTGGACCGCCGGGCTGGGGCCGATGGCCCCGTACGCCGGGCTGTTCCACGCCTACGACCTCGACGACGACGCCCAGGATGCCCGGTACCGCCACGCGGTCTGCCTGGCGGTCATCGAGTCGGAGAGCGGGGTGCGACTGGATCAGGAGTGGATCCGCCAGGAGCGTCCCACTCTGCCCGGCCGCTGAAAGTTTCTCCGGCTGCGGCCTCGTCACCAGGGCCGTTGCCCGGGGCGGTCGTGGGGCGCCCGCTTCGGGGCGCCGGATGGCGTACTTTACTCCCGCTCGCCCCACATCCGCGTCAAAGGGAGTCCTCGTGCGTAGCTGGCCGGCCCGCGCCGTTGTGTCCTTGTCGATGGTGCCGCTGACGGCCGCCCTGGTGGCCGCCTCCGCCTCGGCCCACCCGGACGCGCGGACGTGCGCGAAGGCGGACCTGCTGTTTTGCGAGGACTTCCAGGCCATGCCCGTCGGCGGCGCGAGCAGTCTCCGCTGGGGGATCGACACCAGGCACGGCACGCTCACCGTCGAGCGCGCCGGGCGGTGGGGGCAGAAGGTGCTGCGGGTGCACACCGAGGGCAACGGCCGTGCGTTCCTGAAGGTGGACGACTTCGCCGCGCCGGGCAACAGCTTCTACGGGCGCGTGCGGCTGCGGGTCGCCGCGTTCCCGGCCGCGCCCGACTGGGCGCACTACACGCTGGTCGAGGCGACCGGCGACGGGCCGGAGATCGTCCGCCCGCTCGGCGGCCAGTACGCGCCGCCGCCCCACGGAGGAGCCGCGTACTGGGGCGTCGGCGCGGACGGCGGCCCCACCGGGGACTGGACGAACTGGCGGACCACCGCGCCCTCCGTCGCCGGGAGATGGACGTGCGTCGAGTGGCACCTGGACGCCGGCGACAACCGCGTCTCGCTCTGGTTCGACGGGGTGGCCAAGCCGGAGCTCACCGTGTCCACCCGGGAGCACGGCGGCAACCCGGTGGACTTCGTCTTCCCCCGCTTCGACACGGTCAAGCTGGGCTGGCAGCTCTACCAGGCGGACCCGGACCCCTCCGGCTACGACGTGTGGCTCGACGACATCGCGCTGAGCAGCCGGAGGGTGGGCTGCTGACCTGACGGCACGGGCGGCGGGCCTACACGGGGGCGAGCTGGCGGGTGATGCTCGGGACCCGAGGCCCACCCCCAGCACGAACCGCCCGCCGCTGAGCTGGTCGAGCGCCACCCCCTGCCGCGCCACGACCTGGGGCCTGCGCCGCGACAGCGGCGTGATCCTGGTCCCGATGATCACCCGGCGGGTCGCCGCCGCGATCGCCGCCAGCCCGATCCACGCGTCGCCCACCTCCAGCCCGGGATGCTCGGGCCGCACCACGTGATCCCAGAGGAACACCCCGTCGAACCCGGCCGCCTCCGCCTGGGCCCCCAGCTCGGCCAGCACCCGCGGATCGGCCAGTTCCCCGAAGGGCGGCAGGTACAGCCCCCAGCGCATCGGACGGCCCGCCTTCCGCGGCGACGGATGATCTCAGCCGGGATCCTAGCCCCGCCCTGCGCCCGCTTCGCGGAGGACGCGCGGCCGGGGAGCCGGTCAGGGAGCAGGTCAGGCCGCCGTGGCCGGTGCGCGCAGGGTCCTGAGCGCTCCGGACCAGGCGATGACCTCGTCCAGCAGCTCCATCAGCGTGGACTCCTGGTGCGGGCCGGGGGTGATCACGCCGGGGTCGGTAGGGGCGGTGGTCTCGAAGTCGGTGAACGCCGACAGCGCCACCTGGGTGCGCACGTTGGCCGCGCCGAGCTCGGTCATGACCTGCCGCAGGTGCTCGACCGCGCGTACGCCGCCGTGCACGCCGTGGCTGACGAAGCCGGCCGCCTTGTCGGCCCATTCGGCGTACAGGAAGTCGATGGCGTTCTTCAGCGCGGCGGGGGCGGAGTGGTTGTACTCCGGGGTGACGAACACGAACCCGTCGAAGGAGGCGACGGTCTGGGCCCAGCGGTGCGTGTGCGGGTGCCGGTAGTCGCCGAACAGGGCGGGCGCCGGCTCGTCCAGCACCGGCAGGTCGTACTCGGCGAGGTCCACGACCTCGAAGGCGGCCTCGCCCGCCGCGACGGCGGGGTGGTGGGCGACGGCCTCGGCGACCCAGCGGGCGGCGACGGCGGTGCGGCGGTGGGGGCGGGTGCTGCCGACGACGACGGCGATCCTGATCACGTCTGTCTCCTCATGCTCCGGTATGGCGGTCCGGTGGCCGAACCTCCGGTAAAGTACAACGGGCATGGCAAAAAGTAAAACGTGTATTGCACTTTGGGAAGGGTTCCGGATGACCCGGGAAGACAAGCGCAGGGCGATCCTGGCCGGTGCGCTGACAGTGTTCGCCCGCGACGGCTACACCCGTGCCGGCATCGACACGATCGCCCGCGCGGCCGGGGTGTCCACGCGCACGATCTACAACCACTTCACCGACAAGGCCGAACTGTTCCAGGCCGTCATCCAGGACAGCGCCGCCCGGGCGGCCGACGCCCAGATCGCCGTCATCGACCGCCACCTGCGCAAGATCACCGACCTGGAGGCCGACCTCGTCGACTTCGGCCGCGAGCTCACCGCGCCCACCGGCGACGGGCAGGCCGGGCACTTCGCCCTGGTCCGGCAGATCAACGCCGAAGCCGGGCACATCCCCCAGGCCGCGATCGACGCCTGGCAGGAAACCGGGCCGCTACGGGTGCGCCGGGCGCTGGCCGCCCACCTGCGGCGCTGGAGCGAGCAGGGGCTCCTGCACGCCGAGGACCCCGACCGGGCAGCCGTCCACCTGCTGCTCCTGATCTCCGTCCACGATCCGTCCTACCGGGGCGCCGAGCCCACCGACGCCGAGATCACCCGGACCGTCACCGCCGGCGTCCGCGCCTTCCTGTACGGCCACCTGCGCGCCCGCCCCGAATGAGCGGGCGCGGCTAGACCCCGAGCAGGTCCGTGAGGTCGTCGGCGTGCTCCTCCTCCTCTTCCAGGATCGACTCCATGAGCCGGCGGGTGGTCGGGTCGCCGTCGCCGAGCCAGCGGATGATCTCCTGGTAGGTGGAGATGACGATGCGTTCGGCCCAGAGATTGGCCTGCAGCAGGGCCCGCAGGTCGGTGTCCTCAGGGACCTGGTAGTCGGTGTGCGAGCGCTGGACCAGCTTGGCCGGGTCGAGATCGGGCTCGCCGCCGAGCTGGCTCACGCGCTCGGCCGCGCGCAGGGCGTGGTTGAGCTCCTCCTTGGCGTGCTCGGTGAACTCCTCCGCCACCTGCGCGCGGTCGATGCCCTTGGCGGAGATGGCATGCCTGGTGTAGCGGAGCCAGCACACCACCTCGGTGGCGATCACGTCGTTGAGGACCTCGACGACCTTGCTCGGGTCATGGCCGAACGTCTGCGTGATCGGCCCCTCGTCCATCTTCTGGCGTACCTGGTCACGAATTCTGGTGACATCCAGTACGAAGTCATCCGTCTGCGTCATGTGCTTCCCCGTTTCCCCCGGTGCCTTCTCGGTTCGAAGGTAACTTCGCCGGGGCCTCCACCTGGGTTGCGACACGTGCCGGCCGGGATTCAGCCCGGCGTGCGCAGGGCCAGCATGGCGACGTCGTCCTCGTTGTTGGCGGGGCGCACGGCGGCCAGGAGCAGGTCGCACAGGCCGGGCAGCGGGTGGTGGGAGAGGGAGACGGCGTGCTGCCGCAGGCGGTCCATGCCCTCGTCGAGGCTGTGGCCGGGCGACTCGATCAGGCCGTCGGTGTAGAACAGCAGGGTGGCGCGGGGCGGCAGGTCGAGGACGGCGTCCTGGCGCTCGGTGCCGATGCCGGTGCCGAGCAGCAGGCCGCCCGCCTCCTCCAGATAGCGGGAGCGGCCGTCGGACTCGATCAGCAGGGGCGGCGGGTGCCCGGCGCTGGACCAGCGCAGGCGCCAGCCGCCGTCCAGGGGCTCGACCCGGGCGAAGACGACGGTGGCCATCGTGGTCTCGGCGATGCGGCTCACCGCCTGGTCGAGCCGGTTCAGGATCTTGCTGGGACTCTCCTCCAGGTCGGCGGCGTAGGCGCGCAGCATGTTGCAGACCTGCGCCATGCCCGCCGCGGCGTCCAGGTCGTGGCCGACCACGTCGCCGATCACCAGGCCGATCGCCCCGTCGGGCAGGGCGAACGCGTCGTACCAGTCGCCGCCCACGTCGGAGGCGTGCGGGGCGGGCAGGTAGCAGGCGTCCAGCTCCAGGCCGGGCACCCGGGGCAGCTGCGGCAGCAGGTGGCGCTGCATGGTCTCGGCGACGCGGCGCTGCCGCTCGTACAGGCGGGCGTTGTCCAGAGCGATGCCGGCGCGGCGCGCGATGTCCTCCAGCAGGACCAGGTCGGCGCCGGTGAACGGGGCGGGCCGCTCGGAGCGGCCCAGGGTCATGGCGCCGACGACCTCACGTACGGTGCGCATCGGGGCGATGCACGCCGAGTGCATGCCCGTGGCCTGGAAGAGCTTCCGCTGCATGACCGCGACGTCGGAGTCGGGCTCCCCCTGGTAGGTGCTCGGACCGATGAGCGCGGCCGTTACCCCGCGCAGCGCCCGCGACAGCGGCATGGACGACTCCTGCGGCACCGGCGGCATCGGGACTTCGAGGTCCCTGCGGTGCCGCAGCACGCCGTTCTCGTGGTGGACGACGGCGGCACGGGTCACGCCGCCCTCCTCGGTGAGCAGGTCGATCACCACCCAGTCGGCCAGCAGCGGCACCACCAGGCGGATCAGCTGGCGCAGCGTCTCGTCGGCGTCCAGCGTGGAGGTGAGCCTCGTGGTGGTCTCGGCCAGCAGGGCCAGGCGGTCCAGCTCCGACATGGCCGGGGACGGGTGCGCGGGCTCGGTGGACGGGGACGCGGTGACCTCGTGGAAGAGCACCAGCGCGCCCCGCTGTTCGGTGCCGGTCCGGCAGGCGGTCACCACCCAGGAGATCGGCATCAGCGAGCCGTCCCCGCGTTCGAACCACTCCTCCTCGCCCTGCGCGGTGCGGCCCGCGACGAACGGCTCCCGCATCACGCACACGCTCGGGGGCAGCGTCTCGCCGCTCCTCCCTCGGTGCAGCAGGTCGTGGGCGTCACGGCCGAGCAGCTCCTCGGCGGGGCGGCGCAGCAGGTTCGCGGCCCGCCGGTTGACCTCGACGATCCGGCCCTGGGCGTCGACCACGAGCGCGCCCGCGTCGGACAGATCGCCCAGGTGGCGGCGGCGCGCGCCGTCCACCGTCACGGACGGCCCGCCGTCTCCGGCGGCCGCGTGACCGGCACTCCTGCCCTCGTTCATGCACCGGCCACTACCCAGAAGAGCCGGGGGTTGACAAACACGTTGTGCGCAAGCCGGGGGAGCGCCGCCGTGGTTGGCGGGCGGGGGGCGTGTGTCGATAATGGCGGGTGCCCTTCACGTTGAGCCATATGGTGGCGATCCTGCCGGTGCGGCGGTGGTTACCCGCGTCGGCGCTGGCGATCGGGGCGGTGGTGCCTGATGCGCCCTACTACCTGCCTCTGCCCTTCTCGTCGGCGAACACGCATACGTGGTGGGGGGCGCTGCTGCTGGGCGTGCCGGTGGGGGTGGCGCTGCTCCTGCTGTTCCACCTGGGGCTGCGCAAGCCGCTGACCGCGCTGGCGCCCGCCGCGCTGCGGGCCCGGCTGCCCGGCGTGGTGCGGCCGGCGCCGGTGGCCGTGGTGGCCGCGTTGCTCGCCGGGATGGCCACGCACCTGGTCTGGGACGCGTTCACGCAGGTCGGCGGCTACGCCGTGGCGCACTGGCAGGCGTTGCGGCAGCCGGTCGCGGGCGCGCACCGGGTGTTCAACGTGCTGATGTACGCCAGCTCGGCGGGCGGCCTGCTCGTCCTGGGCGGCTGGCTCCTGCGGTGGTACCGGCGGGCGCCGGTCGCCCAGGACGAGCACGCCGACCGGGGGCCGCGGGTCACGGGCCGGGCGCGCGGCGCGGTGCTGGCCGCGGCCGTTCTCGCCACGGCCGTCGGCGCCGTGGCCGGCGCGACGTCGGAGCGTGCCGCGGTGAGCGACTACGACCTGGTACGGAGCACGATCCTGGGCGGCGCCGACGGCGTGGCGCTGGCCCTCGCCTGTTACGTGCTCGCCTGGCACGGCTGGACCGCGTTCAGCCGCCGGTGACACCGGCGCCCCGGCCGCTGATTTCACGGCCCGGCCGGGCGCACCGCCTGGAGCGGTTCGGAGCCGCTGGGAACGGCGGCGCGACGGCGGAACCGATCCGGTGTTTGAGTACTGTGGCTGCGCATGACGGAAACGGAGATCGAGATCACCGCGGACCTGGTCCGCGACCTGCTGCGGGAGCAGCATCCGGACCTGGCGGGGCTGGCCGTGCGCGAGGTGGCGGGCGGCTGGGGCAACCAGATGTGGCGTCTCGGGGACGAGCTGGCCGTGCGCATGCAGCGGATGGACCCCACTCCGGAGCTCCAGCTCAAGGAGCGGCGGTGGCTGCCCGTGCTGGCCCCGCGCCTGCCGCTCCCGGTGCCGGCCCCGGTGCGGTCCGGCGAGCCGTCCGAGCGTTTCCCCAAGCACTGGACCGTGATGACGTGGGTTCCCGGCGAGCCGCTGGACCACGGCACGATCAGCCGCGGCGCCCACGCGGCCGACGCGCTGGCGGGCTTCCTGCGGGCGCTCCACGTGGAGGCGCCCGCCGACGCGCCGATGGCCACGGACCGCCGCGCCCATCCCCGGGACCGCACGGCCGGCTTCGAGGAGTTCCTGCAGGCCCTCGACCCCGATGCCGTCGGTGACGCGAGCGCCGTGCGGGACGTGTGGGCCGACGCCGTCGCGGCCCCGGAGTGGGCGGGCCCGCCGGTGTGGGTGCACGGCGACCTGCATCCCGCGAACGTCGTCGTCACGGACGGCACGCTCTCGGGCGTCATCGACTTCGGTGACCTGTTCGCCGGCGATCCGGCCTGGGACCTCGCCGCCGCGTGGGTGCTGCTGCCCTCGGGCGCCGCCGCACGCTTCTTCGACAGCTACGGGCGTGCCGACGAGGCGGCGATCCGGCGCGCCCGCGGGCTGGCCGCCGCGAAGAGCCTCTTCCTGATGCTCATGGGGCAGAACGGGGACCGGGGCCTGCCCGGCGGCAAGCCGCACTGGGGACCCGCGGGCCGGGCGGCGCTCGACCGCGTCCTGATGGGCGTCTGACGCACGTCGGCCCGGCTCAGCGGCTCACGATCGTCTGCCGCTCGATCCGGGACAGCTTCTCCGGGTTGCGCACGTGGTAGGCGCCGGTGACGTAGCCGTTCTCCAGCCGCACCGCCACCACGCCGTCGATCTCGCCGTTGAGCCGGATGAGCAGCCCCGGGCCGCCGTTGATCTGCACCAGCTCGGCCGTCCTGTCCGCGTCGCGCCGCCACCAGCCGCCGGCCAGCAGGCGGGCCACCTTGCCGGCCCCCACGACGGGGCGCAGCAGGGCGTGCCTGACGCCGCCGCCGTCGCTCAGCGCGACGACGTCCGGCGCGAGGATGTCGAGCAGGCTCTGCAGCTCGCCGGTCTCGACCGCCCGCTGGAAGGCCCGGAGCGCGGCCCGGTGCTCGGCGGGGGAGCCGGTGCCCCGGGGTCGCCGCGCGGCGACGTGCGCCCGCGCCCGGTAGGCGAGCTGCCGGACCGCGGCCGGGCTCTTGCCGACGGCCTCGGCGATCTCGTCGTAGTCCAGGTCGAACACCTCGCGCAGCACGAACACCGCCCGTTCGACCGGCTGCAGCGTCTCCAGCACCAGCAGCATCGCCATCGAGACGCTGTCGGCCAGCTCGACGTCCTCGGCCACGTCGGGCGCGGTCAGCAACGGCTCGGGCAGCCACGGCCCGACGTAGGACTCCTTGCGCCGGCCGAGCGCGCGCAGCCGGTCCAGCGCCTGCCGGGTGACGATCCGCACCAGGTAGGCGCGCTGCTCCCGCACGCTGTCAAGGTCGACGTCCACCCAGCGCAGCCAGGTCTCCTGGAGGACGTCCTCGGCGTCGGCGGCCGAGCCCAGCATCTCGTACGCGACCGTGAACAGCAGGTTGCGGTGGGCGACGAACACCTCGGTGGCGGGCTCCACCCGGTCGGGCCCGCCGGGCTGCCCTGCTGCCGTCCGTCCGCTCATGCCTGGCCCCTGCCTGTCCGCACTCAGCTCTACCACACGCACAGGACGCCGCCGAGGGCCGTTCCGTAACACCCTCGGGCGGTGGTCCAGGTCACAGGCCGGCGCTGTTACGGAGCCCGGGCGGCCGGCGTCTCGTGGTCGTCAGGACGCCGTACGGACGAGCCGTGCGGCACGCGAGCCGAGTCCGCGAAGGGAAAGCCTCACCATGTCCGGACCCACGACGACCGATCTCCGGTCGCGCATGCCCAACCCGCTGCCGTTCGTCCCCGAGCTGGCGGAGGTCGGCGGAGCCCTGCACAAGGTCATCAAGAACGGGTCGATCCCGCAGGTCACCGTCCACCTGCTGCAACTGCGCGCCGGGCAGCTGCTCGGCAGCACGTACTTCACGATCAGGGAGACCGGGAACCTGCGCCGGGAGGGGGAGCCGGAGGAGCGCATCACCGCCGTGGCCACCTGGCGGGACGCCACCTGCTTCACCGACGCCGAGCGGGTCGCGCTGGAGCTGGTCGAGGCCGTGCTCACGCCGAACCCGTCGGGCGAGCGCGTCCCCGACGAGCTGTACGCCAGGGCGGCGGCCCTCTATGACGACAAGGCGCTGTGGACGCTCGTCATGGCGATCGCCCACATCGGCTTCTTCACCCCCGCCGCCCTGATCGCCAAGCCGATCCCCGGCATGCCCCCCGGCCAGAACTACCACGTGTGAGAAAGGCGTACAGCATGAGCATCACCAGGATCGCGGTGGCGGGGGCGACCGGGCGGCTGGGCCGCCACGTCGTCGGCGTGCTCACCGAACGGGGGCACGAGGTCGTGCCGATGTCCCGGGCCACCGGCGTCGACGTGATCACCGGCGCCGGTCTGGCCGACGCGCTCACCGGGGTGGAGGTCGTCGTCGACGTCGCCTCGTGGCACGCCTCCGACGAGGAGGCGGCGACGGAGTTCTTCCGCGCCTCGGCCCGCAACCTGCACGAGTACGGGCGGCAGGCGGGGGTCGCCCGGATCGCCGTGGCGTCCATCATCGGCGTCGACAGGGCCACCGCCGGATTCCTCGCCGCCAAGAAGACGCACGAGGAGCTGCTGCTGTCCGGCCCGCTCCCCGTCCGGATCCTGCGCGCGGCGCAGTTCCACGAGTTCGTCGGCCAACTCCTGGACTGGCAGCAGGGCGACGTCGCCTACGTCCCGGCCCTGCCCAGCCAGCTCGTGGCCTGCCGCGCCGTGGCCGAGGAGCTGGCCGGCCTCGCCCTCGGCCCCGAGCCGGACCCGGGCGCGCCGATCCCCGAGATCGCCGGGCCCCGCAGGGAGATCCTGGCGGAGGCGGCCGCGCTCCTCGGCGCCCGCCGGGGCGTCAAGGTCGTCGGCGTCGACGGCGCGGGCATGCCCGACGCGGAGCTCGCCGCCGAGGGCGCGTTCCTGCCCGGCCCGCACGCCAAGCTCGCCGGGCCCACCTTCCAGGAATGGCTCGGCGCCCAGCCCTGAGCCGCCAGGCGATCATCCGAAGAAGGGGACACACGATGACGCAAGCACCACAACTGCCGCCGCACATGCGGCGGAACGGGTTCGACCCGGCCGAGGAGCTGGCCAAGGCCCGCGACGAGGGCGTGACGCTGGTCGAGACGCCGTTCGGCCCGCCCGCGTACCTGGTCTGCCGTTACGACGACGTCCGCCAGGTGCTGTCGGACCCGGTCCGGTTCAGCAGCGCCCTGACGCCGTTCCCGGGAGCCGGGCAGCTGGACGCCGACGAGCTGGCCAGGATGCGGGCCGGGCAGCTCATCGGGTTCGACCCGCCGGAGCACACGCGGCTGCGGCGGATGCTCACCCCGGAGTTCACGGTGCGCCGCATGCGCAGGCTGGAGCCGCGGATCACCGAGATCGTCCAGGCGGCCCTGGACGACCTGGAGAACGCCGGCAAACCGGCCGACCTGGTGGCGCACTTCGCGCTGCCGGTGCCGTCGCTGGTGATCTGCGAGCTGCTGGGCGTGCCGTACGCCGACCGCGCCGGCTTCCAGGAGCGGTCCGTGCGCATGCTGGACACCTCCCTGCCGATGGCGGAGCGCGTCGCGGCGCAGCGCGAGGACCGCGCGTACATGGCCTCCCTGGTGACCCGCGCGCAGGCCGACCCGGGCGAGGACCTGCTCGGCATGCTGGTGCGCGAGCACGGCGGCGACCTCGGCACCGACGAGCTGGTCGGCATCGCCTCGCTGCTGCTGGTCGCCGGGCACGAGACGACCTCGAACATGCTCGCCCTGGGCACCCTCGCCCTGCTGCGGCACCCGGACCAGCTCGCCCTGGTCCGCGACGATCCCGCGCACGCCGAGCCCGCCGTCGAGGAGCTGCTGCGCTGGCTGTCCATCGTGCAGGCGCTGCCGCCGCGCACGACCACGACGGACGTGGAGATCGCCGGGCAGGTCGTCCCGGCGGGCTCGCTGGTGATCTGCTCGCTGCCCGCCGCCAACCGCGACCCCGCCTTCGCCGGCGACCCCGGCGTCCTCGACGTCACCCGGGGGGCCGCCGGGCACGTCGCCTTCGGGCACGGCGTGCACCACTGCCTCGGGGCTCCGCTGGCGCGGATGGAGATGCGCATCGCCTTCCCTGCCCTGCTGCGCCGCTTCCCCGGTCTCGCCCTGGCCGGGCCGTACGACGGGGTGTCCTTCCGGGCGTTCAGCATCGTGTACGGGCTGAACGCGCTGCCGGTGACCTGGTGAACGGGCGGCGCGGGCCATCCGGGTGAGTCAGGCGGGCACCGGGATCCACTCCGAGGCCGTGGTGGCGGCGCCGAGGTCGTCCGGGTCGGGCGTGACGCCCAGGCCGGGGCCGGTCGGCACCGCCATCGTCCCGTCGTCGCCGAGCGTGAACGGCGCGGTGATGTCGCGCCGGTAGTAGCGCTCGGTCGCCGAGATGTCGCCCGGCAGCGTGAACCCCGGCAGGCAGGCCAGCGCCAGGTTCCCCGCCCGGCCCAGCCCCGTCTCCAGCATGCCGCCGCACCACACGGGCACCCCGCTCGCGCGGGCCACGTCGTGGACCCGCCGCGCCTCCAGGTAGCCGCCGACCCGGCCGGGCTTGATGTTGATGATCGAGCAGGCGCCCTGCCGGATGGCCTCGGCCGCCTCGGCGGCGCTGGTGATGCTCTCGTCCAGGCAGATCGGGGTGTCCACGCGGGCGGCGAGCGCGGCGTGGCTGCGCAGGTCGCCGGGCGCGAACGGCTGCTCGATGAGCGCGAGCCCGAAGTCGTCCAGCCGGGCCAGGTGCCGCAGGTCGGCGGGGGAGTAGGCGGTGTTGGCGTCGACCGTGAGCATGGTGGCCGGGCCGAACGTCTCGCGGACCGCGCGGACCGGCTCCAGGTCCCAGCCGGGCTCGATCTTCAGCTTGATCCGGGCGTAGCCGCTGGTCAGGTGCTTGTCCACGGTTTCGAGCAGGGTGTCGAGGCCGTCCACGATGCCCACGGAGACGCCGACGGCGACCCGGGAGCGCACCCCGCCCAGGTGGTCGGCGAGCGCGGTGTTGCGGGCGCGCAGCCAGCAGTCGAGCACCGCCATCTCCACGGCGGACTTGGCCATCGGGTGGCCGCGCAGGTGGGCGAGCGCCTCGGCCACGTCCGGGGGCCGCAGGTCGCCCCCGGCCAGGGCGGGGACGACGAAGCGCCGGACGAAGTCGGCCGCGCCGTGCAGGTGTTCGGCGGAGTAGGTGGGGTCGTCCTCGGCCACGCACTCGCCCCAGCCCTCGCCCTCGTCGCTCACCACCCGCAGCACCAGCGCGTTGCGGGTGGTCTGCGTGCCGAGCGAGGTGCGGAACGGGGTGACGAGCGGCAGCGCGACCTGGCGCAGTTCGATGCCGTCGAGCCTCATCGCGTCTCCCCCTCCGCCAGCAGGTACCAGCCGGTGCGGGTGAAGCCGGTGACCCGGTAGCCCAGGTCGAGTGCGCCGCCGAGGCCCGCGTGCAGGGCCTCGCGCCAGCGCCGCGCCCCGGCCGGGTCGTCGGCGCGCAGCCGTTCGACGTCAGGCGGCGTCGCGCAGCGCAGCAGCGGCGCCCCGGCGGGCTCGCGCACGACGCCCGTCTCGTCGACGATCGTCCGGAACGTCGCGCCGGACTGCTCGTGCGGCGCGCCCCCGCTGACGGGCCAGGTGACGAACAGCCGGTGGGACGGGCCGCCGTCGTTGAGCCCGTCGCTCATCGGGCCGTAGAAGTCGGGCAGGTACGCGGTCACGCGGGCGCCGAGCCGGGCCAGGTTGAAGAAGGCGTTGCGGCGCACGAGCGGGTCGAAGGTCCACGAGACGGTGGTCAGGCCGCGGTCGGCGGCCCAGGCGCGCTGGTGCTCCTTGAGCGCCCGGCCGACGCCGTGCCCGCGCGCCGGGGCCGCCACTCCGGCGACGTGGGAGTGCAGGCTGCTCCCGGCGGCCAGGAACCCGGCCGCCACCCCCACGAGCTCGCCGTCGAGGTAGGCGCCGCCCACGTAGCAGCCGGCGTGGGAGAAGGCGCACAGCAGGTCGAGGGCGATCGGCGGGTCGTCGCCGGGCCGGGTCTCCCAGACGCCGCGCAGCAGGCTGGCGGCGCGCTGGAGCTCGGGGGTGCCGTGCAGGGTGCGGACCCGCACCCCGGTGGGGGCGGTGGTCAGAAGTTCGGCCATGACCCACAGCATCGCGCCCGCCGGGGCGGGCGGCGTTGGCGCTGACGCCGAACTTCACGGCACCGGTTTTGTGTCGCCGTTCAGCCGCAGTTGGAGGGCCAGGACCAGGCGGGTGTCGGGCTCGTCGAGCGGGACCAGCTCGCCGATGCGGCGCAGCCGGTACCGCAGCGTGTTGGGGTGCACCGACAGCAGTTCGGCCGCGCGGGGCACGTCGTAGTGGGCGGCGATCCACACCGACAGGCTGTGCACGAACCGGGTGCCGTGCCGGGCGTCGTGCGCGGCGATCAGCGCCAGAGGCTCGCCGCGCAGGCTGCCGTTGGCCCGCAGCGCGCCGTCGAGGTCGGTGAGGAACAGCGCCGCCGACAGCTCCTCGTGGGTGCCGACCGGCTCGTCGGCGAAGCGCCCGCACAGCGCGCGCAGCGCCTCCTCGGCCTGGCGGGCGCTGGTCCGCAGCGTGGCGACGCCGTCGGAGGTGCGGCCGATGCCGGCCTTCCAGCCGCCGCCCAGCCGCTCGCCGACGCGAGCCAGCGTGTCGGCGGTGATCCGGCGCACTAGCGGCGTGCACGCCTCGGCGGCCACCACCGCGTGCGCCCGCCCGTCCACGACGCCGGTGACGGCCCGGATCCGGTACGCCAGGTACGTGGTGCGCAGCAGGTCGGCGGCGTGCGAGGCGGCGAACACGTCGGCGGTGCCGTTGGCCGGGCCGAGCGACACCACGGTCAGCGGCTCGCCCGGCGACAGCCCGAAGGAGGCGGCCAGCTCGTCCACCGCGCCCATGCCGCGCAGCAGCCAGCCCAGGCACTCGTCGCGCCGCCGCCGCGCCTCGTCGGCGGCCAGGTTGATGCGCGCCAGATGGGGGGCCGCGGCGGCGGCGGCCTCGGCCAGCACCACCGCCGCGTCGGAGGTCAGCGGCTCCTCCGCCTGGACGGCCCAGATCGTGCCGAGCGCCTCGCCGTGGGAGCGGACCGCGATGGCCAGGCGGGGGTAGAACTCGCGCGGCTCGTAACTCCAGACGGCGCCGTCGGCGCGCATGACGGCGGCGTACTCCTCGGTGTTGGTGGGGTGCTCGGGCACCCGGCGGCCGAGGATGCCCTCGCGGCGCAGCTCGTCGATCGGCTGGCCCTCGACGGTGGAGTAGGCGAGCACGCGCATGGCCACGTCCTCGATGGCGACCGCGCCGCCGACCCGGATCGCCACCTCGTTGGCCAGCGCGAACAGGTCCCCGGCCCGCGCGCCGCCGGGGTCGCCGGCCGGGGCGACGACGGCCAGCAGCGCGTCGACCAGCGTGTAGAGCTGCCCCCACGACAGCTCGGGCGGCGCGGCCAGCAGCGCGGCCCCCGAGGCGGAGGCGGCGGCGGTCAGCGCCTCCAGGTCGGCGCCGCCGGGCTTGACGACGACGGCGGCCACGCGGCTCTCGCCCGCGCGGGCCACCGTCTCGGCCGACGGGCGGCCCGTCACCAGCAGGACGGCCCCGTCCAGGCCGGCCATCTGCTCCTCCGGCTCGTAGATGACCGGGGCCCCGGCCAGGGGCCGCCGCCCGTTCGGCAGGACGAGCGGCCGGATCACGTCCGGGCCGAGGCTGTCGATCAGCACGCCGAGGGTGACCCGGCCGCGGGCGGTCACGGCCGGCCCCGCCGCAGCACCCGGCCGTGCCGGCCGCCGGTCGGCTCGCCGTCGGCGACGGCCTGGCGCCCGGCCAGGAACACGTGGACGACGCCGGTGGGGCGCACGTCCGGCTGCTCGTACGTGCCGGCGTGGCCGATCGTCTCCGGGTCGAACACGCACACGTCGGCGACGGCGCCGGGGCCCAGCCAGCCGCGTCCCACCAGGCCGAACTGCGCCGCCGCGGCGGAGGTCACCTTGCGCACGGCGGTCTCCAGGGGGACGACCTTCTCCTCGCGGACGTAGCGGCCGAGGAAGGTGGGGAACGTGCCGAACGTGCGCGGATGGTTCGGGCCGACGGGCGGCCCGCCGTCGGAGCCGATCGACACCAGCGGGTCGGCCAGGAAGGCGCGCAGGTCACCCTCGTGCATCGTGTGGAAGACCCCGGCCGCCGCCGGGTCGGCCGCCAGCAGGTCGCACAGCGCGTTCCACGGATCGCCGCCGAGGTCGGCCAGCCGCTTCCCGGCCACGCGCGGGTCGCGGTGGGTGAGGATCTGCACGTCGGCCGGGTGCAGCTCGCGCCAGAGGCCGACGCCGATCCCGGTGCCGGGGCTCTCGGCCAGCGCGCGCAGCCTGACCCGCTCGCCCGGGTCGGCCAGCCGCGCCAGCAGCGCGTCCTCGCCGCCCTCGCAGGCGACCGGCGGCAGCACGGCCACCAGCCCGGTGCCGAACGCCAGGTACGGGTAGACGTCGGCGCGCACGTCCACTCCGGCGGCGCGGGCCCGGGTGAGCTTCTCCAGCACCAGCGCGGACGCGCCGTGCACGGCCCGGCCCGACGCCTTGCAGTGCGAGACGTGCAGGCGGATGCGCGCCCCGGCGGCCACGGCGATCGCCTCGTCGAGCGCGTCGGCCAGCCCCTCGCTCTCGCTGCGCAGGTGCGTGGCGTAGGTCAGCTCCCACCGCTTGGCCACCAGCGCGAGCGCGACCAGCTCGTCCATCCCGGCGTAGGCCCCGGGCACGTACTCCAGGCCGCTCGACAGGCCGTACGCGCCCGCCTCGAACGCCTCGGCCGCCATCGCGCGCATCCGGTCGAGCTGCGTCGCGGTGATCTCGGCGGACATGCCGGCGGCGGCCAGCCGTAACGTGTTGTGGCCGGTCAGCACGGCGAGGTTGTTGGCCGTCCCGGCGGCCTCGGCGGCGTCCAGGTACTCGCGCATGGTGGAGAACACCGCCCCGGCCAGCACGGACGGGGTGAAGCCGCTCGCGTCGCCGCGCACCGGGGCGCAGGAGAACCCGCAGTTGCCGATGATCTCCGTGGTGACCCCTTGCAGCAGCTTGAACGGCTGCGGCTCGGACAGGAAGGGGACCGTGTCGGAGTGGCTGTGCGGGTCGACGAAGCCCGGGGCCACGACGAGCCCGGTCACGTCGAGCTCCCGCCGGGCGGGCCCGAGGCCGGTGCCGACGGCGACGACCCGGCCGTCGTGGATGGCGACGTCCGCCGTCCTGGCGCGGCCACCGAGCCCGTCGTGGACCGTTCCGTGGCGAAGCAGCAGGTCATGCATGATCGAAGGCTCCCTTATCCGCCATCGCTGGCGCTAGCTACCGAAGTATGAGAATCCGCAAGAACGGGCACAGATCGCAGAAGCCGGCGCGTGTAGTCGTGCGCGGGCGCGTCCAGCACCGCGTCCGCCTCACCGGCCTCCACCACCTCGCCCCGCGACAGCACCACCAGCCGGTCGGCCATCTGCCGCACCACGGCCAGGTCGTGGGTGATGAACAGCATGGCCGTGCCGATCCGGCGCAGCAGCTCCAGCACGTGCGCCTGCACCGACACGTCCAGCGACGCCACGGGCTCGTCGCAGATCAGCAACGACGGGCGCACGGCCAGCGCGCGGGCGATGGCCACCCGCTGCCGCTCGCCGCCCGACAGCGCCGCCGGCCGGCGCCCGGCGTAGGAGGCCGGCAGCCCGACCTCCTCCAGCAGCTCGGCCACGGTCGGCCGGGTCTCCGGCGCGCCCTGCCCCGCCGCCTCGGCCAGCGCCGCGCCCACCGTCATCGCCGGGTTCAGCGACGTGGACGGGTCCTGGAACACGCACTGCACCAGCCGGTGGCGCGGCCCGTCCCCGGCCAGCTCGACCGTGCCGGAGTCGGGCGTGACCAGCCCCAGCACGCAGCGAGCCAGCGTGGTCTTGCCCGACCCCGAACCGCCCACGACGCCGACCGTCTCGCCCTGGCGCACCTCCAGGCTCACACCGCCGAGCGCCACGTGGGAGCCGTACGCCTTGCGCAGGCCGGACACCCGCAGCACCGGCGGGCCGGCCGCCTGGCGGCGGGCGCCCGTACCGGACGGGGCCGGCCGGGGGCGCACCTGCGTGACGCAGGCGGTCAGCCGCCCCGACGGCAGCGCGCGCAGCGGCGGCCTGGCCTCCACGCAGGCGGCCTCCGCCTGGTCGCACCGGGCGGCGAACGCGCACGCCCCGCTCACCTCCCCGGCCGGGGGCACGCCGCCGGGGATGCCCTCCAGCCGGGCCAGCCGCCGCTCCACCGTCGGCACCGCCGCCAGCAGCCGCGCCGTGTACGGGTGCGCCGCGGCCCGGCCCAGCTCGGCGGCCGGGCCGTGCTCGACGATGCGGCCGGCGTACATGACGGCCACCCGGTCGCACAGCTCGAACGCGACCCGCAGGTCGTGGGTGATGAGCAGCACGCCCATGTCACGCGCCCGCTGCACCCGCCGGACGAGCTGCAGGATCTCGTGCTGGGTGGTGGCGTCGAGCGCGGTCGTCGGCTCGTCGGCGATCAGCAGCTCCGGGTCGCCGGCCAGCGCGGCGGCCAGCGCCACCCGCTGCCGCATGCCGCCCGACAGCTGGAACGGATGCCGCCGCGCCACCGACGGGTCGTCGATGCCCACCTCGGCCAGCCGTTCGGCGATCGGCACGCGCGAGCGCGACGACTCGGCGATGTGCGCGCCCGCCGTCAGCAGCGGGTTGAGCATGGCGAACGGGTCCTGCATGAGCAGCGACAGCCGCCGCCCGCGCACGGTGCGCCACACCCGCTCGGGCGCGCCGATCAGCTCCCTGCCGTCGAGCGTGATGGAGCCCGTCGCCCGCAGCCCCCGGGGCAGCAGCCCGGCCATCGCGCGGGCGGTCAGCGACTTGCCGCTCCCGGACTCGCCGACCAGGCCCACGGTCTCGCCCGGCGAGACCTCCAGGTCCACCCCGTCGACGATCAGCCCGGTCCCGGAGACGCGCAGGCCGGTCACCTTCATCGGCCGGCTCCTTTCGACATCGACTCGAACGCCCGGTCGCCCAGCAGCGTCGCCGCGCAGGCGACCACGGTGATGAGCGCGGCCGGGGCGATCGAGGCCCACGGGTTGAGGTCCAGGAGCTGCCGGTTCTCCTCGACCATGAGCCCCCAGTCCGGGGTGCCGGCCGGCAGGCCGATGCCCAGGAATGACAGCCCGGCCAGCGCGACCAGCGCCCCGGTGAAGCTGAGCAGCGCGTTGGCCACCACGGTCGGCGCCAGGTTGGGCAGCAGGTGGCGGAACATGATCCGGCCCGGCCGCAGCCCGAGCGTGCGCGCCGCCTCGGCGTAGGCCAGCTCCCGCTGGGCCAGCGTCAGGCTGCGCACCACCCGGATGTCGCCCGGCGTGAACAGCACGGCCATGGCCAGCACCGCCCACCCGTAGCCGCCGCCGAGCACGCCCACGAGCACGATCAGCACGAGCAGGCCCGGCATGGCGATCGCCAGGTCCACGACCCGCATGAGCACCGCGTCCACCCAGCCCCGGTGGTAGCCGCTCACCAGCCCGAGCGCGGTGCCGAGCACGGTGGTGAACAGCGCGACCAGCACCGGCCAGAACAGCGCCGAGCGGGCCCCGGTCAGCAGCCGCGACAGCACGTCACGGCCCAGGTCGTCGGTGCCCAGCCAGTGGGCGGCGCTCGGCCCGGCCGCGCTCAGCGCCAGGTCCTGCGCGGCCGGGTCGTACGGCGCCAGCCAGGGCCCGGCCAGCGCGGCCACCGCCGCCAGGCCGAGAATCGTCACCAGCACGGCCCTCATGACGCAGCCCCCTGCCGCACGCGCGGGTCGACCACCAGGTAGGCCAGGTCGATCAGCAGGTTGACGACGACCACGATGACGCCGCCGAGCAGCACCAGCGCCTGCACCACCGGGATGTCCTTCTGGCCGACGGCGCCGATCAGCAGCGACCCCAGCCCGTGCAGGCCGAACGCCTGCTCCACGAAGACCGACCCGGTCAGGTTGGCCGCCAGCAGCAGCCCGCCCACGGTCAGCACCGGCAGGGCGGCGTTGCGCAGCGCGTAACTCGTCCACACGCGCCGCCTGGGCAGGCCGCGGGCGCGGGCGAAGGTGAGGAAGTCGGAGGCGGCCAGGTCCAGCGCCGCCGCCCGCATCTGCCGGACCACCAGCGCGGCCTGCGCCGCCGCCAGCGCGATCGCGGGCAGCGTGAGATGCGTGATCCGCTCGGCGAACGTGTCGCCCACGCCGAACACCGGGAACCAGCCGAGCTGGACGGCGAACCCGTACAGCAGCAGGATGCTCAGCGCGAACGACGGGATCGACAGCGCGGCCAGCGCGCCGAGCGTGATGCCCTGGTCGAGCCGCCCGCCGCGGCGCATCGCGGCCAGCAGCCCGGCCGGGACGCCGACGGCGACGGTGAGCGCCAGCGCGTAGGCGGCCAGGCTCGCGGTGACCGGCAGCCGGTCGGCGATGACGCTCACCACCGGCTCCCGGGAGTAGATCGACGTGCCGAAGTCGCCCTGGAGGGCGTCGCCGAGCCAGCGCGCGTACCGGACCGGGAACGGGTCGTCCAGGTGATACTGCTCGCGGATGGCCGCCCGGGTCTCCGGCGTGGACGGCCGCCCGCCGAGCAGCACCTGTTCCGGCCCGCCCGGCGAGGCCAGCAGCAGCCCGTACGTGAGCGTCGACAGCACGCCCAGCAGCAGGACGGCGGCGCCGAGCCGGCGGCCGAGGAGCTTGAGCAGCGCCATGTCAACGGCCCGCCGGGTGGATCGCCGCGAACAGGTTCATGGTCCACGTGTGGAGCGAGGCGGTGTACTTCTCGTTCAGCGCCGCCGCGTTGTCGGTGTGGAACAGCGGCACGTACGGCACCTGGTCGGCGATCACCTTCAGCAGGTCGGTGACCTGGTCCGTGCGGGCCTCGCCGGTGGCCGAGACGAGCGCGTCGAGCTTTTCGTCGGTGGCGGCCGAGCCGTAGCCGGAGAAGTTGAAGCCCTGCGGCTCGGCGGAGGCGCGGCTGACCATGTCGGGCAGCACCTCGATCGGCTCAGGCGTGCCGTAGGCCAGGGCCAC
Organism: Nonomuraea sp. ATR24; assembly: GCF_041950485.1. Taxonomy (NCBI): domain Bacteria; kingdom Bacillati; phylum Actinomycetota; class Actinomycetes; order Streptosporangiales; family Streptosporangiaceae; genus Nonomuraea; species Nonomuraea sp. ATR24. The sequence continues at coordinate 124,998 of NZ_JBGNUU010000021.1, forward strand.
GTAGTGGACGCCGAGCCGGTCGTGCTCCATCATCCGGGCCGCGTACTGGTCGGACGGGGCGGGCTCCAGCTTGAGCGTGATGCCGATCTTGGCGAGGTCGGCGGCGACGGCCTGCATGACGGTGCCCGTGTCGCCGCCGCTGGCGTAGGGCGCGGCGAGCGTGAACCCGTCCGGATGGCCCGACCTGGCCAGCTCCTCCTTGGCCTTGGCCGGGTCGTAGGCGTGGACGGGCACCGGGGGAGGGGCGTCGCCGTAGACGGCGGTGAGGATCGGCTCGGGCAGCAGCGCGTCGGCGGGGCCGCCGTGCCCGGCCGTCATCAGGTCGGAGATCGCCTTGCGGTTGACCGCGTGCGCGATGGCCCGCCGGACGTGCACGTCGGCCAGCGGCCCGTTCTTGACCGCGAGCGACAGGTAGCTGATGTTGTTGCCGGGGTAGAAGATCGTCTTGACGCCGGGGAGCCCGGTCCACTTGCGCGCGTCGCGGGTGTTGAGGTCGGCGGTGCCGTCGATCTCGCCCGACCGCACGGCCAGCCGCAGCGTCTCGGGGTCGCCGATGCTCTTGACCTCGACCCGGCGCAGCGCGGGCTTCGGCCCCCAGTAGTCCTCGTTGCGCTCCAGCAGCACGCCGGAGGTGAGGGAGAACCGGCTCACCTTGTACGGGCCGGTGCCGAGCGTGCCGACCTCGGGGCTGCCCAGGTCCTTGGGATGCGGTTCGGCCAGTTTGCGGGGGACGACCTGCCAGGCGATGGCCGAGACGGCCAGGAACGCCGGGGCCGGGCGGCTCAGCGTCACCTTCACCTGGTCGTCGCCGACCGGCTCGACCTTCTTGACCATGGTGAAGTAGGAGGCCGCCTGGGAGGCCACCTTCGGGTCGAGGTGGCGGCGCAGCGAGAACGCGGCGTCGTCGGCGGTCAGCGGGCTGCCGTCGGTGAAGCGCACCCCCTTGCGCAGCGTGAAAAGGTAGCTGGCCGGGTCGGGCTGGGTCCACCCGGTCGCCAGGTGGGGCGCCGGCCGCCCTCGTTCGTCGAGGGTGACCATGGTGTCGAGGACGGCTGTCTGGACCAGGGTCGACGGGCTGTTGAAGCCGTGCGCGATGTCGAGGCTGCTGGGCGGCGAGGCCGTGGCCCAGACCAGCGTGTCGGCAGGCGGCGGGGTGGCGCCGCCTGCCGAGCAGGCGGTGAGGAGCAGCAGCACGGCTGTCGCGGCGGCGGTCTTCGCAGGAGTCATGTGACCACCTCGGAAGCTGAGTGGCGGGGACAGTCGGACGCTAGAAGCCGGACCGTCCCCGTTCACTGACCGGGCCGCCAAAACCCGCGACCCCCGCCTGGTTGCGCAGGCCAACGAGTGCGCTCAGGCGAACCGGAACCCGCGCAGGCCGCCGCCGCTGATCAGCAGGGCCCCGTCGGCCTCCCGGAGCGTGAACGGCCCGGCCTGCCACAGCCCGGCGGGGGCGGGCTCGACCGGCAGTTCGAGGGTGCGGCCGACGCGCAGCACGCCGTCGCGCACGCTCGCCCGCGCCTCCAGCTCGCCGCTCCACCACTCGCCCTCGGGCGCCGCCTCGCCGGTCGGCGCGGCGGCGGGCCGGAACGTGGTCGGCGGCCGGGCCGCCAGCATCGAGCCCAGGACGAGCGTGTCGCCGGAGCACTCCAGCCACTCCCGGTCCTCCTCGCCCTGCCCGTGCCAGCGGCCGTCGGCGCCCGGGACGAACGTGCCCACGCCGGACACCTCCACCCCGTCGTCGCCGTGCTTGAGCGTCAGCGTCAGGCCGGTGACCGGGTCGTGCCAGTGCTCGTGCGCGGGCGGCGGCAGCGTGCCCGGCTCCCGCCCCGGGTCCGCGAGAGGCTCGCCGAGCAGCAGCTTGGCCAGGCGCTCGGTCAGCGCGAGCGGGTCGATCGCGCGCTGGTTCGACAGCACCGCCACGCCCACGCCCTCGTCCGGCAGCACGAGCAGGTCCGACAGGTAGCCGTGCATGCCGCCCGCGTGCCCGAACGCCGGCCGCCCGGCGACCTCGTAGTGGTAGACGCCGAACGCGTACGGCAGCGTGGTGCCGTCGGCCAGCACGGCACGCTCCAGCAGCGCGTCGCGCAGGTCCGCGCCGAGCACCCGGCCGTCGGTCAGGAAGCCGAACCACGGGGCGAGGTCGCGCACGCTGGTGACCATGCCGCCGTCGCCGACCGCGCTCTCCTGCGTGTCGGCCCGGCGCGTCGGCCCGTCGACGTTGGCGTAGCCGTACGCCATCCGCTCCACGGGCAGCGTCGCGTCGTCGCGGAAGATCGAGTCGTCCATGCCGAGCGGCCCGAACAGCCGCTCCCGGGCGAACTCCGCCAGCGACCTGCCGCTGACCCGGCGCACGACGACCGAGGCCAGCACGTACCCGGTGTTGGAGTAGGTGAAGTCCGTGCCCGGCTCGAACGTCGTCCCGCGGAACCGGGCGATGACCTCCAGCAGGCGCTCCTCGGTCATCTCGGCGAGCGGGTGCCCGGTCAGCGCCATGACCGTGTACCACTCCGGCAGGCCGCCCGTGTGCTGAAGGCACTGCCGCAGCGTGACGGGAACCTCCAGGCTCAGCTCCGGCACGTGCCGCCGCACGTCGTCGTCCAGGCCGAGCGCGCCGTCACGGGCCAGCAGCAGCACGCACGCGGCGGTGAACTGCTTGCTCGCGCTCGCGATGTCGAAGCGGGTGTCGGCGTCGATCGGCACGCCGAACTCGACGCACGCCGTGCCCGCCGCGGCCGTGGCGACCGCCTCGCCGCCGGAGTAGACGGCGACGGCCAGCCCCGGGGTGCCGGGGGTGACGAGCGAGGACACCTCTTTCTTGACCAGTTCGAGATTCATGCCCGACAGTATGGCCAGCGGAGCACGGCCGCCCGTTGGCGTGCGCGACCACGCGCGCGGGCGGATGTTTGGCCAGAAGTCCGACGACCGCGCGGGGCTCGCCGCCTAGTTTCCACCGCATGATCCGAGCCCTGCTCATCACCCTGCTGGCGGCCACGCTGCAGGTCCCCACCGCGGCGTCCGCGTCCGTCCCCCAGCCCGGGTCCACGGCCGTCCCGGTGCTGCCCGCGCCGACCGGGACGCACCCCGTCGGCACCGTCTCCCGGGACCTGCTCGACGCCTCCCGCCCCGACCCCTGGGTGGCCGCCGAACGCCGCCGCCTCATGGTCACCGTGTGGTACCCGGCCACCCGCGCCTCCGGCGCCCGCGCCCGGTACGTCACCCCCGAGGAGTCCGCGCTGCTCCTGGCCGCCCAGGGGCTGCCGCCCGGCGACCTGCTGAGCCGGATCCGCGGCCACGCCCGCACCGGCGCCCCGCCCGTGCCCGGCAGGCGCCCGCTCGTCGTCCTCTCGCCCGGCTTCGGCCTGCCCCGCTCGTCGCTGACCGTCCTCGCCGAGGACCTGGCCAGCCACGGGTACGCCGTCGCCGCCGTCGACCACACCTACGAGTCGGCCGCCACCACCTTCCCCGGCGGGCGCACCACCACCTGCCTGGCCTGCGGGATCGAGGACGCGCCCGGGCTCGTCCCGGACATCCGCGCCGCCGACGTGTCGTTCGTCCTCGACCGCCTGATCCGGGACCGGCGCCTGCCCGTCGACCCGCGCCGGATCGGCATGGCCGGGCACTCCATCGGCGGCAACAGCGCCGCCCACGCCATGACCGCCGACCCCCGCATCGACGCGGGAGCCGTCCTCGACGGGGCGTTCGTCGTCCCGCCGCCGCCCGGCGGCCTCGCCCGGCCGCTCCTGCTGTTCGGCACCCCGGACGTGCCCACCTGGGCGGAGAACTGGCCGCTGCTGACCGGCTGGAAGCGGTGGGCCGAGGTGGCCGGGTCCGAGCACGACTCCTTCACCGACTTCCCGGTGCTCGCCGAGCAGCTCGGCCTGCCCGCCGGCAGCCTGGCCGGGGTGCGGGCCGCCGCGATCACCCGGGCGTACGTGCGCGACTTCTTCGACGTCCACCTGCGCGAGCGCCCCGCCACCCTGCTGAACGGCCCGTCCGCGGCCTACCCGGAAGTGACCTTCCGCACCGGCTGAAGCGGCTCGTCAACGCGGAGGATCAGCGCGCCGGTGCTGCCGTCCGATCTGGACCGCGGCCCCGTCGAGCAGGAGCTGGAGCCCGGCCTCGAAGAACGCGGTCAGGTCGAAGCCCAGCCGGTCGTCGATCGGCGCCGTGCCGGTCGGGAGCGCGGCGCGCAGGGACGGCAGGTGGGCGACGTACCACTGGTCGGGTGACAGCCCGGTGTGCCGCTCCGCGTCGCGTTGCGCCTCGAGGTTCGTGGCCGTCCCCCGGACGTGGTTGGCCACGGCCCACCACACCAGGCGGGCCGCCTCGGGGTCGAGCCCGAGCTCCAGCACGGCGCTCATGCCCCAGGCGCCGAACCTGAGCAGGTGGGGCAGTGGCTGCGGATGGGTGAGCGACATGAGCCGGGGCAGCCAGGGATGCCGCAGGTAGAGACGCCACTGCAGCCGCGCCGCGAGCTCCAGGTGGGCCCGCCAGCCCGGGGGCGGCTCCTCGGGCAGCTCCAGCTCGCCGAACGCGGTGTCGGCCATGAGCGCGGCCAGCTCCTCCTTGCCGCGCAGCAGTCCGTACAGCGACATGGTGGGCATGCCGAGCTTCGCCGCGATGGCGCGCATCGACACCGACTCGAAGCCCTCCGCGTCGGCGAGGGCGATCGCGGCGCGTACGACCCGGTCGCGCTCCCCGTCGGGGCCGGTCGCCGCAGGTCGCGACCGGCGCGTCCGGCCCTCCCCGGACCGGGGCGCGCCCGGCGCGGGGTCGGCCACGACGGTGCCGACGCGGGGGACGGCCACCACCCGGCCCTGCCGGCGCAGGGTGTCGAGCGCCTTGGTGGCGGTCGCGGTGGCCACGCCCCACTCCGCGGCGGCCTGCCTGATGGACGGGACGCGGTCGCCCGGCCGCAGTGCGCCCGTGTCGATGCGCCGCTGGATCTCCCGCACGATCCGCAGGTAGGGCGGCGCGGAGCCGCTCCCCGTTCGCCGCATGCCGATCGCCTCCTGTACTAGGGCAGTTGTACGTCTGCCGCAGCAGCCGGATTCCGCCTGGTGAACCGCTCGCTCCCTGGCCTAGTGCATTACCGCGGCCTCGGTCGCCGCGCGCCACCCGGCTGTACCGTCTCGCTTCGTACACCGTACAGCCGATCGACCGAGGTGAGCATGGACCGCTACGACCGTTACCTTCACGGGCCCTTCGCCCCCGTCAAGGAGGAGGTCACCGCTTACGACCTGCCCGTGACCGGGCGGCTGCCCGCCGAGCTGAACGGCCGCTACCTGCGGCTGGGCCCGAACCCGCTCGGCGTGGAGGACCCCGTCACGCACTTCTGGGCCTTCGGCGCGGGCATGGTGCACGGCGTGCGGATCCGCGACGGCCGGGCCGAGTGGTACCGCAACCGCTGGGTGCGCTCGGCGGAGGTCGCCGACGCGCTCGACCGGATGGAACGCGGCCTGGAACCGCCCGCCTTCCTGCCGCCCTCCCCGAACATCCACGTGCTCCGCCACGCCGGACGCACCCTCGCCCTGTCGGAGGCGGGAGGGCCGCCCCACGAACTCGGTTACGAGCTCGACACCATCGGCGAGTGCCCCCTGGCCGCCACCCGCGAGGGCTCCAGCGCCAACGCGCACTCCAAGGTCGACCCGCGCACCGGCGACCTGCACTCGCTCGCGTACCTGCTGGGCCGCCCGTTCGCCCAGCACGTCGTCACCGACCCGGCCGGGACGGTCACCCACGTCGCCGACCTCCCGCTGCCCGGCGACCTGCCGTTCCTCCACGACTTCGCGCTGTCGGAGAACTTCGTGGTCGTCTTCGACATCCCGCTGACCTTCGACATGGACGCGATGCGCTTCCGCTGGAACCCCGCGCACCAGGCCCACGTCGGCGTCCTGCCCCGGACCGGCGGCCAGGTCCGCTGGCTGCCCGCCGAGCCCTTCTACGTCAGCCACGTCCTCAACGCCTACGACGACGGCTCGACGATCACCGTCGACCTGATCGCCGCCGACGGTCCCGTGGACGTCGCCGACCCCGGCGGCATCAGCCCCAGGCTCGACCGCTGGCGCATCGACCTGCGCACCGGACGGCTGGAACAGCGGTGCGTGGACGACCGGCCCCAGGACTTCCCGCGCGTGAACGACGCCTACGCCTCCCGGCAGCACCGCTACGGCTACTCCGCCGTCACCCCCGTGTACGGTATGCAGTTCACGCCCAGCGGCCCCCACCCCGACGACGCGTTCACCAACGCGCTGGTCAAGCACGACCTGGTACGGGGCACGACGGAGGTGCACGGGTTCGCGCGGGACGCCGCCGTCGGCGAGGCCGCCTTCGCCCCGGACCCGGGCGACACCCAGGGCGCCGAGGACGCCGGATACCTGATGGCCTACGTCGCCGACCCCGAGCGCGGCGCCTCCGACCTGGTGATCCTGTCCGCGCAGGACTTCACCGGACCGCCCGTGGCCCGCGTCCACCTGCCCGTACGCGTACCGCTCGGCTTCCACGGCAACTGGATCCCGGACGCCTGACCACCCGGCCGGCGCCGTCAGGGGCGTAGCCGGTGGAACAGCTCCACCCGCGCGCGGGCGTACGCGATGTCCTCCTCGTCGTGCTTCACCCCCGAGCGCACGGCCTTGGCGAAGTAGGCGTGCTCCCTGCGGAGCTTGTGCCTGACGAGCTGGGCGAGCGACTCCTCGTCCAGGTGACCGGCCGTGCCGCCCGCCTCGTGGTAGGCGGCCACGAACTCCTTGCTCGGCCCGGCCAGGTCGTCGCCCCATTCCAGCGCGGCGGCGGCCAGCTCCAGCTCGGGGGCGCCGACGAAGGACTCGTCCCAGTCGTAGACCGCCACGATCCGGCCGTCCCTGACGAGCGTGTTGCCGGTGTAGTAGTCGCCGTGCAGGGGGTGGCGCACGGGGTGCGCGGCATGGAAGGCGACCAGCCACCGGTCCAGCTCGGGATCCTGGAGGTCGGGGTCCCCTGACGGGGGCTCCAGGCCGGGGTTCTTCGGCTCGGGCTTCTCCAGGCCGAGGTTCCTCGACTGGGGCTCCAGGCCGAGGTTCCTCGACTCGGGGCTCTTTGACTGGGGCTCCAGGCCGGGCTCTTTCGGCTCGGCTTGGGGCCGGGGTGCAGGGCCGTACAGGCCGGACTCCTGGAAGGCGGGCACCGGGCGGGGGCCGGGGCGGAAGCCGGCGAGTGACTGGTGAAGCCGGGCCAGCAGCCGCGCGCCCGCCTCGCGCTGGGCCGGGACGTCGGAATCCGCCCAGGAGCCCTCGACATACGGCCAGCAGGAGATCGGCCGGCCGGCCACGACGACGACCGTCGCCGTCCCGTCGGCGGTCGGCAGCGGGGCGACGGCCTCGGGGAGGCCGGCGGCGGCGTGCCGGGCGATCGCGTGGCACCATTCCGACTCGGCGGCGGAGCGCCCTGCGGGGCCGACGCGGATGACGTGGCCGTCGAGGCGGTACGCGGCGGACTCCTCACCGCCGTGCAACCGCTCACCCTCTCCCGTGACCCCCCAGGCCAGGGCCACGGTTTCGCGGATCTCGCGGGTCAGCGGCGTCTTGGCGTAGATCATCCCGCCAACCTATATGCTTCAATCTCGCAAGTGCGTCCATGTCGCGAGAGGGCGAGGAGCCCGTGGACAGCCGGTGACGGAAAGGACAGCCCGCGTTCTCATGCAGCTCCCGCCGTCGCATCGCGCTCTGCTGAGCCGCCTGCTGCCGGGCGTCACGCCGGAGGACCTCACCGTCCGTCAAGGACAGTTCCACCAGGTGGTGATCGGCGCGGACCGTGTCGTGTGCCTGCCGCGCACCGACGCCGCGGCCACCCGGCTGCCGCACCGGGCCGCCATTCTGCGCCTGCTCGCCGCGCTCGATCTCGGCTTCGCCACGCCTCGGCCGCTGGAGGAAGGCAGCGCAGACGGGCTGCCCTACCTCGTGCTCAGCCGCGTTCCCGGGGCCCCGCTGGAGGCCGAGGCGCTCGAAGATCCCCAGGTGGCCGAGGCCGTGGCGACGCAGTACGTCACGCTGCTGACAGCACTGGCCAGGAACGGCGCCTCGGACCAGGCACGAGCGGCTCTGCCGGCGCCACGAGACCGATGGCGGCGGTTCGCGGCGGACGTCCGCGCCGAGCTGTTCGGGCTCATGTCCGACGGCGGGCGTCAGCGGGCCGAGCGGGAGCTCGCCGCGCTCGACGGCCTTCCCCATCTCACTGACGCGGTCGTGCACGGCGATCTCGGCGCCGAGAACGTGCTGTGGGAGCGCAAGGACGGGCTGCCGGTGCTCAGCGGCGTGATCGACTGGGACGAGGTCACGATCGGCGACCCCGCCGAGGACCTGGCGGCCGTCGCGGCCAGTTACGGCGCGAGCTTCCTGAACCGGGTTCTCACCCTGGACGCCCGGCCGGACAGCACGATGACCGCCCGCATCGCCGTCATCCGTGCCACCTTCGCCCTGCAGCAGGCCCTGTCCGCCCACCGGGACGGCGACGAGGAAGAGCTGGCGGACGGCCTGGCCGGCTACTGCTGATCGGCGGGCGGGCCGGGGTCGGCGGGGGTGTCGCCGTGAGACTCCAGCAGCCCGGCGAGCGTGGCCTCCAGGCGCCGGCGTTCGCCGGCGTCGAGGCTCTCCACGAGGCGGGCCTCGTTGGCGAGGTGGAGGGGGAGGACCCGGTCGATCAGCTCAAGACCGTGCGGCGTGAGGCGGATCCTGACCGAGCGCCGGTCGTTGGCGTCGGGCGTCCGGGTGACCAGGCCCTTGGCGGCCATCCGGTCGACCCGCAGCGTGATCGCCCCGGTGGTGACGAGGGACGCCTTGAGGAAGGCCTTCGCGGTCAGCTCGTACGGCTCTCCTGAGCGTCGCAGCGTGGACAGGACGTCGAACTCGCCGGGCTCCAGCCCGTGCTCGCCGAGGAAGTCCTTGATCTCCTTGTCCCAGAGCCGCGACAGCCGCATGAGCCGCCCCACGATGCCGATCGGCGAGACGTCGAGGTCCGGCCGTTCGCGCCTCCACTGCTCCAGCACCGACTCCACCGCGTCCGCCATGCATCCTCCACCCGCATATAGCCGAGCGCTCATTTAATTGACGCTCACGTAAGTGCTGGTTATCTTAGCACTCACCTAATCTGCCCTCGTGCAAGGAGTGCGCATGTCCTACCCCGATCCTCGCTACTTCGGCGAACACGGCGAGATCAACGCCACCTTCCGTCCCGCGACCAGCGCGCCCGACTTCATCTCCCCGCCGGTCGCCACCGACGGCCCCACCGTCGCGCAGGGCACCGCCTACCACTACCTGTCCACCACCGTCTCCACCAGCGGTGAGTACGGCCTGTACCGGGTGGACATGGGCCCCGAAGTCAGCGGGCCCAGCACCCACTTCCACAAGGCGATGTCGGAGTCGTTCTTCATCCTGTCCGGCACCATGCGGCTGTTCGACGGCCGGCAGTGGATCGACGCCACCTCCGGCGACTACCTGTACGTGCCGGTGGGCGGGCTGCACGCCTTCCGCAACGAATCCGGCGAACCCGCCTCCATGCTCATGCTCTTCGCCCCCGGCGCACCGCGAGAGGGATACTTCGAAGGCGTCACCGAGCTGGGCGGCCTCAGCGAAGAAGAGCGCGCGGAGTTCTTCGTCCGCCATGACAGCTTCTTCGTCTGAAGCCACCGCCTGCTTTCCTTCACCGGCGCCACCCCCGCCCCGGCGAAGGCTGTTCGGGGCCTTGAGAGGCCGCGAGCACCACGGCCGCCTTCCTCAGCAACCCTCCACACCGCAGGAGGTCTTCCCGGGATTCTCCACCGCTTTGATCGCTTCGAGTCTGTCCAGGAGCTCGCGGAGCGCGTCAGGCCGGGGAACCCCCTCGATCCGGTACGTGCCGTCGACGATGATCGTCGGGACCGAGCGGATCTGCAGATCCTGCGCCTGCTGGAGCGCGGCCCGATGCGCCTCGCCGTACCGGCCGTCGAGGAGCGCGGCACGGAACTCCGCCGCGTCGAGGCCCAGCCCCGCGGCCAGGTCCGCCAGCACGTCCAGGTCGCCGATGTCGAGGCCGTCCTCGAAGAACGCCCGCAGCAGCCGGTCGTTGTACGCCTCGGCGTCGCCGTGCTCCCTGGCGTACTGGTAGCCCTCGAAGGCCAGTCGCGTGTACGGCTGAGGCGAGACGTCGGGCAGGTGGATGCCGACACCCATCCGTTCGGCCATCGGGTAGATCGTCTGCTTCCAGATGTTCTGGAGGTAGTCGCCCTCGGGCTCCAGCGTCGGAACGGGCTCGGGACGCAGCTCGAACGGCATCCACTCGATCTCGACGTCACGCCCGGCGACGGCCTCCTGGATCGGCCCCTTGGCCAGCAGGCAGAACGGGCAGACGTAGTCGGACCAGATCTGAATCTTCATGACCGTGCCACGGCGGTCGCGTCGACCTCGATCTGCCAGTCGGCCTGGGCGAGGCGGGAGATCTGGATCAGGGTGTCGGCGGGGTAGGGCTCGGTGAAGAACTCTTTGCGCAGTTTGATGATGGTGTCGAGGTTGGGTTCGAGGTCGGTGACGAGGATGGTGACCTTGACGGCGTCGGCGAGGCTGGATCCGGCTTCTTTGAGGACGCGGTCGAGGTTGGTGAAGGCCTGTCGGGCCTGGGTCTCGAAGTCGTGGCTGACGGTGACGCCGTTGTCGTCGAAGCCGGCCTGGCCGGAGGCGAAGACGAGGTCGCCGACTTTGATGGCTTGTGAGATGGCGTAGGGCTCGTACCAGTCGGGGGTGGTGCTGATGCGTTCGCGCTTCATGACATCTCCTTGCATGTATGTACATGTTTGTCCGTGCAAGAAGATGTTGCATGTACATGTATGCACTTGTCAACCCGGATCGCCCGGGTGATCGCCGGGAAGCCGGAGTTGCTGAGCCCTCGCGCCTACGCCCCGCGTGGACCGGTCAACTGGGCGAAAGCGCCGGGCACGGCCGACGTCCCCTGCACTGCTCCTCCGCGCACCCGGGAACCTTCTCCAGCTCATAACCCTGCTCCGGAGTGCCGATCGCGGTGAACACGATCTTGTAGCACCGCTCGTACCACTCGGTGCCGAGCATCATCCCCGCCTCAACCGGAACGGACGTCGAGATGACCAGGGTCCGCCCGTCGGGGCGCGCCGCCTTGGATGCCCACCCGCCGGCCGCGGCCTGCCACGAACTCCCCGCCGGATCCCGCCGGAGCGCCTGGCTGACCAGCTCTGCCCGGCTGCTGAGAGCCCGTTCGGCGCGATCCTCGATCTGGGACTCGAGCATCGCGCTGAACACCATCAACGGGGCGACCACGATCAAGAGCGCTGCACCGATCACCCCCAGGCCGACCACATGGCGCCGTACGGGATCCTCGGAACTCATACCGCCTCGCCAGGGAAAGGGGAGTGGGTGCGCGCCACGAGGCGAGCGCACCCACGTTCTCTGCTACCAGCCAGTGTAATTCACAGGTGTGCTCGCGAGATGTCCTTGAAGGACTTGGGCGTAGGCGACGGCCCCTTTGTTGTTCGGGTGGACGGAGGTTCGGCTCGCGCATCTGAGTCCGTCTGTCAGACACCCGTCGAAAACGTCGCCGAAGTCGCCCTCTCCCGTTCTGGCGAAGCTTACGGGAATGACCCACTGGTCATCGTCGCAGGCCCCGTGGGCCCCGAACTGCGCTATCGGGTTGGCGTACGACACTTCTTTTCCGGAAGCCTTCAGTGCCGCAGCGAGGGTCGACTGCTCGGCCGCCATATGGTCGGCGAGTCTGTTGAGCATCTCCACCTCCCACCAGCTGAACTGCGACATCGTGGAGCATTGGTTTCCTTCGTGGTTGGGATCTCCGTCGAAAACTCGCGGATAGCCCATGAGGACGACCTTGGCCTTCTTGGCGCGTGCGGGCAAGTAGTTCTTGACCTTCAGGTCGATCTTCTCGAGCACGTCCTTGACGTTGCAGGGGGTCTCGAAGACCCCGTCCTTGTCGAGGTCGCACACGAAGGCGCTCACGGCTCCCGATATGTCGGCCTTCTTGTTCGCCTCGATTTCCTGCGTGTTGCAGGCCACTACCCAGCAGTTCGTCACCATCGAGGGGAACCCGGCGTCATTGCCGCCTATCGAGACGGTCGCCAGCGTGGTGTTCTCGTCGAGATATCCGGCGTCCAGCTGCGCGATCTCACGGAATCTGCCCTCGGCCTTGTCCCGGTAATCGCTCCATCCCAGACCGGTTGTCTGGTGCTGCACATCAGACTTCGTCATGGAGTGAGTCCTGGCGCCGGAGCAGGCGACGAAGTGGAAGTCCATGTTCGGATCGAGGGAGTCCGCCATCTGGCCGATGGTCCTGGTCTCACCCGGCAGAACGGCTTTCCGGATCCAGCTGTCCTTGCTGCGGCGGCAGGCGTTCCAGCGCATGGTCTTGTAGGAGACGTCGGTCGCGTTCTCGTAGTTTCCGATCCCCTCTCCCGAGGAGTACGAGTCTCCCATCGCGACCACGAAGTGCTTGGGTCGTGCCGCCAACGGTTGGAACGCGATCGCGTCCCAGGCGATCGCGGTCGTGCCGTCACCTTCCTGGTTCAGGGTGGTCAGGCTGACCGACGGAGTGCCCGCGAACTGGAAGACGCCCAGGCTGCGCCACTCGTTCTTTCCTGCCAGCTGCGGCAGGTATCTCGTCTGCGAAGCGCCGTTCCCGAGGTTGACGGTGTAGGGAGCCTGCTGGGTCTGGGCGCGGCGCTCCGGGACGTGGACGAGTACGCGCGCCCAGCCGTTGAGCGCCTGGTTCAACGTCCAGGTGCCCGTCACCCGCATGACCGAGCCGTTCTGGTTCGACCTGCGGGTGAAGGCGAACCATTCGTGGCCGCCATAGCCGTTCCCGAGCTGATGGAAATCGATTTTCGCGGGGATCTTGCCGCCGGCGTCCCTGCCGAAGGTGAATTCGAGTTTGCCCTTGGATCCCGTCGAGACACCCGCGCACGATCCGATGACCGGCTCGACGGCCGGAAGGACGTCGTCGACGACCAGCGACCCCGACGGCAGGCCCGAGGTGAGACATGTCCTCCAGTAGTCGGTCGGCGCCACCCGCTCGGTGTACGCGTAGATGGGATCCGAGTAGCGAATCTCGCCCTCGTTGCCGCACTGGGCCGGACAGTCCGTCTTCCAGACCTTGGGCGAGTGCCACCAGCACTTGAAGTCCGCGCGCTGGCAGGTGCCTCGCAGTTCGATGCTGCTTGACGGCGTGCAGGAATTGTCAGGCGAGCAGAATGCGCTCACGTCGACGTAGGCGTCCGTCATGCTCGGATTGGTGGTCGGCACGATGGCGGAGCGTTGCGCTTCCGTGTTCCACCACGCGGGATTGTAGCCGGCCTGCTCGGTCCATTTCTGGGTTGCCGTGTCGAAGTAGGTCTTCATGATGGGCCAGGCCGCCCAGCCCAGAACCTTCTCCTGATAAGGCCAGTGCTGTGGTGTTGCCGCGTCCGTATAACTGTTCCGATCGAGGAAGGGACGGCGGCCTGGCCTCCAGAGGCCGCTGGAGGGGTTGTTGGTCCATCCGAGCCCCCACGCACCCCCGTTCGTGTTGCTCGCGCTCTTGGGGTGCCAGCCGGAATTGTATGCCCAGACGGCGAAATACCAGTTCTCCAGCTTCGACGGAGCCCCGTTGTTGGCCAGCATGGTCCCGTTGGTGTCGTCCCAGATCTGGTTCCATTTCTCGGTGAGGGTCTGGAGACCTGCTGCTATGTTCGTGACATAGTCGACGGCCACGGCCTTCTGGGTGGTCGCCGGCCATACGACGGCCCCGGTCTTGCGCATTCCGTCGGTCTGCTGCGAGATGCCGTAGCCACAGTCGGCATTCGCAAAGTCGATATCCCAGTCGTTGGCCGGGTTGTCGTCGTAGACGGAAATGCCGTAGTAGTTGCCGATCAGAGGGTTCCCCGTCTCACCCTCCATGACGTGGCTTGAGGACTGCCACAGGTTCGACTCCTGGGCCAGGATGCCCAGCATGATGTTCGTCGGGACGCGGCCACCGCCTCTGAGGTCCTCAGGTGTGAACAGTGCCTGAGGCGACCAGGCGGACAGTCCTGACCCCTTCCAGTCGTCCGGGCGCGTGAGGGTCAGGCGCTTCATGACGAGCTGGTCGACTGCCCACTCCACCTGCCTCCAGTGCGGCTGGTAGACCTGGATCGTGGGATCGTTGCGCGGCACCGAGCAGGTGGCGTTGACGTCCTCTGTGGGGTCAGCCGCGGCAGTGGTCGGCTGAGACGAAGGCGCCTTCCGTCCGAGTGCCTTGAGCAAGGACTGGTTCGGCTTGGAGCCGTCGGCCAGTCGAGGCGCGACCAGGGCGTCCGGTAGGACCTCGAAGGTCACCGCCTGACGCGAGGCGGGGACGACCACAGCGATGTCGACCTCTTCCGCACTGAGCCGTTCGGCGCGAGCTCCCTGGATGCCGGTGTCCTTCGGATCTCCCGCTGGTGCCGGGCGCAACCCTCGGCGACTGGCACTTCGGACGAGCAGTTCTCCATGGGACGAGATCTGACCGGTGGCCGGGCCCTGCACGAACTCCATCGTCTGCGGGAGCCCGGAGGCCGGCGCGGCCGCGTCGCCGACCAGGAACAGCTTGCCGGCAACCCCTCGCTTGACGGACAGACGACCGAGGGCACCCTTGGCCAAGGTCCGGGGTGCGCCGGCGCCCTTGCCGAGGTATTTGACGGTGACTTCGCCACCCTGGTGTTCCGCATAAGCGATTCCGCCGTCGGCGTCCACCTGGATGTCGAAGGGCGTGGACGTCGCGAGCGCGAGGGTCCGGCGCTTGCCTCTCGCGGAAAAGGCCACGAGGGCGTTCCCGTCCGCCGCGACGACCTCGTCGCCATGCGGCACGGCAGAGGTGATCTGTCCCTGGAGAACGGATGCCCGGCTGAGCTTCTTCGTCTTCGTGTCGAGAAGCAGGAGCCTGGTGGTCGGATGCTCCTCGACCGCACTCTGCGAAAGAACTGACCGGCTGTCGGCGCCGCAGCCGGGATTGAAGTAGGCGAGGCTCACCTGCTCCTCAAGCTTGACCACTTCCCCCGTCTTGGCATTGATGACCGCGGCGAACGCTCCGCGCGCGAACAGCGTCGCCCGGTTGGTGAAATGCCGTGGCGCGTAGACGGCCAGGATGCTGGCGCCATCTCCGGTGAGGCACGCGTTCCCGATCCATTGGTCGGTGTCCATGCCCGGCTCGGCCAGCGTGGCGACGGTCTTCCACTGGTAGCCGTCCTTCGCGCGCGCGGTGAGAACGTGAAACCCGGTCTCGTCTCCTGAGGTGGCGAGCGCGGTGTCCGGCGACTGCTGCCAGCCCTCGGCCAATATGCGCTTTCGCTCTGCTGGGGCGATGGATGAACGAGGTGACGGTCCGGGAGGCTGCCCGCCTGGCTCCTCGGCCGTCGTCCGGTCCGTTTTCTCGGCAGCGGAGGCGGCGAATGCCTTCTCACCAGGTCCGGGTTGCGTTGCGAAGAGCCCGGTAGACAGGAGAACAACTACGGAAAGTAACGCTCGTCTCGTCCGGCGAGGCATGGGACTCCGATTCAATGAGGGGTCTTGCCGTAGCTTCTTGACTGAATGTCGCAGGGGCAGGCTCGGGTTCTGCAGCCCAGGGCGGTAAAACCTCCATTCGTCGAACCGCAAGTGCCGGCTTGCCTCATTGGACATGCGCCCTCCAATGGCCGGGAGGGCACCGAGGGGCATGGACAGCAGCAATAGGAGCACATCGGGCACAGGTGAATCAAGCACGCGAGATTCTCAGATAGACCTCTTGCAAAACGCCTTGGCCGTGGGTGATGATCCAGTTCGGTCCGGCCTCGACACAAGAGGTAACTGACCTCACATGTCACAGTTATCTGTCTTGCCCGTAAGGAGTGTCGGCGTCTGAATGCCGTGCCTCGTCGCCGGGGCCAGAGCGAGCATCGCAACCAACGCCAGGAGAGTCAATGAGCCTTGCTGTCAAAAGCAAGAAATTCGCCGCCGTCCTTTGCGCTGCGGCAGCTGCCTTCGCATTAGCCTCCGCACCCGCCGTCGCCGGCCACGACGGTTCGTGTGACTACGCCTTCGAGGACGGCAACCTCTGCACGTATCGTCACTCGAGCTATCAGGGCGGAATGCTCGACTTCACTCGGACCGACCGCAACTACACGTCCGCCGCCGACGTCTTCTACGCGGCCCACCTGGAGCCGACCGGCATCAACATCAACGACCAGGTCAGCTCCATAGTGAACAACGAGGGGTACTGCGAGTGGTGGCTGTACGAGAACGCCGAGTTCGGCGGATCCGGCTTCACCATGCTCAACATCAACCCTGCCTATAGCGATCTGGGCAACTACAACGACAGGCTGAGCTCGCATTACAAATGGACGGGATCCAAAGAGTGCACCAACGGATCAACCGGCTGACTATCCTTCGGGCAGATGGCAGGAGAAGGGCATGAGCGCAATGTTCAAAAGGATGGCCTCGTCCGTCCTGGCGATCGCGGGCGCCGCACTGGCCGCTCAGATCGTTTCCACCTCACCGGCGCTGGCCAACCCGGGCGCTGACGGCTACTGCACACCGCCGCACGAGTTGTGCGTCTATCGCCTCTTCAACTACGTCGACATGCAAGCCGACTATATCGGCACCGACAACGACTTCCGGGACGACTCCCTGTGGTACTGGGACGGCGACGAGATGCTGCCCGGCGCCGAGACGGTCGAGAACCGTACAAGCTCCGCCCGGAATCTCGACACATCGTGCACAGCCGTCCTGTGGCAGTTCAAGGATTTCGGCGGGGAATACCTGGTGATGTACCCGCAGACAGCCTACGGCGACTTGAGGCAGCAAGCGTTCGACAACAAGGCGAGCTCCGTCTCCTGGGGTTGCCCGTAACTATCTCGACCTCCCGTATCGGAAGCGAATATTGGATTAAGGTGGGCACCATGGACAACCGGAAGCAGCGCAAGGGGAACACTTTGGCCCTGGCGCTGGTCTCCCTGGCCACGCTGTCGGCATGCGGCACCTTCGCATACGCCAACACGACCGCATCGGAAGTTCCGGCAGGTAATCAGCCGCCACACCTTCAGTCGATCCAGGATGTGGTCTTCCCGCTGGACGCCTACGAGCCGACCCCCGAGCAGGTGGGGGACCTCACGAGCGCCATGCGCTACGCGCTGTCCGACTGCATGGGTCGCTTCGGCTTCACCGATTATCCGAAGCACCGCCTTAAGGCTTCGGTCAGCCCCTTCCCGGAAGATCGACGGTATCTCTTCATCGAGCCGGCGAAAGCGGCTCAGTACGGATACGCGGGCGCCCCCGCATCCGAGCTTTCTGACAAGCCCCTCAAAGCCGATACCGCTGTGAAATCCTCGGCGCCATCCGCGGAAGAGCAGGCGGTATACCTGGGCAAGGGGCAGCACACCTACCGCAGCTCGCAGATCCCGCAGGGCGGCTGCCTCGGCGAGGCCAGGCGCAGCGTTCTGGCCGGCACCAACGCCGAGAACGAATGGCTGGTGACGCAGCTACGTGGCCAGGCGTCGGACGAGGCGCAGGCCGACGCGCGGACCGTCGAAGCGACTCAGCAGTGGAGCGCGTGCATGGCACGCTCCGGTCATGCGTACAGCGATCCCGCTGCCGCTTGGGAGGACCCGCGCTGGGCTGCGAGGCGCGACGGCGGGCCACTGTCCCCTGAGGAGCAGAAGGTCGCTCAGGCCGACATGCAGTGCAAGCTGGAAGTGAACTACCTGGGGATCAGGTCCACCGTGGAGAAGGAGGTCCAGACGCGCCTGATCGCCAGCAGCGCGGAGCGCCTGGACAAGTATCGGGCCGACCTCCGGGTCAAGCTGAGCAACGCCGCGAAGATTCTCGCCGAGTAAGGCCGAGGCCGGGCACCGTTCCCCGGCGCGTCGATTCAGCTGCAGCATCTTGAGCTCGCCGGACTGTCTACCGTCCGGCGAGCTCTTCTGTTTCGAGCAGCACTGGCCCGTGTCCCGCAGAGTGGAGTGGTCCAGGTCCTCGCGCGCGGCCCTGAGTCTCCTGGCATGCGCTTCCGCAGGCCGTAGCCGTGATCAAAGCGCGCCCTGCAGGATTCGAACCTGCGACCGTCGGATTAGAAGTGGATCGCTGTTTCTTGGTCGGGCGGCACGCTGATCTGCGGTTGTCGTCGCTGTTGTCTCCCGCGGGACGGGGAACGTTCCGCGTATGTTCCGGATCACACGGTCGGCGCGTCCGGTCAGAGAGCTCTCATCCGGCCGGTGCCTGCATACTCAGTGGGCCGGGGCTGAGGAACGAAGCCCTGGACCGTCGATCGCCCCCAACACTCTACGGCGACCAGCCACCGCAAGGCGATCGGGAGGCCAGCACCTCTACGGCGGCGTCAAACCTGGACCAAACCGCATTAGCAGCTCGGGTCTTGGGCGTTCCAGGTTGTCCCAAGTGGACCGATGCGGCTCGACGGCCTTGGTGGAACGGGATGCAACGACGGGGAACTGCAACCCACGAAAGCGACATCCAGTGAGGTCCTCACCGATGAGAGCCTGAACCTATGATCACCTCATGAGTTGTCCTTCAGCGTGTCCAAGTCACGGTTGAGGGAAACGTATTTATGATGGCCGGGATTTGGACAGGCTCGCCCCAAGGTGTTACGACATACGCGACAGTATTACTCGAATACTTTTGGTCAGTGGATGCGTTGACCCTAGAACGCGCTCACAGTCGTTGAGTGTACGTTCGAGCAGCAGCAGTCCTTTCTCGAGCGATCCCATCTTTATATAAGCTGCGGCGCAGTTGCTCCGGGTGATTAAGGTGTCTGGATGATCCCCCCCGAGAATACGTTCCCGATCAGCAAGGGTGCGCTCAAGCAGCGAAAGACCCCGTTTCACATTCCCGAGCGCCATATAGGATGTGCCGAGATTGTTGCGGCTCGCTAGTGTTTCCGGGTGATCTTTTCCTAGAATTCGTTCAGATTCGGCAAGAGCACGGCGATTCGTTAGAATCGCGCGAGATATATCTCCAGCAGCCTCATATGCATGAGCGAGGTTAGCTCGAGAGGCCAGCGTCAAAAAATGATTTGCTCCAAAAAGACGTTCAGCCTCGGCAAGGATGTGCTCGAATAGAGAGATCGACTGTTGGTGCTCGCCGGCGTCGCGATATGTGCGGGCTAGATTAGTTCTAGTGATCAGAGTGTCAATGTGTTCCATGCCTAGAACTCGCTCGCGACCCTCAAGAGCACGCTTGAATAGTTGCATAGCGCGGCTCAAATTTCCGGCCGTCATGTGCGCATAAGCGACGTTGTTGAGGCAAGCCAGAGTGTAAGGGTGATCTTTGCCGAGAATACGCTCCGCATCGCTGAGAGTTCGCTTTATGAGGGGAAGGGCGCGTGCCGGACCATTCAAGGCTTGATATGAGTAGCCAAGATTGGAGCGGCTCGCCAGAGTAGAAAGGTGATCATCTCCTACAAGACGTACGCAGCTACTGACGGCACGCTCCAAATAGGCGGTGGCTTGAGCGGCGCGCCCTTGAGTATTAAGGAATGCTCCTGCCTGATTGAGTAAATCGCAAATAGCGATAGTATCCGAGCTTGGCTTGCTACGGCTGACGAGAGCGTCTACATGCGGCAGCAACATGAGCCAAACAGGCCACGTAGCAGCATTCTGTACGTCTTCAGGAAGCGCTCTATAGAGAAGAGAAACCGCTTCATGACGAGCTTCTTCGATAGCGTGTGGCTCGCGATGAGGGTCCTGTGGATCCGGAGTGCGGCCAACGGCTTGCACTAGGCGATGGAGTGTGAGAGTGCCCGCTGCATCGTCGGTGGCAAGCATATTATGGGCTACCAGGCGACCAATAGCTTTTGCTAGGGTGGGTGGGGCGGCGACGCCAGACAGTAGAGTGCGAGGGATGGCGTCGGGACCATACCAGGACAGTAGCCGCAAGAGCCGCCCGGGCAAGAGATCATCCCCAAGTTGCTTAAGACTGATATGCCAGATACGGGCAATCGTGCGCTCAGCTTCAATACCCTCAGGTGCCGCTTGGTAGGTGGCGGCCGGATATTCATTGAGCATGTCCAGGTAGTCGCGGGGAGTGGTGCCTGTTTCGCAACAAAATGCAGCTGCCTGTTCCACGGCCAATGGCAAATGGCCCAGCTCAATGCATACTTCGATCGCCCCATCGGTGGCTCGCGGACCGTTGTGATTGAGGATGCGCGTGAACAGCTCGACGGCCTCAGCCGGTTCCAAGACATCTAGCCGGACGGGAGTGGCTATGTGGTGCCAGCCAGTGGCTCGCCGAGACGTAATAACGTAGTGGCCTGTCGTGGCACGCGCGAGTAGCGGCTGTACGTGAGCGGGATCCGTGACGTTGTCCAGCACCAAGAGCCAGCTGTCGTGACTTGTAAGCCACTGGATCGCTCTCTCAGCTAAGGCCTTTTGTGGCACAACTTGATCAATGCCAGGCTGTAAGCCTGCGGCGAAGCTGGCCAGGCCGGTATTCAATGCCTCCGGAGTGTCCGCAATAATCCACCACACCACTTTGTATCTGTCGGCTTGGGTAGTTGCCCAGTGAGCCACTAGAGCGCTCTTGCCGATTCCGCCCAAGCCGTGTACTGCCTGAACCACTGCGCTCCGTGATTCGGCAACGGCGGTGTTCAGTCTGTCTAGCGCTACGTCCCGACCGACGAAGAGCCCTACTCGTGCCGGCAGGTTTTTCATCCCCACCGGAGCTATGATCTCCCCTGCCGCACGAGTGTATTCGAGGGGAACCATATTGATCTGGAGTCCGCCGTGAATATCACCAGTTATGGCGGTTCCTGAGAGCACTTGCGCCGCAATCGATCGCTCTCCGTTCGAGTTAATTTCTGTCGGGATTTGGGACTCGTGTCCGCCGCTCACTCGTGGGCCGTTTCTCTATCGCCAGTGCTAGCAGCACCGGATATGGTTTGTGCGGCGATTGATCTGTCTCCAATAGCAGATACTCTCAGCTGGGTTGACGCATCGCTCGTCTCGGCTGGCTCTTGAGCAGTAGTTTCTGCGGCAGAAGCCGACTTGTTCTCAGGCGCGGGCTTTCCGATCGCGCTAACTACTGGAGCATCATCGCCAGTGCTAGCAACCCCGGATATAGTTTGTGCGGCGATTGATCGCTCACCAGAAGCAATCACCCGTACTCCGGCAGCTTGTGAACCAGAGCGCAGTGCACGGTAGGACAGAACCAGCCCCCATACTGAAGTCCCCAAACCGAGCAACGCCACGAACACGCCAATTACGCTGGCCCACTTATCGGCGTCATCCAAGCCAGATCGAAACAGCAGGATGCCTAGGGCAGCTAGCGCCAGTCCCGCCGTCACCGCTCCCGCTATGCGCCACCGGAGTGTCATCTTCCTATGATGATCTGCTCTGTCGGCCCTTGGGGTCCGCTGCAAGTAGGTCACGACATCGTTATATGCCATGGGACGTCATCCGGCCGTGGCGGCTATAGGCCGTCCTCGTGCTTGACGAGACATCGCTCGTGACTTGGAGGATTGTCGGGCAGCATCAGTCACCTTCGTGCACGAGGCCAGCCTGCCGACGCCGGTCGTGTCCCCGTGGCGGGGCTGAGCAGGGGCGGAAGAACGATCGACCGGAGCCGTGACGTGCAGGTTCGCCGATTTCGTGGGGAGTGAGACGGCTAGGCGTATCGTAGTTGTACAACTTGTCGGCATCCACGGCCAACCTAGCGACTGTGATCCGACGAAGGGTTCAAGCGCAAGTCGACCAACGCCCCCGAACTCAGCAGGAATCCCATGTCGATCACCAGTACCACCAAGACGGTCTCGCGCCCCGCCTCCTATAAGCCCCCCCGCCGTCCCGACGAGCCCACCTACCCCTTGGAGCGGCTGCTCGATCGGATCAACCTCAGCGTCGAGCAGTTCGCCGAGATGGTGGGTATCAGTCGGCCCACGGCCTACCGGCGAATGAAGCACGGCGTGAAGTGGGCTGAGGCTGATGACTGGGCGGTCGCGTTCGGCTTCCTGCCGTACGAGATCTGGCCGGAGTGGGATCTGGCCGATCCCAGCGAGTGGTGCGACCTACCGCCTGACCCTGAGTTGGACGCCACGGACGACTACGCGATCGCGTGGGAGCTGCTCCACTCGCTCCCTGACTCCTCGGCGGCCTCCTGAGCCAAGGCGCCCAGACCATGACGAGTATCCAGATAACTCCTCACCGCACGCCGGCTGCGTCTCAGGCCGCAGCCGGCCCCACGGTCGACGGCTCGGTTCCGTTCACAGCCGCGTGGAGGGCGGCCGTGCCGGCAACGCCGGGCGTCTACGTCATCAGCGATTTGAGAGGACCCCTCTATGTCGGAATGACCATGGATTTCTGCAGCCGATTCGAACGGCACCGTACCCGTACGCATAACGTGTGGCTCGCCCAGTGCCTTCAGCGCCCCCGCAGGCATCCCCTCATTCGCGTGGATGTGCGTACCCCCTCATCAGCTGGAGGACCAGGAGCGGGACCTGACCTATGCCCCATCTCCACCCTGTAACGACCGACCAACCACCTGAACGTCCTCGTCAGAAGGAGCACACCATGGCAGCCATCCCCGTCATCAAGGGCAAGATGGGCTCGACCATCTACTACGTAGGAACGATGACGGCCCGCGAACTGGTCTCGTCTACGCGGCCAGCCAGAGACCTGGATTCCTGGGCAAGCGCCTCCATCGAGGAGCGGATGCAGCGCGAGCCCGACATCAGCCGCGTCAAGCGTCAGATCGTGCCTTACCTGGCCGAGCACAAGGACCGCTTCTTCGGCGCCATCATCGTCGTCGTCCCCGAAGGCAGCCTGGAGTACGAGGACCTCGGCAGCCACATCAAAGGACTCAAGCTCGCCTACCGCGAAGGAGCCGAGCAAATGGGCTTCCTGGTTCTCGGAAAAGGCGAGCGGATCATCCTGGACGGTCAGCATCGCTGGTATGCCGCCCGTGAGGTGATTCAGTCCAACGAAGACCTCGGCGAAGAGCAGCGCTTCGTCGGCGACGACAACGTCACCGTGATCTTCATCGAAGACACCGATCCGCGCAAGACCCGAAGGATCTTCAACAAGGTCAACCGGTACGCTAAGCCAACAAGCAGGGCCGACAACATCCTGACCAGCGAGGACAACGGCTACGCCATCATCTCCCGATGGCTGTTGGACAAGGATGAAGACTCGCCCCTCGCCGAGCGCGAGTACCGCGACGACGAAGGGGTCACCTCCCGATGGGAAGTCGTCCAGTGGCGCAGCAGCACACTCAGCCGCACCATGCGCCACCTAACCACGATCGGGACCGTCTACGACAACACCAAGACCATCCTCGACTTCGCTGGCCACAAAGACCTGGATCGCACCGTCAGCCCCTCTGACCAAGTCCTGGAGACGTGCTATGAGGAGGTCGCCACCTGGTTCCACCTGTTCATGATGCACCTCGACGCCTATCGGGACGCCGCTGCGGACCCAGAAGCGATCAAGACCAACAGATTCACCGCCTCCCATCCCCATACTCTGCTCCTGCGGCCTGTCGGACAGACCGCGCTGATCCGCGGGATCACCCAGGCAATGGACTTGAGTCGCCATCCGGTCAGCAACGAGCCACGCCTGACGCTCGAGCGCGCCATCGAGCGTGTCAATAAAGTTGACTTCACCGCCACCGCAGAATCGATCTGGCGGGAAACCATCGTCCGAGCCGACGGTCGCATGGTCGCCCGCAATGAGGCCTACAACCTCGCTGCCCGTCTCCTCGCCTACCTCATCGCAGCCGAGTACCACACCGAGGACCTCAAGACCGCCGTCTGGGCGTCGTGGAACAGCGCACGCGGCAAGGCGACCATCACAAAAGACATCAAAGCACTCAAGGCCGAAGGCAAGACCGAGCAGCTCCCCGAAGAGCTGCCTGAACCGGTGCAGTAGCCATTCTCACCAGGGCGGGCGCTGGTTGATGCCAGCGTCCGCTCCCGCAATTCCGTAGACCTCGGGTGTTGTCGAGGGACGGAAGCGGGCCGTCCATGGGCTGTCCAAGGTCAGCCAACGATGACAAACGACGGCTGATAGCTGACGGTTCAGCAAGTCAGAACGGCTCATGTGAGGTTCCCCCAGGTCGCGTCAGCAAGTCACCACTTCCGGCACAAGAGTCCCGCTTCCCCCCATCTGGGTCCCCCTACGTACCCCGGCCACGAAACTCGGTGGGCCGGGACTAAGGAAGTCCCGGACCGTCGATCGCCCCAACCCTGGGTGAAGTCCGGCCACAGCATGGCGATCATGCTGCATTGGTGCGGCGGCGGCGCGTCCCTGGTCGGCGGGCGCGGCTTGGTACGGCGGGCGATGCGTACGGTGGGCGGCCCGCGTTCCCGCCGCCGTTCGGGACCGGCGTCCACGCCGCACGCCTGGACGGCGGGCGGGCGGCGGGCCGTGCGGCGGCGCGAAGCGCCGCCGCCTTGATACCTAAGAGAACAATTCGGCAGCGCACCGCGAGCTGTGCCAGCTCTTCTGAGCTGAGGACGGCCGGCGTCGTGCGGGCGTTGGCAGCCCTGGCCTATCTCTCGGGCCAGTCCTCGCGCTTGGAGACGTACGTGCCCTTCTGCGGCACGGTGAAGACCCAACCAAGCTCACGCATGTAGGCGATCGCCTGCCTGATCGTCCCTGGCGCTCTGTCGAATCGCTGCCCGAGCGTCTTCTCGCTGGGGATGAGGCGGTTCGGGGCGTAGACCCCTGCCTTGATCTCCTCGATGATCTCGTTGGCGATCTGCTGATAGACCGGGACCTTGCGAGGACTCTGGGGTGCGCTCCTCGGCCCGACGAAGGTGCCACGTCCTTGCTCGGTGTAGACGGCGCCCTCCTGAGCTTGCTCCGCTCCGACGGACACCATCGTTGTGGTGGTCAGGCCGCTGCGACTGCCTCGTAGTCGGCGGGGCTACGGTAGCCCAGGCTGCTGTGCAGGCGGTGCAGGTTGTACCAGCCCTCGAT